>JAFMML010000002.1:18755-101487 GCA_017859745.1 Planctomycetota bacterium
GTCTGTGGCATGGAGAGTCTGTGGCATGGGCAGTCTCAGGTGATCCCAGAGACCGGATTCGATGCCCTGTGGGGATCGGCGGCGCCGAACTCGCTCGGGCCGGATCGGGCCAGGTCAAGACCTCGGCGCCGGCGAGCGATCCGTCCGCGCGGTTTGCCCGGGGGACTGGCTCGGTACGGCGTGAAGAACGTCCGATTCCACGGAGAGGGTCGGATCGTTCGGCGGCAAGCTGGGGATTTTGCAACTGAGGCATTTTCCCCGGGGGGCGAACCCCGAATTCGGGGTGACACTATGGACGAAGTCGGCGGGGGTTGCCGAGGCGCGTGAGCCTCCTTCCTCTCCGGCCATGGGACCGCTCCCTCAGAGCCCACTATTCGTCATGACCCGCACCCCCGAACACCGAGCCGGTCTCCCGACGCGCGCGTCGCGGTTGCGTGGCGCGCGGCGGGTCGCGGGTCTTGCCGCGGGTCCTGTTGCGGGTCTTGTTGCGGGTATTGGGCGCGCGGGTCTCGGATGGTTGCGGGGGTTGGGTGTGCTGATGAGTGTCGGGGTCGCGTCCGTCACCGCGGCCGACTGCCCAGGTGATCTCGACAACAACGGCGCCGTCGACGGCAGCGACCTGGGCATCCTGCTGATCAACTGGGGCAGCAATGGTGCCGGCGACATCGACGGCAGTGGGCTGGTCGATGGCGCCGACGTCGGCATCCTGCTGATCGGATGGGGCGCTTGCCCGCCTGGCGAGCCGCAGGTCAGTTTGTACGTGGGCGCCGATTCGGTCACCTTCAGCGAGGGGGGCAGCTACGGCTTCGCCAGCACCATCCGCGTCGATGGCATCGGCGATACACCGTTGACCGTGGCGATCGCCACGACCTCCTCGTCCGGCGCCCTGACCTCGGTCGACGATGTTCCCGACGGCGGATTCGTCGCGGACGCCAATGGGACGGTGCTCTTCAACACGCTGCTGTCGAGCGCGACGAGCGGCGGCTACACGTACACGATCACTGCGACGCCCGACGTCGGAGATCCGATCTCGATCTCGCTGCCGGTCACGGTCGTGCCGATCAACGGAATCCCCTCGGTGGCGCCGATGTCGGCCGCCCCTTCGGCGGTCAATCCCGGCGTCGCCAACCCGGTGGTCTTCACGCTCGGGCTCTCCGGCACCACGGCGCCGCCGGCGAACTTCACCCTCTACGAGACCGACGTCGCGGGCAACGTGGTGGCGAGCGTCGGGACGCTTCGCGACGACGGCGCGGATTCCGACGTGGTCGCGAACGACGGGGTCTACAGCACGACGATCGTGGTGACGCCCGGCATCGACGAGCAGGCTCGGTACTACCGCGCCTGCGAAGGCGAGGCCTCCTGCGGCGAGGGACTTGAGGGCGAACTGCTGACGCTGGTGGTCACGAACTACCCTGTCGGCACCTCGGCGAGCAACCCCGAGAGCATCGTCACGCTGCCCGATGGCCGCGAGATCTACTCCGACGAACTGCTGCTGGTGTTCATCGAAGGCACGACCGAGAGCCGCATCGCCGAGATCGTCGCGTCGATCGACGGCACCGTCGTCGGCAGCATTCCCGCCACGGGTGCGTATCAGGTCTCGATCCCCGGAGACTCGACGGGCGAGAACGTGATGAACGCGATCGCCGCCATGAAGACCGTGGTGGACGTCGACACCGCCGATCCGATCTTCCCGATCACGCCTGCCGAGATCGTGCCGAACGATCCGCTCTGGGCCTTGCAGGCCGGCGTTGCGGCGATTCGGGCGCCGGAGACCTGGACCATCGCGACCGGTTCGGTCGCGATCGCGATCGTCGATACCGGCGTCGATGCCACCCATCCCGATCTCGACGGCAAGGTCGTGGCGCTGGCGGGCTCGGACGTGCTCGATGGGGACGACGATCCCTCCGATCCCGACGGCCACGGCACCCGGATGGCAGGCATCGCCGCGGCCATTGGAAACAACCTGTACGCGGTCGCTGGCGTCTCGTGGCAGAGTCCCGTCATCGCGGTGCGGGCGTTCGGATCCGGCGGTAGCGACGTCTCGCTGGCGTCCGGCATCGTGTTCGCGGCCGCCAACGGCGCTCGGGTCATCAACGTCTCCGGCACCCTGCGTGAAGCGAGCCCGGTCATCGTCTCGGCGGTGGCGTTCGCTCGCGAGCGAGGCTGCCTGATCGTCGCAAGCGCCGGCAACACCGGCGGGGCGGCGGCCGAGGCGACGTATCCCTGCGCCCTCGACGGCGTCCTCTGCGTGGGGGCGACCGACAACGGCGATCGCCCCCTCGGCGAGACCAACGGCGGAGCGTGGGTCGATCTCGCGGCGCCGGGTGAGGACGTCCCCACGATCACGCCCGGGCCCGATGTGGCCATCGTGTCGGGCACCAGTCCCGCCGCGGCGATGGTGGCAGGCGCGGCCGCGGTCGTCTGGTCCGCGGAACCTTCCCTCGCGGCCGAGGCGGTGGCCCAACGCCTGTTGGCCGGCGCCCTCGAACTCGACGGGTACACCGCCACCCTCGGTGCTGGACGGATCGACCTCTTCGAGAGCACCTTCGACGGCAGCTTCGAGCTTCCCGGCCTCGGCACCTGGGAGACCGATGGCACGGTCTCGGTGCTGACGAGCCTCGGCCCGCTGGTTCCCACCGATCGCGAACGCATGGTCTACATCAGCACGGGGCCGGCGGCGGCCAACTCCGAGGCCACGCTGCGGAAGGACTTCGTGATCCAGCCCGGCGTCACGGAGTTCGGCATCAGCTTCGACTACGACTTCGTCACCGAGGAGTGGCCGGAGTTCGTCGGCGACCAGTTCAACGACAGCTTGCGGATCGTGCTCGTCGAGCCCGACGGCAACGAGATCCTTCTGGCGGTCGAGTCGATCAACCAGTCGGTCTTCTATCCCGTGGAGGGCATCAACTTCCCCGGAGGCGACCAGACCGTCGGCCACACCGGCTGGAAGACCGTCTCCGCGGTGATTCCCGTCACCAAGGGGCCCGGCACCTACACCGTGCGCATCGAGGACGCCGGAGACAGTCTCTACGACTCGGTGGTGCTGCTCGACAGGATCCGGCTGGTGGGCGATCCGAACGCCCTCTTCTGCGGGGCGCCCGCGGCGGGCAACTGCTGCGAGGCCCGCGAGACGCCCTTCTGCGTGGACGCGGCGTGCTGCAACGCGGTCTGCCTGTACGACCCGACCTGCTGCCAGGTGGCCTGGGACGCCCGTTGCGCCGACGTCGCCCTGGCCCTGTGCAACGGCTTGTGCGGGACCCCGCCGGTGGAGATCTGCAACAACGGTCTCGACGACGACTACGACACGCTGACCGACTGCGAGGACCCGGACTGCGAGGGCGAGCCCAACTGCGGACCCGGCCCCGGCGAGATCTGCGCCAACGGCGTCGACGACGACGGCGACGGCCTGGTCGACTGCGACGACCCGGAGTGCGCCGGCTTCCCGCAGTGCGAGGAGGGCGCCTGCGGCGATCCCGATTCCGGCGACTGCTGCGAAGCGAACAACACGCCCCACTGCACCGACGCGTCCTGCTGCGAGACGGTGTGTGCGGTGGATCCATTCTGCTGCGACAACGCGTGGGACGACCTCTGCGCGAGCCAGGCGGTCGACCTCTGCAACGGCCTCTGCGAACCGCCGACGCCCGAGGACTGCCGCAACGGCGTGGACGACGATGGTGACGGCCTGGTCGACTGCGACGATCCCGACTGCGCCGGCGACGCCTCCTGCCCGCCCGCCACCGAGGACTGCACCAACGGCGTGGACGACGACGGCGACGGGCTGGTCGACTGCGACGATCCCGATTGCGGCAAGGATCCGGCGTGCGGCACGGCGCTCAACGACGAGTGCGAGGGAGCGTTCCTTCTGACGGACGGTCTCAATGCCGTCTCGAACGCCGATGCGACCACCGGCGCGGCCCAGCCGCCGGCGTCGTGCGAGAAGAACGGTGACTCCACGATCCACCACGACATCTGGTACTTCTACACCCCGACCTGCAGCGGCATCGCGACCATCTCGTTCTGCCAGCAGAACGGCGGCACCGCCGACTTCGACACCCGACTCGCGGTGTGGCGGGGCGGGTGCGACGGCCTCGAGATCGTGGCGTGCAACGACGACGCCTGTCAGCAGTTCAAGAGTCGCGTCGAGTTCGACGTCGTCTGCGGCGAGACCTACCTCGTGCAGCTCGGCGGATTCGCCAAGGGCGACGTCGGATCCGGCGAGCTCTCGGTCTCCTGCAGTGGCGGTGTCGACTGCGCCGAGGCGGTCGCCGAGATCTGCGACAACGGCGTGGACGACGACGGCGACGATCTCGTGGACTGCGACGACGGCGACTGCGACAAGGCTCCCAACTGCAACGAGTCGGGAACCCCCGTCAACGACGAGTGCGGCAACGCCCTGCCGGTGGCGACGGGCGTCGTCGCCTTCGACACCGCCAACGCGACCACCAGCGCCCTCGAGCTGCCGAAGGGGTGTGCGAGCTTCGGCAGCGTCACGATCCACAACGACATCTGGTTCGTCTGGACCGCGACCTGCGACGGGGCGGCGACGATCTCGCTGTGCCCCTCCGAAGGAGGCGCCGCGAACTTCGATACGCGGCTCGCGGTCTGGTCCGGCGAATGTGGAGATCCCCAGATCGTCGCCTGCAACGACGACGACTGCGCCCAGGCCAGAAGCCGCGTGGAGTTCCCAGTCCTCTGCGGCCAGACCTATCTGATCCAGTTGGGGGCGTACTTCGCGGACGAGGTCGGCAGCGGCGACCTTTCGATCGAGTGCGTCGGCGGCGGCTGCGGGGGCTGATTCGGGAATCTGAAGTCGATCGCAGTCGGGCGAGGCGATTGGATCGGCTTCGTAGGTCCGCTGGAAGCGATGTGGCCGAGAACAGGTGGCGAGGCGGTGCAGCCGCCAGGTGTGCCGTGGAATCTCGAGGATTGCGGGTTTCTACGACGTTTTCCAAAGATCTGGCGCGGCAGTCGTCCAGTCGTGAGGCAGGATTGTCGTCTCGTTCGGACGAGGTGCTGGCGGCTCCGTGCGCCCTCCACGAACGGTCGATCGGTTCATCGAGTCCCCCCATGCGCGGACAGCAGAAGCTCCTACCGGCATTCATCGACCGCACGTCTCCGCGATCTCGGCACCGGTGGAGTGCGACGGCGCCACTGGTTCTCGCCGCATGCGCATATCCGGCGTGGGCGGGGAGCGGCGCCGGTTCCTGCCCGGCGGATCTCAACGGCGACGGGCAGGTCAACGGGGTCGATCTCGGTGTGGTGCTCTTCACCTGGTCGACCGACGGCGAGGGCGACGTCAACGGCGACGGCATCGTCGATGGCACCGACCTGACCGCGGTGCTCAATGCGTGGGGCGAGTGTCCTCCGGCGTTCCCGGAACTCGTGTTGACGCTGTCGGCCGAGTCGCTCTCCTTCACCGAGGGAGGCAGCACCGGGCTGGCCGGGTCGATCGAGGTGTCGGGCCTTGGCGCAGACCCAATCGTGGTCGAGGTGTCCCAGACCAGCACACCTGCGGGGCTTTCGGTCGTGAACGACGTTCCTCTGGGCGGTTTCGTCGTCGAGTCAGACGGCACCTACGTGTTCAACGCGCTCGTGAGCGCGGAGAGTGCGGGGAGCTTCGTACTCGGCACCACCGCCACGCCCGTGGGTGGGAGCGCGGTGTCGGTCGATGTGACCGTCGAGGTGCTTCCGCTCGCCGGCATCCCGGATCTGTCTGCGATTGGCGCCGAGCCGGCCGCGGTCAATCCCGCCACCCCGACCAACGTGGTGTTCAGCGTGAGCCTGACGGGCGTGTCCGTTCCGCCGGCGACCTTCGATCTTGCGCAGACCGAGGCCGATGGAACGCCGATCTCGTCGGTGGCGACCCTCCGAGACGACGGCGCCGGACCCGACGCGACCTCCGGGGACGGCGTCTACACCGGCACGGTGACGGTGGACGCCGGCGAAGAGGAGGACGCCCGCTACTACAAGGCGACCTCGGCGAGCGGCGTGTTCGGCGGATCGCTCGAGACGTCGATCTACACCCTCGACGTCACGCCGTTTCCGATCGGACCCGCCGCGTCCGACCCGGGCGCCCTCGTCGACGGCCCCGGCGGCACCACCATCTACGCCGACGAGATCCTCGTGATCTTCGCCCCGGGAACCAGCGACGAGCGGATTCTCGAGATCCTTGCCCTGATCGACGGCACCATCGTCGGCAGCGTGCCCGCGACCGCGGCCTATCAGGTGTCGATTCCCGGCGATGGAACGGCGGGCGGGGTGTTCGCGGCGATCGCGGCGATGAAGACGGTCGTCGATGTCGACGTGGCCGAGCCGATTCTCCCGATCACCATCACCGAACTCGTTCCCGACGATCCCCTGTACTCCGATCAGGTTGCGTTGCGGACGATTCGCGCGAACGAGGCCTGGACGATCGTGACGGGCAACGTCGCGATCGCCGTCGTCGACACCGGCGTCGATGCGGACCATCCGGACTTCCAGACCGCCGCAGGGTCCAAGGTCGTGGCGCTTCCCGGATCCGACCTCGTCGACGGCGACGACGATCCGGCCGACGAGGACGGCCACGGCACCCGCATGGCCGGCATCGCCGCGGCGGTCGGCAACAACGGCATCGGCATCGCCGGCGTCTCGTGGCAGAGCCCGATCATCGCGGTGCGGGCCTTCGGCGAAGGTGCAAGCGACGTCACCCTCGCGGCCGGCATCGTCTTCGCGGCGACCAACGGTGCGCGGGTGATCAGCGTGTCGGGCACGTTCGATGCGCCGAGCGCCGTCGTCGCGTCGGCGGTCGCCTATGCGGTCGAGCGGGACTGCATCGTGGTCGCAGCGAGCGGCATGCAGATCGACGGACAAAGCGTCGAACGCTACCCCTGCGCCTTCCCCGACGTCCTCTGCGTGGGTGCGTACGGAGTGGATGGACTTCCTCTTGCAGGCGCCAACCTCGGCACGTGGGTCGATGTGGGAGCGCCCGGCGAGAACCTGCCAACCACCGCCCTCGGGGGCGGGTACACCACCACCACGGGAACCAGCGGCGCCGCGGCGATGACCGCCGGAGCGCTCGCGGCCACCATCGGCCAGCCACTCGGGGGCGAGGGGAGCCTTCCGATCGACGCCCGACTGGCCGGCCTTCGGATCCGGGCCGGTGCCGACCGCACCGGGGACGGCCCCGCGGTCGGTGACGGACGCCTCGACCTCTTCGAGAGCGTGTTCGACGGCAGCTTCGAGCTCTACGAGATCTTCCCGGAGCTGCCCAATCTCGATACCTGGTCCACCGAGGGCACCGTTGCGGTGGTCGAGAGTCTCGGTCCGCTCGCGGCCACGGACCGGAATCGCATGGCCTACGTCAGCACGGGGCCGGCCGGGGCCGGCATCGCCGCGAGCCTGCGTCAGAACTTCCTCGTGCAGCCGGGGGTGACCCAGTTCGGCATCACCTTCGACTACGACTTCCTCACCGAGGAGTGGCCGGAGTTCGTGGGCAGCGAGTTCAACGACAGCCTTCGGATCGTCCTCGTCGAGCCCGACGGGGCAGAGCGCCTGCTTGCCGTGGAAAGCGTCAACGCCTCCGAGTTCACCGCCATCGAAGGCATCGACTTTCCCGGCGGCGACGACACCGTCGGCCACACCGGTTGGAAGACCGTCTCCGTGGTGGTGCCCATCACCAAGGGACCCGGCAGCTACGTGGTGCGGATCGAGGACGCCGGCGACGACGAGTACGACTCGGTGGTCCTTGTGGACCGAATTCGACTGGTCGGCGATCCCGCAGCGCTGTACTGCGGCGATCCCGAGGCCGGAGACTGCTGCGAGGCGAACGGCACGCCGTACTGCGACGACATCGCCTGCTGCGACATCGTCTGCACGATCGATCCGGTGTGCTGCCTCGAGTCCTGGGACGGCCTGTGTGCAGAGCTTGCAGCGAAGTTCTGCGACCTCTGCGGCGCGCCCACGGAGATCTGCGACAACGGGATCGACGACGACGGCGACGGTCTGGTGGACTGCGACGATCCCGACTGTGCGGGCGATCCGACCTGCGACACGGGCGGGTTCTGCGGAGATCCCAACAGCGGAGACTGCTGCGAGGACAACGGGACTCCGTTCTGCGACGACGCGGAGTGCTGCGGCACGGTGTGCGCGACTGATCCGTTCTGCTGCGAAAGCGCGTGGGACTCGATCTGCGCAGAGTCCGCCGCGAAGCTGTGCTCGATCTGCGGCGGCGGACTGCAGGAGGTCTGCGACAACGGCGTCGACGACGATGGCGACGGGCTCGTCGACTGCGAAGATTCGGACTGTGCGAGTTTTCCCGGTTGCTGCCCCGACGGTCTGGCCGACTGCAATGGCGTCTGTGTCGATCTCTCGAGCGACATCCAGAATTGCGGCGAATGCGGTGTCGTGTGCGACGATGGCGACCCCTGTACCGTCGACTCCTGTGTGAACGGCGAGTGCCTCCACGAACTGCTCGACGAGGACGGTGACGGATACGCCCCGACCTCCTGCGGCGGAGACGACTGCGACGACAACGATCCAAACGTGAATCCCGGCGCTTCGGAGATCTGCGACAACGGCGTCGACGACGACTGCGACGGACTCGTCGACTGCGAGGATGCCGACTGCGCGAACGCCCCCGAATGCGGGGGGACCGGAGTCTGCGGGGATCCGGCGGCGGGGGACTGCTGCGAGGCCAATGGAACGCCGTACTGCAGCGACGAATCGTGCTGCAGCGCGGTGTGCGCAGTCGATCCGTTCTGCTGCGAGACTTCGTGGGACTCGATCTGCGTCGAGGCCGCGGGCAAGATCTGCGATCCGTGCGCCCCGCCGCAGGAGATCTGCGACAACGGCACCGACGACGACGGCGACGGGTTGGTCGACTGCGAGGATCCGAACGGCATCGACGACGACGGCGACGGGCTGGTCGACTGCGAGGATCCGGATTGCGGCGAGTCTCCGGCCTGCTGCGACGGCGAGCCGGCCACCTTCGAGATGGGCGACCTGATCCTTTCCGGCGGCGAGATCTCCACGCTCGGGTTTGCCGCCGTGGGCGCCCCGAGTGAGGTGGCGATCACCTTCACGTTCAGCGGCGATGGCGTCAGCTGGGCGTCCGATCTGGTCCTCGTGATCGACGATGGCACGAACCCCCCCGTCTACTGGGGTGGGTTCGACCAGACGTTCAACGGGGTCGTGTTCGGCGGCACCTGGCCCTTCGACGGGGCGGGCTCGGCAGAGGACGGCTTCTACGCGGGAACGGTGTCGGTCCCGGTCGACGGTCTGCTTCTCGACGGGTCGTTCACCATCGGGATCGGCAACGGCTGGGGCGCTTCCGGTCCGGTGGCCTACGACGGGATCAAAGTCACGCTCGACGGGATCTGCCCCGTTCCATAGCGGCGTCCGGGTCGACGCACGTCCGGTACCGACTTCGGCGTGCGACGTAGACTTCCACGGTGGCGTTGGACGATGCGATCAAGGCGCTGTCGGAGGCGGACGCGTACCGCGAGTGCGGGACTGGTGAGCTCGCAGACATGGCGCCGATCGAGACGCGGCAGACCCACATCTCGGTGGTGTTCCTCGCGGGCGGGTTCGCGTGGAAGGTGAAGAAGCCGGTCGATCTCGGCTTCCTCGACTTCTCGACGCTCGCGAAGCGGCGGCACTTCTGCGAAGAGGAAGTGCGGGTCAATCGCCGCACGGCTCCGGAGCTCTACCTCGGCGTGGACGCGGTGGTGCGCGATCCGGACGGCTCGCTTCGCCTGACTTCCGATCCGGGCGATCGCGAGGTCGTCGAGGTCGCCGTTCGCATGCGTCGGCTGCCGGAGCAGGGGCTTTTCGATCACCAGCTTGAGCAAGGGTCGGACGAGTCGGGCCTGAGCGAACGAACTCGCATTCGGGCGATCCTGTCGCGCTTCGCCGTCGATCTTGCCGCCTTCCACGCGGCCAGTCCCACGGGTCCGGGCATCGACGAGCACGGCGGATCCGACGGCATGCGACGGCAGTTCGAGGAGAACTTCGCGCGGCTCGCGCCCTTGACGGGCGAGGGCGAACTCGATGCGATCTCGCCCCGACGGTTCGCGTGGCTGAAGCAGCAGGGCTTCGCGCGGCTCGCCTTGCACCGGGACCTGCTTGCGCAGCGGGTCGAGGCGGGACGGGTGCGGGAAGGCCACGGCGACCTCCATGCGGGCAACCTCTGCGAGGTCGACGGACGTCTGCTCGCCTTCGATGCGATCGAGTTCGATCGCCGGATGCGTTGCCGCGATGTCGCCTGCGAGGCGGCCCATCTCGCGATGGATCTCGATCGTCGCGGGTTCGCGGTCTTGGCGGCCCAGTGGACCCGAGCGTACGCGGGGGCCTCGAACGATCGGGCGGTGATCGAGTTGGGCCCGCTGTTTCGATTCCACTACGCGCTGGTCCGGACGCTGGTCGAGGCGATTCGCAGTCGCGACCCGAACGTGCCCGACGCATCTCGTGCGACGAGTCTCGTCTCGGCGCGGCGCTACGCCGATCTCGCGACGGGCTACCTGCTCCCGCCCTCGATCGTCCTGACCTGCGGCCTGCCGGGAACCGGCAAGAGCACCATGGCGAGAGCGATCGCGAAGCCGCTGCGGGCCCTGGTGCTGCGAAGCGACATCGTTCGGAAGCGCCTCGCAGGTGTCGCGATCGACGACCGGAGCGGTCTCGATGCGTCAGGGGGAAGTCTCTACTCGCCGGAGTGGACGGGGCGGACCTATGCCTCGCTGCGAGACGCTGCGGAAGCCGGACTTCGTCGGGGCCGGCACGTCGTCGTCGACGCGGCATTCTCGCGGGCGTCGCAGCGAGCGATGTTCGCCGATCTCGCCGACCGCTCCGATGTGCCGAAGCGACCGTTCATCCTCGTGGAGGCGACGTGCGACCGCGAGGTCGTCAGGCAGCGGCTGGCCCAGCGAGCGGCCGATCGCCGCGAGCCCTCCGATGCGGACTGGTCGGTCTACGAACAGGCCGAGCGAGCCTTCGAGCGACCGCTGGAGATCGCCGGACAACGCAAGTCGGTCTGGCCCGGCGATGCCGCGGTCGCGGAAGGGGTCCGAGCCGTCTTCGAGAGCCTGGTGTCGCTCGACGATCCGGTCTGTCGGTCCTGAGGCCTCGGGGCGGGCTCGGTCCGGTCGGAATCGCCGCGTACCGATCGAGCGGTCGCCGATCCGGTGGTCGCCGTCCGGGCGTACCGCCGGGGGGCGTTGTTCGCCGGACTCAGCCGCCCTTGCCCTTGGGGGACCACGATGCGATCAGCATCGAGAGATCGGTGCCGTTCACGATGCCGTCGTCGTTGAGGTCGGCGAACGGATCGTTCGAGTTCCACTTGGAGAGGATCTCGGCGAGGTCGGCGCCGTTGACGACGCCGTCGCGGGTGATGTCCGGCGAGCCGATCCGAGGCCGACTGAACACCAGAGCCGAATAGGGACCCAGACCGAAGGACATGCTCTGGGGCATGCCGTCGTAGGGAGGACCGTCCGCGACCGTGTCGAATGCGGGCGCGTTGGTGAACTCCGGGTCGTAGATGGTCGCGTCGCCGTTGAAGCGAAGTCGCCAGCTTCCGCCGTGGGGCATGCCGATCCGGTACTCCTCGAAGGCGGTGTTGGAGAAGTTGAGAACCACGACGGTGTCGTCGCCGAAGCCGCCCTGATTCCAGCGCTGGAACGCCATGACCTTCGCATCGTGATTGACGTGCAGGATGTTGATGTGGTTGCCCGAGAGTCCCGCGGTGCGCCCGGCGAGGTTGCGCCGCAGGGCGATGAGATCGCGGGTCATGTCGACGATGCCGGCATGGTCCTCGGCCTGATGCCACGCCAGCGGCTGGGTGTCGCTGAATCCACCTCCCTGCAGGAACTCCTGTCCCTGCAGCAGCATCGGCAGCCCGGGGGCGGTCATCAGCACGCTGATGCCAAGCGTCGCCCGCTTGCGGCTCCACCAGCCCAGCGGATCGCCGGTGTCCACCGCGAAGGGGATTCGGCCGCCGGTGGCGGCCTCGTCGTGACTCTCGACGTAGATGATCCGCTTGGACGCGTCACCCTCCTCGGTGGTGCCATCGATGATCGAGGCGATGGTGCCCATGTCCCGATCGGCGTCGTTCGGGGTGATCAGGGCGCTGCGCATCGGGTGCATGAACACCGGATCCCACTGGGTGTCGAAGCCGGCGCCGCCGTTGCCGGTCGGTCGGGTGATCCACGAGTCGCCGTCCATGTCCTCGGCGATCGAGATCTTCCACGGCTGCAGGGCGTCGATCATGTCGTTCGTCTCGCGAAGCAGGCTCCAGCCCTCGGCGAGATCCCCCCAGTTGGTGCGGCGAATGAACTTGGTGGCGTCGAATCGAAGCCCGTCGAGGCGAAACTCCTCGAGCCACATGCGCACGTTGTCCTTGATGAAGTCGCGGATCTCGGGGCGACCGTAGTCCGGCCGCGTGTCTCCCCAGGGCGTGACGGCCCGCTCGTCGTTGTAGAAGAAGATGCCGCCCCAGGGGCCTTCGCTCCAGCCGTCGAATCGCCACAGATCCAGATCCGTCGGCCCCCAGTGGTTGTAGATGACGTCGCCGAGAACGGCGATGCCCCGTTCGTGGGCCGCATCGACGAACCGTTTGAGCGCGTCCGGACCGCCGTAGGACTGCTCGACGGCGAAGAGGCCGGTCGGGTTGTAGCCCCAGCTGATGTCGCCCGGGAACTCGTTGACGGGCATCAGGGCGATGGCGTTGATCCCCAGATCCGCGAGGTGGTCGAGACGCTCGATGCACTCGTCGAAGGTGGCTGGTGGCGCCTCGCCGGCGTCGAGACCGAAGGTGCCCGGATGCACCTCCATCATGACGAGGTCGTCCCAGACGGGCATCGTGAACGGCGTGTCCGACCACTCGTGCGCGTCCGGGTCGTAGACGACGCTGTTGCCGAAGTTCGGCGTGGTCATGCGTCCGCGCGGATCCGCCCGCCACATGGTCTCGCCGCCTCCGACGACGACGTACTTGTAGGGCGTCCCGGGACCGACGTTGGCGACGTCGCGACTCCACCACCCCTCGCCTTCGGGGTAGAGCAGCGTGGAGTTCTGATTCCAGCCGTTGAACGGCCCGGCCACCCGCACCGAGGTCGCGAAGGGAGCCCACGTTCGAAAGGTGGTCCCGGCGACGACGCCGTCCTGGTAGGGGATCGCCCCGACGCCCGGTCGGTCGGAGGGCTGGGCGAGCGCGGCCGGCGCGGCGATCGCGAAGAGCGCGATCGCGAGGATGGCCTGGAAACCGTTGGTCGGTCGTGGGGAGGTGAGAAGGGCGGCGCGGTGCATCGGACTCGGGTCTCGGCAGCGGGGGTGTCGGGATCCAGATTCGCCGGTCGGACTTCAACGGAGGCGGCAGAGCCGCGGTTCGCCGGAGTCGTCGAGGCGGGGCCTCGAGGCACGGCGGCGTCGAAAAGTATGGCACCGTTCGCCACGCGGGACCACCCTGGCAGCGGCACCTCCGCTGGGATCTGCCGGTCGCGACGTCGGCGCCGCCCCCTCGTCGCGGGAGAGGTGGTTCGCGGACCCCGGGCGGTCGAGCGGGCACTCTTCTCCCGCGGAATGCCCCGCGATTTCTCTTGGTCTCGCC
Organism: Planctomycetota bacterium; assembly: GCA_017859745.1. Classification (GTDB taxonomy): domain Bacteria; phylum Planctomycetota; class Phycisphaerae; order Phycisphaerales; family SM1A02; genus VGXO01. The sequence goes on from JAFMML010000002.1 coordinate 32,329, forward strand.
GGATCCGGCGGCATACTTTCCAGCGAAGAGCACCACGGGAAGGGCGAAGGATCGGCGATCCGCCGGGATCCTCGCCCACCCCTCGGAAGAGATCGTCCGGAGGCCACGGGGCGCCGGACCAGAACCTGTCGACCCACGGAGTGTCATCGATGACCACCCCGCGCGATTTCCTTTTCGTGCCCGCCGCTGCCGGACTCCTCCTCTCCGGCACCGTCTCGGCCCAGGCCCCCGTGGTCGATGGCACCATCGACAAGTCATATGGACCGGCCCTGCTCGTCCAGGACAACCAGACGGGCTTCGGCAACAGCGACCTCGGCCTGATCGATGCCGCGAACGGATCCGAACTCGACAACCTGCACGCGGTCGTCGTCGACAACGTGCTCTACCTCGGCCTCGGCGGCAACCTCGAGAGCAACTTCAACAAGATCGAGATCTTCATCGACTGCCGGGCGGGCGGGCAGAACACGCTCCGCAACGACAACGCACCGGTGAACTTCGACGGTCTGAACCGAATGGGGACGAGTGCCAACAACCCCGACACGGCGCCGGGCCTGACCTTCGACGTCGGGTTCGCCCCGGACTACTACATCACCCTCGGCGGGGGCGGCGAGCCCTACACCATGTACCTCGACTGGGCGGAACTGCTCACTTCGGGCGGCGGCTTCGGCGACTACGGCGGCAGCGGGTCCGCGGGCGTGGAGAACGTCGCCTCCAACGGCATCCTCTTCTCGATCGACAACTCCAACGTCGCCGGCGTCACCGGCGGCGACGGCCTCGAACCCGACGGCGGTCTCGGCGTCGCCACCGGACTCGAGTTCGCCATTCCTCTCGACCTCATCGGCTACGACGGTGGACGCCTCGCGGTCTGCGTCTTCGTGAACTCCGGCAGCCACGACTTCATGTCGAACCAGGTGCTCGGTTCGCTCGGCGGACTGCCGAATCTCGGCGAGCCCCGGGTCGTCGACTTCGCCGCGATCGCGGGCGAGCAGTACGCCACCGTCGTGTCGGGCAAGGGCACGCCCTACTGCGGCGATCCCGATGCGGGGAACTGCTGCCTGAACACCGGCACGGCCTACTGCAGCGACGGCGACTGCTGTGCGACGGTCTGCGCGACCGACCCGACCTGCTGCGAGGTGGTCTGGGATTCCGCCTGCGCGGAGGTGGCCGCCACGGCCTGCGTGCCTTGCGGCGGTACCGACACCTGCGGCGGCAGCGATCTCGACTGCAACGGCAACGGCATCGCCGACGGCTGCGACATCGCCGACGGCACCAGCAACGACTGCAACCTCGACGGCATTCCCGACGAGTGCCAGGGCGAGGTCTTCTTCTGCGTCGACGGCATGGTCAGCGAGGAGTACGGCGACCCGATCTCGATCCAGGACACCCAGACCGGCTTCGGCAACAGCGACCTGGGCCTCGTCGACGCGGCCAACGGCTCCGAGATCGACGTCCTCTACGCCTTCTACGACGAGGACCACCTCCACATGCTGCTCGGCGGAAACCTCGAGAGCAACTTCAACAAGATCGAGATCTTCGTCGACTGCCGGGCGGGAGGACAGAACACGGTTCTTGCCGACAACGCCGACATCGACTTCGGCGCTCTGCAGCGCATGGCCGCCGTGCCCAAGGATCCCAAGGCCGGCCCCGGTCTGACATTCGAGCCGGACTTCGGGGCGGACTTCTATCTGAACATGGGCAACGGCGGCGGGCCGGGCGCCGTGGACATCTACCTGAACTGGGCGACGATGCCCACCGACGGCTTCGGGCTTGGCGGCTTCGGCGGTCCGGGCCTTGCGGGCCTGCCCAACTTCATGGACAACGGCATCGTCTTCTCGCTCGACAACTCCAACGTGGGCGGCGTCGACGGGGGCATCGAGGCCCAGCCCGACGGTGGTGCCGGAGTCGGAACCGGTGTCGAGATCAAGGTGCCGCTGGCGCTGATGGAATGGGACGGCAGCCCCATTCGCATCTGCGCCTTCATCAACACCAGCGGCCACGACTTCGTCTCCAACCAGATGCTGGGCGGCCTCGGCGGCGGTGACAATCTGGGGGATCCGCGATTCGTGAACTTCGCGAAGCTTCCCGGCATGCAGAGCGTGCTGGTCGGCGACGAGAAGAACCTCTGCGAAGGCGACTTCGACGGCGACGGCGTGGTGGGCGGGGCCGACCTCGCCATCCTGCTTGGGGCCTGGGGCACTTCGCAGCCCGAGTACGACCTGAACGGCGATGGGACCGTCGGCGGTGCCGACCTTTCGGTGCTGCTCGCGGCCTGGGGCATGTGTCCCTGAGGCGAACGGTTCATCGTTCCCGTTTCGAACCCCCTCGGCCCCCGGCATCCGCCGGGGGCCTTCTTCATTGGGCCTGGGACATCGGGGGAGAGCCCCGCTGGTGGCGCCGCCCCTGAACGGTCCGAAAACGCATCCTGAGAGGCGATCCGGTCGAACCTTCGGGCATTCCCCGACGTCCGATGGGGAACCCATCCCCGAAGGCCGATCCTTCCCTAGGCACCGGAGGGTCCGGGAATGCAACCCCAGGCCCGCCCAAGCGGTTCAAGAGGGTCTCGGCCGATGAACTTCCGCCTGCGTCGTTCTGCGATTCGCCACGACGCACACCGACCCGTGTCCGACCGCCCCCGAGCGACACCCGAACCACTGGCACCCATGCCCACCCACCACGACAGATCGTCCCGAAGACCCCTCGACAGGAACAGCCTCATGACCCGGAAGATCCTCTTCGCAGCCGCGATCGCGGCGGCGATTCCCGCCTCCCTCGCCGCCGCCCAGCGGCAACTTCCGAAGTTCGAGGATGTCTCCAAGGGATACAAGCAGATCCAGTCCTCTCAGGACGGTGGATCGCTCTACGGGATCTGGTTCAACGAGGGCGAGCAGCAACTGCTTGCGGAGCTTCCACGGAACTGGCAACGTCAGAAGTACTTCTTCGCGGTGACACCCGCCGGCGGTGTGATCTTCTCCGGACTGCAGGGACCTGCCCGCTACGTCGAGTGGAAGGACTACGGCGACCGCATCGCCCTCGTCGAGCCGCAGCTCGAGGTCCGGTCCACCGGCGAGAAGGTTTCGCGGGACTCGGTGGGACGGATCTTCACCGACAGCGTGCTGCTCGAGATGCCCGTGGTCTGTCGGGGGCCGAACGGCCAGCCGGTGATCGACCTCGACCAGCTGCTCGTGGGCAACTCCGCCAAGCTCGCCGGACTTCCGCTCAACGGGCGTCTCGCAAAGTTCACGAAGACCAAGGCGTTCCCGCAGAACATCGAGATCGCCGTCGAGGCGCCGGATCCCGGCGGCAACTTCAAGACGCTGCACTACTCGATCAGCCTGGTGCCCGACGGCGGCGGCTACAAGCCCCGCGAGGCCGACGACCGCGTCGGATACTTCACCACCGACTATCGGGACCTCGGCCAGTACGGCACCGAGACCAACTGGACCCGGTACATCAATCGCTGGAACCTCCAGAAGCGGGACCCCAAGCTCGCCTTGAGCCCCGCCAAGGAGCCGATCGTCTTCTACATCGAGCACACCGTTCCGGTCCGCTACCGACGGTTCGTCCGAGACGGAGTGCTCCAGTGGAACGAGGCGTTCGAGCGCATCGGCCTCGACGAGGCGATCGTCGTCTACCAGCAGGACGAAGTGACCGGGGCACACATGGACAAGGACCCCGAGGACGTTCGCTACAACTTCGTGCGTTGGCTGAACAACGACGTCGCCACGGCGATCGGTCCCAGCCGCGCCCATCCCCTCACCGGACAGATCCTCGACGCGGACATCATCCTGACCGACGGCTGGATCCGCGCGTTCTACAACTGGTACGAGGATCGTCCGATGGAGGCGGCGATGAGCCTGACTCCCGAGGCCCGGGTGTGGCTCGAGAACCATCCCGAGTGGGATCCCCGGGTGCAGCTGGTGCCCCCGTCGGATCGGGCCGCGGTGCTCGCCGAGCGCGATGTCCGCCGGGCCGCCGGCGACGTCGATCCGGCGGACAGTCTGAAGGATCCGATTCTGGCCGGCGACGAGAACCTGAAGGAGATCCAGCAGTGGGTCGGCACCGAGTGCTCGCACTGTCTCGCCGCGCACGGCATGGCCCGCGGCATGGCGATCGCCAGCATGCACTTCGACATGCTCGGTCTGCTCGACCAGGCCGAGGAGGGTGAAGGCCAGCTGCTCGACGGCATTCCCGAGAGCTTCGTCGGTCCGCAGCTCGAGCACCTCGTCGCCCACGAGGTCGGGCACACCCTCGGCCTGCGGCACAACTTCAAGGCGTCGGCCCTCTACGACTTCGACGAGGTCAACTCCGAGGAGATGAAGGGCACCGCCTACGCCGCGAGCGTGATGGACTACATCGGAACCAACTTCAACTACGACGACGACCTCGTGCAGGGCGACTACGCGATGGTCACGATCGGCCCCTACGACAAGTGGGCGATCGAGTACGGGTACACCTTCGACGATCCCAAGAAGGTCCTCGCCCGCGTCGCCGAGCCGGAACACGCCTATCTCACCGACGAAGACACCGGTGGACCCGATCCGCTGGCGCGTCGCTACGACTTCGGCAAGGATCCCCTGAAGTGGGCCAGCAACCAGATGGTGATGGTCCGAGCCCAGCGGGATCGTCTTCTCGACCAGTATGTCAAGGACGGCGACAGCTGGGCCAAGGCCCGGCGCGGGTATCTGCGAACCCTCGGCGAGCAGCGGCAGATGATCGACGTCGCCGCGTCGTGGGTCGGCGGAACCCACGTCAATCGCGTCAAGAAGGGCGATCCCAACGCGGGCGACCCGCTGGTCCCGGTCGCGGTCGAGAAGCAGCGCGAGGCGCTGGCCTTCGTGCTCGCCAACGCCTTCCGAGACGACGCGTTCGGCATCACCCCCGAGCTGGTCAACAAGCTGACGGTCGAGAAGTGGTTCAGCAACCGCTCGGCGCGATCCAGTTCGACGTGGGGCATCATGGACGCGATCGCCGCGACCCAGAATCTCGCCCTCACGCTCCTGATGAACCCCTCGACGCTCGGTCGCGTCTACGACAACGAGTTGCGGATCCCCGCCGATCAGGACGCGATGACCTTGCCCGAACTGTTCGACACGGTCACCACGGAGGTCTACGCGGAACTCGCCGCCGAGGACATCTTCGAGGGCGAGTACACCGATCGCTCCCCGTTCATCTCGGCGTTCCGTCGGAACCTGCAGGCGGATCTCACCGATCGCCTCATCGCCCTCGCCACCGGGAAGGCTCGGGTCGACCGGCCCATCCGACAGCTCGCCCTGATGGAGCTGCTCGAGCTCAACGAGCGCATGAACGCCCTGCTCGGCGATCAGCCCGAGGCCCAGAGGGTGCTCGACGCGTACTCGCGCAGTCATCTGATGGACATGCACGAGCGCACCACCAAGGCGCTCGAGGGCGTGTACATCGTCGAGTGATGGAGCTTCGCTCGAACCCGGCATGAACGACGCCCGGCCGCTTGGCCGGGCGTTTTCATGCTCGGGATGCCGCCGGTTCGTCGCGTGCGAAGATCAGCATTCCCAGCACGCCGGTCCCGACGACGACGCACAAGGTCGCGAACGCCGGGCCGAATCCGCCCGCGACGTCCGCGATCCAGCCGGTGATCCACGGGCACACGATGCCCGCGGCCGAGAAGAAGGTGACGATCACCCCGGTCGCCGTGCCGGTGCGTGGCGGGAACAACTCGGCGCAGATCGAGTAGTACGGGCTGTTTGGAGCCATCGAGAATCCGATGGCAAGCGACACGAAGAGGACCGCCACCTCCGCCGAGCCCACGAGCGGCACGGGAACGAAGCAGAGCACTGCGAGGAGTTGGCAGATCCAGATCGGATGGACGCGTGCGCTCCGCAGGCGACCGGTCTTCGCCATGATCGCGTCGCTCAGCCATCCGCCGAGCGGCATCAGGCCCAGAGCGATCGCCCACGGCAGACTGCTCGACCATGCCACGGAGCCGAGATCCATGTCCCAGGTCTGCTCGAGGTAGCCCGGAAGCCACGAGAGGCCGAAGAACAGGACCCAGCCGAACCCGAAGAACGACCAACCTGTGGCAAGCAGGGTCCGATTGCGAAGCAGCGTTCGGAGTGGGAGGCTGGCCGCGTCCTGCGTCTTGCGAGTGGTGGGGCCTGGTGGCTGCCGGTAGAGGGCGAGGAAGACCGCGGTCAGCACCAGGCCCGCGATTCCCAGAATCACGAATGCCCAGCGCCAGCCGATCCAGCCGATCAGCGGCACCAGCACGGCTCCGCCGAGCAGCAGGGCCAGTGGAACGCCCAGCAGCGAGAACGAGACCGCACGCCCGAGTTCGCCGGGCTTCATCCAGTCGACGAGCGCGCGATTCATCGCTGGGAAGTTGACGCCTTCACCAGCACCCATCAGGACCCGAAGGGCGAGGAAGATCCAGAACGTCTCGACGAAGCCCTGGAGGATCATGGCGATCGACCAGACGAGCAGGCCGATGCTCCACACGCGCCGAGCGCCGAATCGGTCGAGCAGGCCGCCGGACAGGCCGTTCACGGCGAGGGTGCCGACCGCGAAGGCGGACATCAGCAGGCCGAACGACGCGTCGGTGATCGCGAAGTCCCGCTCGATCGGCTTGATCGCGTAGGAGATCACCACCCGATCGAGATAGTTGACCAGCCCCAGGACGAAGCAGAACGCCGCGACCAGGTAGCGGAAGCCGGTTCGGCGGTGTTCGGAGGTGATCGAGGGTGCGTCGATCATCACGAGATGGTCAGGCCACGACCCCGACGCCCGTCATCTCGGGGACCTCCGACGGCACGACGATCTCCGCGGCGGTCCTCTCCCGGATCTCCTGCACGGAGACGCCCGGCGCCCGTTCGGTCAGCACGAATCGTCTTCGATCCGCGTCCATCTCGAGCACGCCGAGGTCGGTGATCACCATGTCGATGCATCGAAGGCCGGTGAGCGGCAGGGTGCATGCGGGAATGATCTTGGGCTGTCCCTTCTTGTTGCAGTGCTCCATGACGACGACGACCCGTCGAACGCCTGCGACGAGATCCATCGCGCCGCCCATGCCCTTCACCATCTTTCCGGGGATCATCCAGTTGGCCAGATCGCCCTCTTCGGAGACCTCCATCGCCCCCAGGATCGCGAGGTCGATGTGGCCGCCGCGGATCATGCCGAAGCTGTCGGCGGAGCTGAAGAAGCTGTGCCCCGGGACGCCGGTCACGGTCTGCTTGCCCGCGTTGATGAGATCCGCATCGACCTCCGCCTCGGTGGGGAACGGACCCATGCCGAGGAGACCATTCTCCGACTGGAGCCAGACGGTCATGCCGTCGGGCACGTGGTTGGCGACGAGGGTGGGGATCCCGATGCCGAGGTTCACGTAGAACCCGTCCCGCAACTCCCGGGCGGCGCGTTGGGCGAGCTGGTTGCGATCGAGCGGCATGGTCGCGGGTCTCCCTCGGGCGATGATCGGAGATCGGATGATACCGGTGACCGGGTCCGTCCTCCGCGGGGTATCGTGCACGGCTCGCCCGCGACCGCAGTGGGCGACGTTCGCAGCAGGGAGCCCGACCGATGACCACCGCCGACCGCATCCTCGCCGACCTTGGACTCGACCGTGATCCGCGGGTGGTTGCCCCGGGCACCGCTGGATCGACGACTTCGGAGAACCCCGCCACCGGCGAGGCGATCGCTGCCGTGGGCATGATGGACGCCGGCGTCTACAACACCGCCGTCGAACGGGCGATGGCCGTGCAGCGGCACTGGCGTCGCCTCCCGGCCCCGAAGCGGGGCGAGATCGTCCGTCGCCTCGGCATGGCCTTTCGCGAGAAGTGCGATCCCCTCGGCGAGCTGGTCGCGCTCGAGATGGGCAAGATCCGCCCCGAAGGAATCGGCGAGGTGCAGGAGTGCATCGACATCGCCGACTTCGCGGTCGGACTCTCCCGGCAACTGTCCGGCCCCACCATGCCGAGCGAGCGGCCCGACCACCGCATGTTCGAGCAGTGGCACCCGCTCGGCACGATCGGCATCATCACCGCCTTCAACTTTCCGGTGGCCGTCTGGGCGTGGAACGCCATGCTCGCCGCGGTCTGCGGCGACGCCATGGTGTGGAAGCCGAGCCTGCTGACGCCGCTCTGCGCGATCGCCATGAACCGGATCGCCGAGGAGGCGATGCGCGAGCAGGATCTCTTCCGACCCGAAGGCCTCGACCCTGCGGACCTCTTCGGCCTCGTGATCGGCACCGATCAGGAGGTCGGCGAGCGGATGATCGCGGATCGCCGGCTCCCGCTCATCAGCGCCACGGGCTCGTGCCGCATGGGCCGACGTGTGGGCGAGGTCGTGGCTGGGCGGCTCGGCCGCTGTCTGCTCGAACTCGGCGGCAACAACGCGATCATCGTGACGCCGGATGCGGACCTCGACCTTGCGGTGCGGGCGGTGCTCTTCGGGGCGGTCGGAACCGCGGGCCAGCGATGCACCACCACCCGCCGACTGCTCGCCCACGAGTCGATCGTCGACGGCCTCGTCGAGCAGCTCGTCAAGGCCTACGGCACCGTGCCGATCGGCGATCCTCTCGCAGAGGGCACCCTGATGGGGCCGCTCTGCCGCAAGGAGGCGGTCGAGCAGATGGATGCGGCACTCGCCAAGGCCGAAGCCGAGGGCTGCGAGATCCTCTGCGGGGGCCGTGAAGGCCTCGCCCGCATGAAGGACCGCCCGGGCCACTTCGTCGAGCCGACCATCGTTCGGGTGCCCGCCGGCAAGGTGCCCCAGATCACCCTCGAGGAGACCTTCGCGCCGATCCTCTACGTGTTCAGCGTGCCCGATGTCGACACCGCGATCGAACTGCAGAACGGCGTCGACCAGGGCCTTTCGAGTGCGATCTTCACCGACTCGGTCCGCAACGCCGAGCGGTTCCTGTCCCCGGACGGCAGCGACTGCGGCATCGCCAACGTGAACATCGGCACCAGCGGTGCCGAGATCGGCGGGGCGTTCGGCGGCGAGAAGGACACCGGCGGGGGCCGCGAGAGCGGATCGGACTCCTGGAAGGCCTACATGCGACGGCAGACCTGCACCGTCAACTACGGCACCGACCTGCCGCTCGCCCAAGGCATCAAGTTCGGGGAGTGAGGCGATGCGAGATCGGCACGAAGGCCTCGATTCGCACCGTTGGCGCCTCGCGAAGGGGCGGCGTGGGTCGGAGGTGGCGTCGAAGCCGACCCTGCGAGTCCTCCCGGTACCTGGTCGAGCGGCGCCACCCCGGACACGTCTCGCCCTCCCCGGCGCTCGAATGAAGATCGCAGGGGCCGTACTGTCCGTGCTGTCGTCTCTTGCCGCCTGCACGTCGGCGTGGCGGGATCACGGATCGCTGGTCGAACCGGGCATGAGCGAGGCCGAGGTCGTCGAGCTGCTCGGTGAACCCTCGTCGAAGGTGGACGTCCCGGCGTGGGGGAACCGTCCCGCAGTCGCGCGGTGGCAGTGGAACGACAACCTCAGCACCTTGGCGACCGGCGCGATGTTCCCAGACACCGTGCCCGACCGCGTGCTGGCGGTGGTCTTCGACGCGAACGGCCGGGTTGTCGAGGTGGTCGAGCCGCAGGCGTCGACGCCGTGAGCGCTCGCTGGCGGAGTTGAGCAGGCGACGTGCATCGGAGTCCGAGGCCGGGGCCCTGTCGACGGTCCGCTGCAGCGAACCGCGGGACCGGCGAAGCAATCGACGAAGAGCTCGATGGGGAACGACAAGGGCGAGCCGGTGATCCGGCCCGCCCTTGGAATTCGCGTCGGAGCGCCCGTTCGGACGCGTGATGGTCGTCGCCGTCAGGCCATCGCCATCTTGGCGGCCTTGGCCTTCGCGTCGTCGAGCGTGCCGACGTACATGAAGGCGCTCTCGGGCAGGTCGTCGCCCTCGCCGTCGCAGAGCCGCTCGAAGCTGTCGATGGTCTCTTCGAGCGAGGTGGTCACGCCGGGGAAGCCGGTGAAGACCTCGGCCACGAAGAACGGCTGGCTGAGGAACCGCTCGATCTTGCGGGCCCGGCCGACGATGACCTTGTCCTCCTCGGAAAGCTCGTCGACGCCGAGAATGGCGATGATGTCCTGCAGGTCGCGGTACCGCTGCAGGATGTTCTGCACCCGCCGCGAGACCGCGTAGTGCCGCTCGCCGACGATCGCCGGGTCGAGGATTCGGGAGGTCGAGGACAGCGGGTCGACGGCGGGGAAGATGCCCTTCTCGGCGATCTTCCGCTCGAGCACGATGAACGCGTCCAAGTGGGCGAAGGTGGTCGCCGGCGCGGGGTCGGTGAGGTCGTCCGCGGGCACGTAGATCGCCTGCACCGAGGTGATCGCACCCTGCCGGGTCGAGGTGATCCGCTCCTGCAGGGCGCCCATCTCCGTCGAGAGCGTCGGCTGGTAGCCCACGGCGCTGGGCATCCGCCCGAGGAGCGCCGAGACCTCCGATCCCGCCTGCGTGAAGCGGAAGACGTTGTCGACGAAGAGCAGGGTCTCCTTGCCGGAGGCGTCGCGGAACTCCTCGGCCATGGTGAGGGCCGAAAGGGCGACGCGGAGACGCGCTCCCGGCGGCTCGTTCATCTGGCCGAAGACCATCGCCACCTTGTCGATGACGTGGGCGGTCTTGCCCTCGGCGTCGGTGTACTCGGCCTCCTGCATTTCCAGCCAGAGGTCGTTGCCTTCACGCGTTCGCTCGCCGACGCCTGCGAACACCGAGTATCCGCCGAAGTTTCGGGCGACGCGGGCGATCATCTCCTGAATGACCACGGTCTTGCCGACGCCCGCACCGCCGAAGAGTCCGATCTTGCCGCCGCGGACGAAGGGGCAGAGCAGGTCGATGACCTTGATGCCGGTCTGCAGGATCTCGGTCTTGGGGTTCAGATCCACGAAGCCAGGGGCCTCGCGGATGATCGGGCGATAGTCGGTCGCGGGCACCGGACCACGCTCGTCCACCGGCTCGCCGAGCAGGTTGAACACGCGTCCGAGCACCGGCTCGCCAACGGGCACCCGAACGGGGGCGCCGGTGTCCTGGCAGGAGTCGCCCCGGCGAAGGCCGTCGGTCGAGGCGAGGGCGACGCAGCGGACCACGCCGCCGCCGAGGTGCTTGGCGACCTCACCGACGAGACGAAGCTTCTCGCCGGCGACCTCGAGATCGATGGTCAAGGCGTTGTTGATTTCGGGCAGGTCGCTCTCGGGAAACTCCGCGTCGAAGGTCGATCCGATGACTTGAACGATGGTGCCGGCGCTGGCCATGAACGAGGATTCCTGACTCGTGTGGAAGTGATTGGCGCGAGATCGCAAAGGATACCGGTGTCGCGGGCCCGTCGCCAATCGCGGTGGCGGTCGGTTGCCGCTCCGTTCGCGGGGCCGATCCCGGCAGAAGGTTCAGGACTCTCCCGGAGCCGGCCGCCCGAGGCCCCGAGCACCGTCGGCGGTGGGGTGGCCTTGGGGGGCGAGTCGGGGATCCGGCGAGAACCGCTGGGGCGCCGATGTACGCCCGGGAAAGTCTCCCAACAGCGGAAGCGCGGCTGGCAGTTCCGCCGACCACCACAGGTTCGTCCCCAGTTCAAGGTCCTCGTCTCCCCGAATCACCTTGGCGAAGGCCTTCATCGAGCCGGGATCCCAGACCATGAGGTTCTCGCTGAACCGTGCCGACCGGAGGTCGGCCGCCTCGATCTCGAAGACGGTGCCGGGGTTGGTGATGGTGAGTCGCCGCAGTTGGACGTCTTCGGCGTCGGCGAGTCGAACGGCGATCTCCGGCCGGTCGAGGCGGGCTCGTTCGACGACGACGCCTCGGGGTGATCGCGGGGCGGTTTCTGGGCGAGCGTTCGGGGGTGTGAGGTCGCTGGCCACGGGGGTTCCGATGTCCACCGCGACTGGAATCGACCGGGTCGAGAACTCCGACAGTCGGACGTCGCGGCATCCTGCCCCGACTCGGATCGCGGTTCGGTTCCGGTGCCGGGTCAGCGGAGTGAACTGCAGGTCGCTGCCGCCGAACCCGCTCACTCCGGTCAGTTCGAGACCGGCGTCCTGCCAGCCGTCGAACCGGATGGTGCGCAGCTCGATCTCGGTGCTGTCCGCGATCTCGATGCCGTCGGCGTCGGCATCGGGACCGAGGCGTGCGACCAGCACGTTGCGCACCGCGATGTTCCGGCAGTTCTCGATGCGCACCGCTCGCCGGGTGGCGCCGATGAAGGCGATCTCCTCGACGAGAAGATGCTCGCAGTTTCTGATCAGCAGGCCCGTCTCGCCACCGACCACGAACGGCGCGGTGGTCCCGCCCACTGAACGGCGTACGACGATCGGCCGGTCCTTGGTACCGCGGAGGCCGTCGAGCACGGCCGGCAGATGCACCCCGGGGCCGGCCAACTCGATCATCGTGCCTGGCGGGGGGGCTTCGACCGCAGGCCAGACCATGCCCGGGGCGATCTGGACGACCTCGCGTGGGACCCCCCCGGCGGCTTCGGGACTCTGGGCGGCGGATGGGGAGTCGAGCAGGACGAAGGCGGCCGTCAGGGAGCACGCGATCGGCCCGGCCCAGGCGCGCAACCTCGGTTCGGCCATCGACACTCGCATCAGCATGGCACGGCATCTCCGGGGCGGGCTTGCGGCAGCGAAGGCTTCTTCTCCTCCGCGAGCGGAATTCGCAGGAATCGGGTGTGTTCGGTGAACTCGACGATCTCCTCGCCGCCTTCGGCAGGCCAGAGCACCGTGGAGACGCCCCGATTCACGGCCGGATCCGACCCGGGTCGCAGACTTCTCCAAGCGCCCTCGAGCACCATCCACGCCACAGCGACGCCGTTGGTCACGACGGGCAGGCGGGTTTCCGCATCCGCCTCGATCAACTCGATGTCGAACCACTCGCCCTGGTGCAGAGGCCAGGTTCGGAAGCCGTTTGCCAGAAGCGGCGGCGTCGAGGCGGTGTGCACGATCGGGGGCAGATCGGCGGCGGCGGTTCCGGCCACCGCCAGTCGCGTCTCCTCCAGGTGCAGGGGTCGATTCGGATCGTCCCGGTCCCAGTCGTAGACCCGAAAGGTGGTGTCGCTCGGTGTCTGGACCTCCGCGACCAGGAGGCCGCCGCCCAAGGCGTGGCAGGTTCCGCTTGGCAGCCAGACGAAGTCTCCTGCGGCGATCGGTTCGGCGACGAGTTCCCGATGAAGTCGATGCTCCGCGATGGCGGCGTCGATCTCGGCCCGATCGAGATGCCGGCGAAATCCGCGGTGAACGACGGCTCCGGGCTCGGCGTCGAGCACGAACCAGCCCTCGTGCTTGACCGATGTCTCGGGGTGCTCGGCTTCGTAGTCGGGACTCGGATGGCATTGCACGGATAGGGTCGTGGCCGCATCGAGATGCTTGAGAAGCAGCGGAAATCGACCATCCTCGCGTCGGCGACTGCGGCCGAGCAGGGGCGACGCGTGCGTTGCGAGCAGCTCCGAGATCGAGAGGTGCTCGGCGCTTCGCACTCGGGTCTGGTTCCCCGCCGCCGAGCCGGGCAGGTCGGCGAGTTCCCACGATTCGCCGAACGGTCCGTCGCCCGGCGACTGCAGGGCGCTGGCTCTCATCGATGCCAGGCGGGTGCCGCCCCACGCCCGACGCTGGAGGCAGGGCTCCAGCCGGATGCCTCCGATCGGCAGGTTGGGGCGAGGGTGCGACGAGGTGGCGCCGCTCACTTCCCGCCTCCTCGAAGCCGGTCATGTCGATGCCCGCTGCGCCGATGCCGTCGGCTCGCGGGTCCGATCTCTCTTCTCGTCCTGTCTCGTGTCAACGGTTCTCGTCCGACCTCGGGCATGCCTGTCGATCTGCGAACATCCGCACTCCAAACCAGGCCAGCCACCGCACCGGAGCCCGCCTTCAGAACGTCATGCCGGTGATCGTCGTCTCCATGACCATCTTCCCCTCGACCACACACTGGAACCTCGAGATGAAGCGGCGGCGGGAGGCCTCGACCTCGTGGCACAGGATCAACATCCGGTCCCCCGGAACGACCTGTCCGCGAAACACCGTGTCGTTGCAGCGGGTGAAGCCGCAGAACTGCAGGCTGGGCGTCTTGGTGCGGTAGAGGAAACTGCCGAGCTGGGCACACGCCTCGATCATCATGACCCCGGGCATCAGCGGCCGCCCCGGGATGTGGTAGGGCACCCAGAACTCGTCGTCGCGAACCTGCTTGACGCCGACACCTTGAGTGATGATGTCGTTGAACCAGACGACGTAGTCGAGCTGACGCATCAGGCCGCACTGCGGATTGACTTCCCCGACCCGGGCCTCGTCGGCGGCGACGGCATCGAGATCGATCGCGTCGAGATCGAGCAGCAGCGGCGAGGCCATGTCGGATTCCAGATGAGGTTTGCTGCCGCCTGTTCAGGCCGCGAGCAGGAGAGTGTGGGCGACCCGAGCAGGGGGCAGGGCAAGGTTGCGAATCGCCGGCTGGACCGACTCGTCCTGACCCGAAGGGACCCGAGGCAGCTGGCCTCCCGATCCGAGGGTCGTCAGGCCGAACAGCAGCCCTGCCGGGACATCTTGGGTCGCAAGGACCGCGGTTCCGGAGGCCGTGGTGGTCGTTGTGGCGGTGCGACCGAGAGGAGGCAGGTCGGTCGGCCGGTGGAGTCAGACGGGCGGAGTGTCCCGGGCCTCCAGCACCTTCACGCGGATCTCCTGAGCAGCGGCGCGGACTTCCTGCATCGTCTTGCGGACCCGCGTTCCCGCGGCCTTGTTGCCGCCGGCGGCCTTCTGGAGATCCGCCTCGGCTTCGGCGATCAGCTTGACCAGGTTCTGATAGAGATCGAGCAGCATGCTGGGCTCCTGTGCTTGAGCTCGCCATCCCTCTCGGGGGATCGGCGACCGGCGAAACCTACCGCGCCGGCCCGGTTTCTGCATGGCCAAGAGGGGGGCACACTTGCAGGGGTCGGGGGGCGTGCCGGCCTTCCGCTCGCCGCCTACGGATGCTCAGGATGGAATTCTCAATGCCGGGGCAGGCGTTTGGCGAGGCCCAGAGCCTCCTTGAACCGTACATGGTTCGCGTCGCCCAGAAGCTCGTAGATCGCCGACATCGCCCCCGTCCGGATCGCTCCGGAGCGGCCCATCCGGTCCATCGCGACCGCGATCTGGTCTCGGTCGGACCCGGAGATCCCGTCGACGACCAGCCAAGGGACGAAGCCCGCTCCAAGCAGGTCGAGCGTGGTCTGCAGGACGCAGACGTGGGCCTCGATGCCGCAGATCAAAATGTTTGGCCGACGGTGACGGTGGAGGTCCTCGAGGACCTCTGGGACCACGCCGCTGAAGCGGGTCTTCTCGATCCGGCGGGTGTTTCCGAGGGGCGCGTCGAGTGCGGCCACGGTTCGACCGAGACCTCGGACGTACTGCTCGGTGACGATTGTGGGGATCTCGAGCAGCTGGGCGAACTCCGCCATCACGCCCACCGTGGCCACGAGGTCGTCGCCGCCGTGGATCGTCGGCATCAACCGCTCCTGAATGTCGATCACCATCAGCAGCGTGTCGTCGGCGTGGAGGCGGGGGATGGCCATCGGAGTGGTTCGTGGGGCGGAGCTGTTCGGCAAGGTGCGTTCGGTGTCGGTGGTCGAAACGATCCTCAGACCCGGAGCTCCGGGGTCTCGTCCAAGCGGCCGTGGTAGCGACTTCGGATCGGCTGGACGAGACCTTCGAGAACGCGTTCGACCTGTTCGGGGCTGCGACCGATGAAGGCGGAGGGGTTTGGAGCTTCGGTCAGGCCGGCGAACATCGCCTCGTTCGCCAGCGATTCGAGCAGAGCGGGGGCCTCGCCCCGATGGCGCCGGGACTGCGCCTCGCGACTGTGCCGTCGGATCACCTCGTGCGCCTCCTGGCGATCGGCGCCTCGCGCCACCGCTGCCATGAGCAACCGCTCGGTGGCGAGGAATGGAAGCTCCGCATCGAGGCGGGCCGCGATCGCCGCCTCATGCACCTCGAGGCCGCCGGCGATGTCGATGGCAAGATCGAGCGCGCCGTCGAGGGCGAGGAACGCCTCGGGAATCGCCAGACGTCGCAGCGACGAGTCGTCGAGACTGCGCTCGAGCCACTGCACCGCTGCGGTCTGCAGGACCGGGGCCTGCAGCGACAGCACGAATCGGGACAGGCCGCACGCCCGTTCGCATCGCATCGGATTCCGCTTGTAGGCCATGGCCGAGGAGCCCACCTGATCCCGGCCGATGGGTTCGGAGATCTCGCCGAGACCCGCCAGCAGGCGAAGGTCGGTGGCCCACTTGTGGATCGATGCCGCCGCGAGGGCAAGGCCTCCAAGCAATCGGGCGTCGGCGAGGCGGGGCATGGTCTGCCCGCAGATCGGCCAGCAGGAGTCGGCGTCGAACCCGAGACGTTCCGCAAATCCCGCCTCGAGGCGATCGACCATGGTCGCGTCGCCACCGAAGAGGTCGAGATAGGAGGCCTGGGTGCCGGTCGCCCCTCGAAGGCCCTTCAGACGCAGATCGCCTTGGAGATGCTCGATCTCGGTCAGGGCCGTCGCGAAGTCCTGCGCCCAGAGGCAGGCACGCCGGCCGACCGTGGTCGGTTGCGCCGACTGGAAGTGCGTGAATCCCAGAGTCGGCAGGTCACGGTGCGTGGCCGCGAACGTACCGAGGCGGTCGACGACTCGGGCGAGCTTGACCGCGACGACATCGAGGGCCTCGCGCCATTGCAGGACCTCGGCGTTGCAGACCACGTCCTGGCTGGTGAGACCCAGGTGGATGACGCCGCGTGCCGCGGGGGCAGCCTCTCCGAAGGCGTGCACGTGGGCCATGACGTCGTGGCGGATGCGGGCCTCGTGCCGGGCGGCGCTCTCGAAGTCGATCTGGTCGAGGGTCGTCCTCATCTGGGCGACCGCCTCCTCGGAGATGTCGAGGCCGAGCTCTCGCTGGGTTTCCGCCGCCGCAAGCCAGATGCGTCGCCAAAGCCCGAACCGATGCTGTTCGGACCAGATTCGACGCATCGCCCGCGAGGCGTTGCGGGTCTCGAGCGGCGATCGATACCCGTGCTCGGGTCGGTCGGCGGTTGTGTGCGGAGTCTCGATGGCGGCTTCTCTGGGGATCGTGGTCATGCTATCCCGCTCCTTGAACGGATCCGGGTCCGGGGAAGTTCAGCGGTTCGGGGGCGGATTCCGTCCGGCGTCGGGGCCGCGTTCGGACTCGGGATCGGGCGTGCCGATTCGCGGCTCGGTGCCGGCGAGGATTCTCGCAAGGTTGCTCCGGTGCCGAATCATCACGAGCGCCGCGATGATCAGCGTGGCGACGAGAAGCGGCGTGGCAGCGGCCGGGCGGTCGGCCTGCAGCGACTGGATGAGGAGCACCGCCGGTGGAGCGCATGCCGCCACGATGCTCGCGACCGCCATCAGGCGCGTCGCCGCCAGCAGGATCGCCCAGGCCAGCAATGCGCCCAGCAGCGGCCAGGTCAGCAGCGGCCAAAGGGCGACGAGGGCGCCGAAGCCCGTGGCCACGCCCTTGCCTCCCCGGAAGCCGACCCATGGAGAGAACACGTGTCCGAGGATCGCGGCGACCGCCACCGCCAGCCACTCGGTCGTTGCGGAGGATGGGGCGTCTGCGAGAGGGATGCCCCAGATGCCTCTCCACAGCCCGAACGCCGCGACCGGCGCCGCTCCCTTGAAGGCATCGAGCACGAAGCATGCGACGCCCCAGCGACGCCCCAACGCTCGGCCGAGATTGGTCGCACCGATGTTCCCCGAGCCGACCGTGCGGATGTCGATCCCTCGGAGGCGACCCAGCAAGAGCGCAAACGGAACGCTGCCGCACAGGAACGATGCCACCAGCATCGCCACCAGCGCCGGGACGCCGATCGCGACGCTGGGAGATCCGGAGATCCCGGCAAGCAAGGGCGAAGCGCCGGTGGAAGCGAGGGAGATGACTTCGAGCACGGGGGCGTCCTTGAACCGAGAAGCGTCCATCGAGAAACGTCCATCGAGAAACGTCACGAGAAGCAGATGGTCGCCGGGTCAGCGCCGATCGAAGAGAAGCAGGGCGATCGCGGCGAGTTGCAGCAGCACCGCGCCGAGAAACCACTTGGCCAGCAGCATCGGTTCGGCGGATTGCATCAGACCGATGGCGGCGGCAAGCAGCACGCCGAGTTCGAGGAGCAGCGCCACCACGCGTCCGCCGGTGAGGTCGCGGGCGCCGGCGCGAGTCTGCCGAAGTTCCTCGGTGAGGTCGCGCATCGCCGAAAGCAAAGCCTCGTCCCGAGACGAGTCGGTCCTGCGGGGACGCGAGGCGTCGTCCCGACCGGCCCGGCCCCCAACCGCGGGGGTGGACTCGGAAGTGCGTGGCGAGGTTCGGGGCGTGTCGACGACGGGCTGTTCCGGCCTCGAGGGCCGCGGTTGGGACGTCGTGCTTGCAGTCTTGCCGCCCGAGCGTCGAGGCGACGGCTCGGGAGCGACCCGCGTCGAGGCTGGGGGAGATGTCGGCAAGGCGGCGCCCGCCACCGAAGCGGCGAGGACCACGTCCGGGTGCCTGTTCAGGACCTCGACCTCGGGGGTGTCGGCGGAACGGTCGGGGACGCGCTCGGTCGAGGCGCCGAGCACCGCGTCGACGGCGCTCGCGAGGTCGAGCGACATCGAAGCGTCGCCGGAGGCCGACAGGGTCGCGATGCGCATGCCCGCAGCTCGAGCGGCGGTGAGATCATCCTCTCGTCCCGCGAGCATCCAACTGTCGGAGAGATCCAGATCGAGGTCCTCGGCGGCCTGCAGCAGCATGCCGGTCCGTGGCTTCCGCCAAGGGTGATCGAACCGATACCGGTCGAGTTCGGCCTCGGGGGAGAACGGGCACCAGTAGAAGCGATCGATCGGGGACTCGCCGCCGTGGATCGCCAGACCTGCTGCGAGCAGGCGGTCGGCGTCCTGGACCTCGCGCTCGGTTCGCGTCCCGGCCCCGACGGTGGGTTCGTTGCTTGCGGCCACGATGGCGAAGCCGGCATCGCGGAGGCGTCGAAGCTCGTCGCCGACCGAGGACGGGTCCGTCGCGACGGCACGCTCGAGATCGTGGCGATCGATGAAGCAGGCGGGTCGGGGCATCGCAGAGGAGACTCTTCGGAGCGTGGTGGGATCAGCAGATGACCGACGGGGGGCGAGCGCCGGGCGGGACTTCGAGGGTTGCGCCGAAACTCGTTCCCACCGCGCGGGCGGCGTCGAGGATCGGATCGCCAAGCGGAATGGTCCGTTGACGCCCGGCGGCATGAAGCAGATCCACGTCGGTGTAGGTCTGCCGTTGGCGCACGATCAGTCGGTTTCGGGCCCCATCCATGAGAGCGCTGACGGCCCAGAAGCCGAAATTGGTGGCCAACACCCGGTCCGCCGCGATCGGCGCCCCACCCCTTTGCACGTGGCCGAGAACGGTGGTGCGGGTCTCCAGTCCGGTTCGGGCTCCGATCTCATGCGCGACGACGGCGCCGATGCCGCCAAGGCGAATCGGGTCGGCGCTCTGGACATCGACCTGGGCGACCACGGCCTCGCCGTTCTTGGGACGAGCTCCCTCGGCCACCACGACGATCGCGAATCCGGGCCCGTGGCGACGGCGGGCGTCGATGAACTCGCAGATCGAGTCCCACTGGAAGGGCAGCTCCGGGATCAGGATCACATCGGATCCGCTCGCGACGCCGGCGGTGGCGGCGATCCAGCCGGCGTTTCGCCCCATGACCTCGCAGACCATCACCCGGTGATGGCTCTCGGCCGTCGAGTGGAGCTTGTCGATCGCCTCGGTGGCGGTCGCGACCGCGGTGAGGAACCCGATCGTGATCTCGGAGCCGACGAGATCGTTGTCGATGGTCTTGGGAATGCCGATCACGTTGATCCCGCACTCGATGAGTCTCGAGGCGGCGCTCATGGTCCCGTCCCCGCCGATCACCACGAGCGTGTCGATTCCGTGTCGCTCCACCGTTTCGACGCAACGCGGCCTGAGGTCCTCGTGCAGCGCGTTGCCGTGCTCGTCGGTCCCGACGAACTGTCGGGCGGGATTGGCTCGGTTGTTGCTGCCGAGGATCGTGCCGCCGCGGGTCAGGATGCCGGAGACGTCTCGCGGATCGAGACTTCGGCACCGCCCCTCGATGAGTCCGAGGAACCCGTCGGCGATGCCGACCACCTCGAGGCCGTATCGGTAGATCGCCGTCTTGGCGACGGAGCGGATCGTGGCGTTGAGGCCGGGGCAGTCGCCGCCTGCGGTCATCACGCCGATGCGTCGGATGGGGCGTTGGGACATCGTTCTCCTTGAGCGGGCAACGCGATCGCGGAGGGTACCATCGGCAACGACCGCCCACGCCCTCCTCGAGTGCCCCGAACATGAGCGCCGCCGATCCCTCGAACGTCCCCGACGCCGCCTCCGCCCGGTCCGCCGTCACGGACACGTCCGAACTGGTCGAGGCGCGAAGGGCCAAGCTTTCGGCCTGGCGATCCCAGGGGATCGAGCCGTATGGGAAGCGCGTCGAGGGTCTGGTCGGCCTCGCCGAGGCGAGAGCTCGCTTCGATGCCGAGGTCCAGGCTGCCTACGACGAAGCCGTGGCGGCCGCGAAGGCATCCTCCTCGTCCGAGTCGGTGGACGACCCGCGCGACCGCGTGCGGGTCGCCGGGCGGGTGATGCAACATCGAGATCTCGGCAAGCTGGTCTTTCTCAGCCTCCGAGACCACACCGGCGATCTTCAGGCGACCATCTCCAAGGCGCTCGTGCCGGCGGACGCCTTCGAACTCGCGAAGCGCCTCGACTACGGGGACATCGTCGTCTGCGAGGGACCGATCGGCGCGACCCGCCGCGGCGAGACCTGCGTGTGGGCGGATCGGATCGAACTGGCCTGCAAGAGCCTGTTTCCTCCCCCGGAGAAGTGGCACGGCCTCGTCGATCCCGAGCACCGCTCGCGGCGCCGCTACCTCGATCTGCACGTCAATCCCGACAGCATGCGGACCTTCACGGCCCGCAGCCGGACCATCTCGAGGATTCGACGCTTCATGGAGGATCGCGGCTTCCTCGAGGTCGAGACGCCGATGATGCAGCCGATCGCCGGCGGCGCCGCGGCACGCCCCTTCACGACCCACCACAATGCGCTCGATCTCGAACTGTTCATGCGGGTGGCGCCGGAGCTCTACCTGAAGCGCCTGCTCGTGGGCGGCATGCCGAAGGTCTTCGAGATCAACCGCAACTTCCGCAACGAGGGCGTCGACCGCAGCCACAATCCCGAGTTCACGGCGCTGGAGGCCTACGAGGCGTTCGGAGACAGCGGAACGATGATGGAGCTGACCGAGAGCCTGGTGCACCGGCTCGCGGTCGCGTCGGCCGAGGATCGTCGCGGCGAGGATCGCGTCCGCACCGGCGATGAGGACGGACCGATCCTCCCCTTCGGCGATCTCGACATCGACTATCGCCGTCCGTTCGATCGGATCACCTACGAGGACCTGTTCGAGCGGGGGGCCGGCTTCTCCTGCCGCGAGATCGATCGGGTTCGGGCTCGCGCCCGCGAGATCGGCATCGACGAGGCGAAGCTCGACGACTGGTTCGTCGTCAACGAGGTGTTCGAGCACGACGCCGAACCGTGCATCGATCCGGCGCGGCCCACGTTCGTCGTCGACTGGCCTTCGGCGATCTCGCCGCTGACCCGCGCCCATGCCGACCGGCCGGAGATCGCGGATCGATGGGACATCTTCATCGGCGGCATGGAGGTGGGTCCGGCCTACACCGAACTGAACGATCCCGACGTCCAGCTCGAGCGGTTCGAAGCCCAGCTGCGGGACGGGGGCGACGACGAGGAGCGGACCTTCCGCAGCCTGGATCGGGACTTCATCGATGCCTTGCGGGTCGGAATGCCGCCGGCGGGCGGGCTGGGCTTGGGCATCGATCGTCTCGTGATGTTGCTGACCGATCGGGCCAGCATCCGCGACGTGATCCTGTTCCCGCTGCTTCGGCCCGCTTCCGAGGCAGGCGTGGAGTGAACCGGTCGCGTCCGCGACGCGGTGGCCCCACTCGTGCCGGACGCGGTCTGGTGTTCGCGGTGGTGGCATCCGCACTGGCGGGCTCGGCGGCCGTGTCGACGGCGGCCCGGGGTGAGCGAGGCGTTCCGGTCGGGGTGGCGTGGGCGAGCCAGGGGACGCCGCCTTCGCCCGCTGCGGCTGCACCCGCCGAGGGCAAGGCGACCCAGGTCGACTGGTATCGCCTCGCGCTCGATGGGCGATCGTGCGGACACATGCGGAGGGAGTCGACGGCACGTCCAGATGGCGGCCGGCGCACCGTCGAGGAGACCGAGATGGTCGTTGCCCGGGACGGTGTCGAGGCCCGAATCGGCGTCCGCCTCGAGACGGTGGAATCCTCGACGGGGACCTTGCTCGAGGCGTCCCGGCGATTCGAGGGGGACTGGTCCAACGAGACCCGCTGGATCTTCGCTCGCGATCGCGTGGAGGAGATTCGGATCGAGTCCGGGGCACGCGTTCGAAGGGAGCTCGAACTCCCCCGGGATCGGGAGTTCCTCGCTCCGAGCGCTGCGCAGTCGTTCTTCGCCGCTCGTCGTGCCGCCGGCGCAGACACGGTGCGATGGACGACCGTCTCCTTCGAGCAGGGATTCGAGATCGTCGAGGTTCGAGCGACGCGACTGGGGGAGGCGGCGGTCCGCTGGGACGGGCGTGCGGTGACGGTGTCGCGCTGGCGGATGGAGTCGAGTGGGAATCCCCTGTCGATCGAGGAGTGGTGGAGTCGCGACGATCGACTCGTCGAGAGTCGCGTGTCGACGGGCATCGGTGTGCTGGTCGCAAGGCTGGCCACCGCTGCGGATGCTGCGGCGTGGCGGGATCGGGCCCAGGGTGGACTGCCCGACGTGATCGCGGCGAGCGTGGTGCCGCTTGCGGGACGGTTGCCGGTCCGTGGAGACATCGAGCTCGAGGTGTCGACCCGGGATCTCGAAGAGCTGCCGCGGGTGCCGGACACGGCAGGGCAGCGGTTCGAGCGGATCGCTGGCGACGCCGAGGGTGGGCGAGCGATGGGGCGTTTGATCCTGAGGCGAGGCGGCACGCCCTTCGAGTGCGAGAACGGCCCGACCCCAGGTCCCGAGCATCTCGCCGCCGGTCCGCTGATCGAGATCGACGACGACCTCGTGCGGACCCTGGCTCTGAAGGAGTCCGGCGTCGATCCGGGAGCCGCCCCCGCGGTGCGGGCCGAGGGTCTGCGTCGCTTCGTGCGCGGCTGGATCCGGCGCAAGGATCTCGCGACCGCGCTCGCGGGTGCCGCCGAGGTCGCGCGTTCAAGGAGCGGGGACTGCACCGAGCACGCCACACTGCTGGCGGCGATGCTCCGAGTCCACGACATTCCGGCCCGAATCGCCGTCGGTCTGGTCCATGCCGACCGTTTCGCGGGCCGCCGCAACGTCTTCGCCTGGCACGCATGGGTGCAGGGGTGGATCGACGGTCGTTGGGTCGATCTCGACGCGACCGCGGCAGGTGCGGAGAACGGCGTGCGAATCGCCATGGCCTTCAGCGGCCTCGCCGGTGGCGTGTTCGATCCGGTGTGGATCGAGGTGCTTCCGATGATGGGGGCGATCGAGCTCGAAGTGATTCCGACGTCCATTCCGGACGCCGCGCCATGAACACCGCACACCCCCTCCGCCTGCCTGCGAGGCCCGCCGCGGCCCACAAGGGCACCTTCGGCACCGTGCTCGTCGTCGGTGGATCGGTCGCGCCGCGGAGAATGCTCGGTGGCCCGGCGCTCTCCGCCGCGGCGGCCATGCGAGCTGGATGCGGGCTGTGCGAACTCGCCATGCCGGCGCCGCTGCTCGACGCCGCGTTGACGATCCTGCCCACGGCGACGGGGGTTCCGTTGGCGGTGGGCCCCAGGGGCGAGGTCGATTCGCAGGCATCTGCCGCCGATCTTGCGGACGCGATGGGACGCGCGACGGTCGTGGCGATCGGCCCGGGACTCGGCGCGGGGCCGGAAGTCGACGGCCTCGTGTCCACGGTCGTCGCGCAGGCCCGCAGCATGGGACGGCCCACGATCGTCGACGCCGACGCCCTGAACTCGCTCTCTCGCCATCCGCCCGCGAGGCCCTGGTCGCCGCCGCCGCCGATGATCGCGACCCCGCACCCAGGGGAGTTCCGCAGACTCGCCGCTGCGCTCGGCATCGACGCCGACCCCGTGTTGGACGGCGGTCGACCGGCCGCTGCGAGAGCCCTGGCCGAGCGACTTGGCGCGATCGTGGTCCTCAAGGGTGCGGGGACGATCGTGTGCGACGGCGCTCGCCTGATCCGCAACCCAACCGGCAACGCGGCACTCGCCACCGGCGGGAGCGGCGACATCCTGACGGGGTTGATCGCCGGCCTCGCCGCATCGTGGTTCGCTTCGGCATGCGACGATCCGGCGGTGGCGGCCTTCGACGCGGCGGTGGCCGCGGTGTGGTGCCACGGCCGTGCCGGAGAACTGGCTGCCGACCGTCTCGCCGCGGGTCGGCCTGCCGGGGTGTTGGCGACCGACCTCCTTGTTGAGATTCCGCTCGCGTTGGCGGAGGCCGCCCGCATGGATCGATCCAGCAAGTAGAGTTCGGACGCGACCCGCGCCGGGGAGCCACCAACCCGGAGAACTCGCTGCCCATGAGCACCACCCCGATTCCCCATCCGTTCATCCGCGATCTCGGCGACACCGGCTACGTCGAAGGCGTGTACGCCCTGGTCAATCCACAGGTCGCCACGACACGGCAGGGCAAGCCCTATCTCAAGTGTCTGCTGCGGGATGCGAGTGGCGAGATCGCCGCGCGCAAGTGGACCTTCGAGGAGTCGGCGCTCGGCCCACTCGCTGCGGCGGGCTTCGCGCACCTGCGTGGCAACGTGCAGCGGTACCAGAACCAGCGTCAACTGATCGTCGAGCAGATCGAGCCCGTCGACGTCACCGACGAGCAGATCCTCGATCTGCTGCCAACATCCTCCCGCGACCTCGGCGAGATGTATGCGGAACTCGAGGGCGTGCTCTCGAGTCTCGAGCACCCGGGCATGCGGGCGCTGATGGCGGAGTTCCTCGGCAACGAGGCGCTGATGGCGAGGTTTCGCCGGGCGCCCGCGGCCACATCGCTGCATCACGCGTTCATCGGCGGCCTCCTCGAGCACACCCTTCAACTGCTGAAGGTCGCCGACGCGATCATGCCTCTCTATCCACGGCTGAACCGGGACATCGTGCTTGCGGGGCTGTTCCTGCACGACCTCGGAAAGGTCATGGAACTCGCGTGGGAGCGGGGCTTCTCCTACACCGCCGAGGGCAACCTTCTCGGCCACACCGTTCAGGGACTCGTCCTGCTTCGATCCTTCGCGGGCAAGCTCAGGGCGGCAGGCGAGGAGATCCCTCCGGCGGCCCTGATGGTGCTGCAGCACATCATTCTCAGCCATCACGGTCGGCTCGAATTCGGTGCGACGAAGATCCCCTCGACTCCCGAGGCGATCTTCATCCACCACCTCGACAATCTCGACGCCAAGACCACGATCGCCCTCGCCGAGGCCGATCGCGATGCGATCGGAGAGGACGGGCTCGATTCGGGCATGGAGTTCACCGATCGGATCTGGTCGCTCGAGACCCGGATCTATCGCCCCGATCCGCTGCGGCAGGGGTGACGCCGCCTCAGCGCGGGGCGATCGAGAGTGCCACGGCCCTGCGAACGTCCCCGACGAGAGCCGAGATCGCCTCGGGCGAATGGAGCGGGAAGGTCCAGTCGCGACGGGCGGCGACTGCGGCCGGATCGTCGCCGCGAGCGGGCGGAGGCGCGACGGCGTTCAGCGCTCGCAGACGTTCGAGTTCCGCGTGCATCTCGAGGAATGCTTCGCGACGATCGCGAGATCTCGGCCCCGCGGCGGCGATCGAGCGGAGCCGATCGGTCTTCTCCGGACTCGGTTCGGATCCGCCACCCCAGGTGGGATCGTGCCAGCGGCGACGCAGACGTTCGCGAGGCTCCGCATCCGAACCGATCGGCAGGCGGAGATCCGCCGAGACCATCGCCATCGGACGCAGTTCGACGCCCAGCCAGGTGGTGAACCATCGTTCCGTCACCCGGTCGTAGCGCCAGCCGCCGCGGCCGTGGATGAACAGGTCCGCGACCAGTCGCACCAGTCCGCTCATCAGCAGGCCACGGGGTGCGATGCGCGAAGGAGACTGGTGGGCGGCCGTCTGAAGACGTTCGACTCGACGCTCCTTCGATTCGCGGAGGTCCATGTGCACGCGTTGCCGCGTCGCGTTCCGGTCGATCGACCACAGCGGCGCTTCCGCCAGGTCGCCTTGGATCCGCAGCGGTCGCGCGGCTCGGGGATCGTCGGTCAGCGCGTCGTTGAACGCCCGGGCGCAAGCGAGTGGGTCCTCGGCGATCTTCCGGAGCAGTTCAAGACCCAGCGGCGTCGAGAGAAGTCCGCTTGCGGCGACGGGACTCGCAAGGGACGCGAAGGGAGCGGCGAGGGCGTCCAGCGCGGCACCCACCTGCGCCGCGGCCGAGGCGCGGTCGGAAGCGCGTCGAAGTTCGCGGTCGATGGCGTCCACGCCCGCGGCGACCGATGGCGAGAGGCCTTCGGGGATGCGAGTGCGATCGAGTTCGATGGGCGGACGTCGGCCCGTGGGAGCTTCGCGGTGCGATTCGAGGCACGGCACGGTCCTCGAGACGAGCACGCCGGACGGTCCTGAAGCGGGAACTTCGAGCGGGCCGATCTGGTGGACGTCCTGATCGACGAGCAGGCGAAGCACGCGTGCGTCGATCAGGATCGAGAGTTCGGACGCCACGAGATCCTTGGCCAGAATGCCCGGGTGGCGCAGGGTCGCCTGATGGCCGGTGGCGATGAGCCGCTTGTCCGGAGGCGTCCACAGACGCCGCGTCTCGGAGATCGCTCCGGCGAGGGCACCGTCCTTCGGTTCGGCGATTCTCCCAGGGGAGTTCAGCAGAACGTGTGCGACCTCGAGACCCTCCACACGCACGGCGGAGTCGTCGGAGGGATCGCTCATCGCAGATCGCCGGCGCCGCCGCTCAGGCGAGCGTGGTGCCGGTCCGACGCTCCGAGGTGAGGATCGCGGTGCCGAACCTTGCGGTGCGGCGACCGGAGACGCCGAGGCCCTGCAGCGCCGCCGTGGAGAGGAACTCCCGGCACCGCAGGAGCTCTCGCGCGAGCGTCGCCTGGTAGATCCGTCGGCGGGTTCGCGCTTCGTCGAGCGGGCCACCGAAGGTTCGACTTGGATCGTTGTAGATCAGCTTGACGGGGATCTCACGGATGGCGAGGCCCTTCGATGCCGCCTGCACCCAGAACTGCATGGGGAAGTCGTAGCCGTCCACGTCGAGGCGAAGTCGGCGGCAGGCCTCGATGCGATACGCCTTGAAGCCGCAGAACGCGTCCGTGAGCCGCCAGCCGAGTCGCCGGTTGAGTTCGGCGGTGATCTCCGCGTTGATGCTGCGTCGATCCGCGGGCGGAACATCCGAATCGGCGGCATCGGCGAGATACCGACTGCCGCTGACGACGTCGGCCGGGTGGGTCCCGGCGTCGGCCTCCTCGATCGCCTCGACGAAGTCGGGGATGGCCTCGGGCTCGTGCTGCTCGTCGCAGTCCATCACGACGAGCCAGTCGTAGCCGTCGAGCGCCGCGGATCGCAGCATTTCCCGCATCGAGCGTCCGTAGCCGCGGTTCTCCTGGTGCCGGACCACATCGACGGGATGTTCGGCCAGCAGGGCCGGCGTGCGGTCGGTCGATCCGTCGTCGACGACGAGGATGTCCCGGGCGAAGCGACGAACCCGGGCGAGGACCGTCGGCAGGTACCGCTCTTCGTTGAAGACGGGGATGCCGAGCAGGATGCGGGTTCGGTCGGTGTGGCGGTTCATCGGTACGTGGTTTCGGTCGCGGAGGGATTCGGTTTCGGATGCGGCGGGGGAACCGGCGGCGGCGCGTTCGTCCACCGCCGATCCAATCGCTAGTCCAGTGGAAGGCGGCGGCGCTCCCAGAGACGCCGCAGGTCCTCCGCCTCGATCGACTCGGTGATCGTGCCGTCGGCGTCCACTCGCTTCAGGAGGCGGCCCTCTCGGTCGAATCGCTGCACGATCGGATTGGGGTCGTCGGGATGGACGAGGGTTCGAACGAGGAACTCCCCATCGGTGTCGGGGAGGGGTCGCACTTCGTCGAGCCGCCTGACGACGGCGCCGAGGTTTCGGTCGTAGTGCTGCCAGGCGAGATCGACGGGGGCGTCCACCGGCGCCAGCAAGGCACCAAGCAGGGCCGATTCCACCTGTCCCAGGTGTGGTTCGCCTCCAAGTGTCCAGCGTTGTGGAGTGCGAGACATCGATTCGCGACTGGCCTCGACGACTTCGAGCACCGGTCGCGGCTGCCCCGGACGGGGGGCGGATCGAATGCCCGTCTCGGCGATCGTCGGCGGCGCGCCGCGGCGGTCCGGATCGCGGATCGACTGTCGCAGCGACCACGCCTCGCTGTCGAGGTCGAGCGACGTCCAGGCTCGCATCGACAGATCCAGTCGTTCCCGACTCTCGCCCGCCACGGTTTCCGGGGGCAGCATCCTGCCCTCGACGGTCAGAAGGACGCCCGACTCCCGTTCGGCGGTGCGGAGCGACTCGGGATCCCGGGCCGGATCCAGCATTCCGCGGGGGGCCGGCGCGGCTCGGATCGCAAGAGATCCGATCTCACGCGGGGGCTGCTCGCCGGTGGCGGGGCGGTGGACTCGAAACCACCGGGTTTCGCCGTCGGCGGCTGCGGCGAGGCGGGCTCGAGCAAACGAGGCCAGCCGTCCACGGCCTCCATCCAGCAGGCTCCGTTCCCAGGCGGCCTGATCCTCGAGGGTTCGAACGCGAACGGATTCGAGCATCGACAGGAGTTCCCGCGACGACGAAGGAAAACGCTGGGTCTCCGCGGAGATTCGCACCGCCAGAAACGACCTCGCACCACGGGGCACGATGAGGAACCCGGTGATCGCGCTGCCCGATGCCACGTCGCCCGAGTCGACGGCCGACGCCTTCGGCAGCGGGACCTCCAGCAGCAACAGGTGCCCGGTCGCATCTCCGAGCTGCATGGCACGGTTCTCGAGGATCGTGAACTCGGCGTCGGATTCTCGAAGCGAGCGAAGGTAGGCGATGGCCTCGTCGATGGCCGCGGGCTCCGGCAACTCCGAACCGGCCTCGAACGGCTCGACGGTGGCGGTCCACGCCGGCGAGGGCACTGGTCGGGCCACGAAGGCGCGGGGCCGACCGTCCTCGCGAAGTTCGATCCGCCAGGCGACGTCCGCGGGCGGGCTCATCGACACGCCCAAACCTCTGAGTTCGAGGCGGGGGGACTCGTCGGCCTGCGTGAAGCGGTCTGCAGCCGCCGCAGGGGTCGCCTCGAGACGCAGAGGGATCCAAAGAAGCACGGCCCCAACAACGGCGACGGCGACGCTGCGCGTGGCCGGCGTGCGGGTCCGGCGATCCGACCTCCGGGTGTCCGGCGCAGCGCGAAGATGCCGGGACGCGTCGTCTGGCAGCAGCATGACCCTGAACCGTTCCTTCCTTGGGGCGTCCAAGCGGGGCGTCCAGACCTCGCCTGAATCTCGCCTGAACCTCACCTGGACCTCACCTGGACACGAGCGATGACGAGAACAAGCGACGAACGAAGATCCTAGAGCAGGGACTTCCGCGATGGACTGGGGATCGATGCTCGATCATCTCCGGTCCCGCGGCGACGACCGTGGGAGTCGCGGCGAACTGGCCTGCCGCTGCCCTCGAGTTCTTCCGCGTCTTCGCCCCTCCTCGTTCGCCCCCCTCGCTCGCGGCGGGTGGGCGATGGCCCAGTCGCCCGGATCGTCTGGGATGGGGGGCGGAACCTGGCCTTCTGGGTCCACTCGGGACCAGGGCAGCCCCTCGGTTTGCTCCGGCGAGATGGCCGAGAGACCCCGGGGGCCTTGGGGGATCCTTGGGGATCCGTGGGGATCCTTGGGCGTCCCTTCGGCATCCTTCTTTGAGCTCCAGGACGAACGTCCTTGGCCGGGTTCGTGGGGGGGGCGAGGCCGGATCGCCCGGCCGCGTCGGGGCGGCGGATCGGGGCCGCGTTCAATCCGGCGCATGTGCGGATCGTCGGGGGATCTCGCCCTCGGACCTGATCCCTCCCAACCTGTTGACAGCACGGAACTCGACCGTACACTGCTCCGTTCGCGCCTCGGTTCGAGGTGCGGGCGTGTCGTCTCGACCCGACGGCAGTTCGGCATCTCGGTTCGACGGCCACGACGTCCTCGAATCGCACGGTGTTTCGGCCTGCCGAGGCGTCTCCGCGAAACGCTGGTGTGGGTGCTTCGTCCGACGATGTCGCTGCATGCGACGGCATGCGGCGGATCTCAACGAAGCACGTTCGAGCAGTTCCCTCGAGCAGTTTCCTCGAGGTCTTCCGACACCGTTTCGGTGTCCCGCCCCGAGTCGTTCAAGTCCGTTCCTCTTCCTCCGACGTCCACCTCTTCGAGAACCGATTCCCACCATGAGCGGCGGCAAGATCCGAATCAGGATGGAGGCGTACGACCACCAGGCGCTCGATGCCTCCGCGCGGGAGATCGTGGACCACGCCAAGCGCACCGGCGCCCGCGTCGCGGGACCGATTCCGCTTCCGACCCGGCGGGAGATCTACACCGTCAACCGGTCGCCCTTCATCGACAAGAAGTCGAGAGAGCAGTTCGAGATCCGAACCCACAAGCGGATCATCGACATCAGCGAACCCAACCATCGCACCGCCGAGGCGCTCAACCGCCTGGTCGTTCCGGCGGGCGTCTTCGTCAAGATCAAGGCGCACTGACTCCTGCGGCCTTCCGCCTTCGTTCGAGAGCCATCCCCATGCCCGCCGCCATCATCGGACGCAAGCTCGGCATCACCCGCTCCTTCACGGAGGACGGGCGCAACATCCCGGTGACGGTGGTCGAGGCCGGCCCTTGTGTCGTCACCCAGGTGAAGACGGCCGAGCGGGACGGCTACGCCGCGGTCCAGTTGGCATGGGGTGAGATGCCCCCGCGTCGCTCGACGCGGGCCATGATCGCCCACGACGCCAAGGCCGGGACGGCACCGAAGCGGATCCACCGCGAGTTTCGTTGCGACGACGCCGAGGCCGGTGGCTTCGAACTCGGTCAGGTCGTCACGGTCGAGAGTCTCGATGGAACCAAGTTCGTCGATGTGACCGGGACCTCGAAGGGCAAGGGCTTCGCGGGCGTCATGAAGCGGCACAACTTCGCCGGTCTCGAGGCGTCCCACGGCGTCGAGCGGAAGCACCGCTCCGCCGGCGCGATCGCCAGCCACGGCACCGACCGTGGCCATGGTGCGAAGATCAAGAAGGGCAAGAAGATGGCCGGCCAGCTCGGCAACGAGCGGGTCACCATCCGCAGCATCGACGTGATCGGCATCATGCCCGATCGCAACCTCCTCCTGCTGAAGGGACCGGTCCCCGGACCCAACGGCGCCACCGTGTTCATTCGGGCCGCGAAGCGGCTCTACAAGCGAAAGGCGAGGGTCCAGGCGGGCGCTTGACCGCCTGGCGGATCGGAGAGGCCCGGCCTGATCGCCGGGAACCGCCCGATCGCCACAACCACGAGCTCCGAGTCCGACCCTGCCGCCGGCCCGATGTGACCGGCCGCCGGAGGGAAGGGCGAATCGACCACCGGCGAACCCGCCGGGGCTCACGAGGAACACCATGATCGAACTGCCGATCCATGATCGAAACGGCAAGCAGGTGGACACCCTCTCCATCGACGAAGCCGCGTTGGGAGGGGAGATCCGGTACGAACTGCTCAAGCAGGCGTACGTGATCACCCATGGCAACCAGCGACAGGGCTCCGCCCGCACCCGGGGCCGCGGCAGCGTCGCGGGCAGCACCCGAAAGCTCTACAAGCAGAAGGGCACCGGAAACGCCCGAGTGGGCAACGCCCGGACCAACATCCGCAAGGGTGGTGGTGTGACGTTCGCGAAGACCCGCACCCGCGAGGACTTCCGCACGGCGCTGACCAAGAAGATGCGTCGTCTGGCCAACCGCAACGCCCTGCTGGCGAAGCTGGTGGACGGCGAAGTGAAGTGCTTCGTCGACCTCGACTTCGATGCTCCGAAGACCCGCGACTTCGCGGCGGTGCTGTCGGCGGTGGGCATCGATCGGACCTGCCTCGTCGCGTTGGCCAAGGAGAACTCCAACGGGTTTCGAAGTGCTCGGAACCTCGCCAACGTCGACTGCACCCGCATCGACCAGCTGAACGCGTTCGGCCTGCTGAACCACCGCTACCTCGTCACCGACCGGCGGAGCCTCGAGTCGTTCCTCGACGGGTCCTGCTTCGAGTCGCGCACCAACGGCACCGCCGAGGAGGCCGCCCGATGATCTCCACCCAGGTCGTCCGTCGTCCCATCGTCACGGAGAAGGCCTCGCACGACTCCGGCGAGCACAATCGCTACGCCTTCGAGGTCGACCCCCGCGCCACCAAGACCGACATCCGTCGCGCCATCGCGGACCTCTACAAGGTCCGGGTCCTGAAGGTCGCCACCCGCGTCCGCAAGGGCCACTCCCGACGGATGCGATACGGCACGGTGCAGACCGCCTCGGTCAAGCAGGCCATCGTCAAGATCCACCCCGAGGACCGGATCGAGCTGTTCTGAGTCCTGCCGCATTTCTTCGTTCGCTTCGCCCGCCGCCCGAGACTTCGTCGAGATCCTTCCCATGGCCATTCGCGTCTACAAGCCGGTCACGAACGCCCGACGCAATGCCTCCGTCAACCTCCATGTCGAGGTGACCAAGCGCACGCCGGAGAAGTCCCTGCTCACGCCGCTCCACAAGACCGGCGCTCGCAATTGCCAAGGCAAGCGGACCGTTCGCGGTCGAAGTGGCGGCCACAAGCGCCGTTATCGCCGCATCGACTTCAAGCGGACCAAGGACGGCATCGCCGCCACCGTCATCGGCATCGAGTACGACCCCAATCGAAGCTGCCACATCGCGCTGCTGGAGTACGCCGACGGCGACCGTCGCTACATCATCGCCCCCAAGGGACTCACCGACGGCGACGTGGTGATGTCGGCGGGCGAGGCGATCGAGCCGAAGGCCGGCAACTGCATGCCGCTTCGCTACATCCCGACCGGCCTCACCGTGCACAACGTCGAGGTCGTCCCCGGGGCGGGCGGACGACTCTGCCGTGCGGCGGGCCTCGGCATCCGCCTGACGAACCGCGAGGGACGCTGGGCCACGATCGTCCTGCCGTCCGGCGAGATCCGGCAGGTGTCCGTCGACTGCCGTGCGACGATCGGCGTCGTCGGCAACCCCGACCACGGCAATGTCAAGCTCGGCAAGGCCGGTCGGGCCCGCTGGATGGGGCGACGCCCGGTCACCCGTGGTGTGGCCATGAGCCACCACGAGCACCCCCACGGCGGTGGCGAGGGCAAGTCCAAGGGCGGCCAGGAGCCCTCCAACGCCAGCAACACCCAGTCCAAGGGTGGTCGCACCCGTCGCCGCGGCAAGTCCAGCGACAAGCGCATCCTTCGTCGTCGCCGCTCGGTGCGGTACGGCCAGCTCACCGTCTGATCCTGCGTCTGGACCGACGCGTCGTTCTTCACGTCCTCCCCCGTCCGAGATTCCCCATGAGCCGATCGACCAAGAAGGGCCCCTACGTCGACGAGAAGCTCTACCGCAAGGTGGAGCGGATGGTCGAGGCCGGCCGCAACGCCCCGATCAAGACTTGGGCGCGTGCGTGCACCATCGTGCCGGAGTTCGTGGGCTTCACCTTCCAGGTCCACAACGGCCGGGCGTTCGTCGACGTCTTCTGCACCGAGGACATGGTGGGTCACAAGCTCGGCGAGTTCAGTCCGACCCGCATGTTCCGCGGCCACACCAACAAGAAGGAGGGCCTCAAGTCCTGAGCCGGTCCTCGGACCGCTCGGCGAGGTGAACTTCATGGCCTACGTCGCATCCCACAGATTCGCCCGCATCGCCCCCCGCAAGGCCCGTCTGGTCGCCGATCAGATCCGCGGCACCGCGGTCGACCGGGCCCTTGCCACGCTGGAGCTTTCCAAGCGCCGGGGCGGCTGGTACCTCCGGTCGATCCTCAAGAGCGCCATCGCCAACGCGGAGGAGCAGTCCGCGGACGTCGCCCGTCTCGTCGTCAGCGAGGTCCGGGTGGACGAGGGACCGACCATCAAGCGGTTCCAGCCCAAGGATCGCGGTCGGGCCCATCCCATCCGCAAGCGGACCAGCCACATCCACGTCGCCGTCGAGGAGCGAGCCTGACCCATGGGACAGAAGACACATCCATTCGGCTTTCGTGTCGGCATCACCGAGGCGCACCGCTCGCGCTGGTTCGCCCCGAAGGCGCTCTTCGGTGAATTGCTGGTCGAGGACTACCGGATCCGCCGGTACATCGATCGGCGCCTGAACCGCACGCCTCCCTTCGCAGCCGTCTCCGACATCCACATCGAGCGGACCCGCGAGGAGCTGACGGTCATCATCAAGACGGCACGGCCCGGTCAGATCGTGGGGCGGCAGGGGAGCGAGGTCGAGCGTCTCACCTCGGATCTGCAGGCGCTCACGGGCCGCAAGGTCTCGATCCGCATCATCGAGATCAAGAATCCCGAGATCGACGCCAAGCTGATCGCGGAGACGATCGGCGACCAGCTTCGGAAGCGCGCGAACTATCGACGCCTGCTGAAGCAGCGATGCGAGTCGGCGATCCAGAACGGCGCGAAGGGCGTCCGCATCCAGATCTCCGGACGACTCGGCGGTGCCGAGATGTCCCGAACCTTCGCCCAGCGACTCGGGTCGATCCCGCTGTCGACGCTGCAGGCGAACGTCGACTACGCGTGCACCACCAGCTTCACGACCTACGGCGCCCTCGGCGTCAAGGTCTGGATCTTCAAGGGCATGTACGGCGAGAAGGAGGAGGACTACACCTCCACCGCCGCCGGCGGACGGGCAAGGGCCCGCGGCCGCCGCTGATCGAATCCACCCGCAAGAGCACCGTCACGCAGGAATCCGCCCATGGCCATGATGCCCAAGCGAATCAAGTACCGAAAGCAGCAGCGAGGCCGCCTGCGCGGCAACGCCACGCGGGGCAACTTCGTCGCCTTCGGCGAGTTCGGACTGCAGTCGCTCGAGTCGCACTGGCTGACCGCCCGCCAGATCGAGGCCGGCCGAATCGCCGCCCAGCACTTCCTCCGACGACAGGGCAAGGTCTTCATCCGCGTCTTCCCGGACAAGCCGGTCTCGAAGAAGCCTCTCGAGCAGCGGATGGGCAAGGGCAAGGCGGAGACCGACTTCTGGGCTGCCCGCATCAAGCCCGGCACCGTGCTCTACGAGATCGCGGGCGTCCCCGAGGACATCGCCCGCCAGGCCATGGCCCGCATCGCCCACAAGATGCCCGTCCGATGCCGATTCGTCGGCCGCCGTCTGGCGGTCTGATCCGCCTCCCCCGATCCGAACGACCCCGAGCCGATCACGAGACGACCATGAAGGTTCACGAACGACGCCAGGAGATCCGCCGCTTCTCCGACGAGGAGATCACCGTCGAGGTGGACCGTCTTCGTCGCAAGCTGCTCGATCTGCGCACCCAGACGGTGACCGACAAGGTGACCGACAACTCCCAGTTCCGGAAGACCCGCCGCGACATCGCCCGCCTGCTCTCGGAGTCGAAGCGGCGAAGTCAGGAGGCCGACGCCCGATGAGCCGACCCAAGCACACCGTCGTCGCGATCCCCGAGAAGAGCCCTCGCCGCATCGGCGTGGTCGAGAGCGATCGCCGCGACAAGACCCGAACCGTGGTCATCGCGCGTTCGATCCGCCACCCCAAGTACGGCAAGTACCTCCGCCGTCGGACGGTGCTGCACATCCACGACGAGAACAACGAGAGTCGCCGCGGAGACCGCGTCGAGATCGCCGAGTGCCGGCCGATCTCGCGCACCAAGCGATGGGCCCTCGTCCGCATCGTCGAGCGGGGACTCGCCCGCATGACCGCCGCCGAGAGCGCCGCTCCGGCCCCGTCCGATTCCGCCGACTGAACCGAACCCTCCCGACCGCACCGCGTTCCGGTCCGACCGGAGCCCCGAGCCCCCAGCGATGATCCAGAAGGAAACACGACTCGAGGTCGCAGACAACAGCGGCGCCAAGGTGGCGATGGTCATCGGCGTGCTCGGCGCGTCCACGGCCCGCGGCGCCTTCACCCGCCTTGCGATGGGGGTGGGCGACCGCGTCGTCTGCACCGTCAAGAAGGCGCTGCCGCACGCCGACCTCAAGGCCGGCGACAAGGTGCAGGCGGTGATCGTGCGCACCAAGTACCCCACCCGCCGCGAGGACGGCTCCTACGTCCGCTTCGACTCCAACGCGTGCGTGATCGTGGACAAGGAAGGCAACCCGAAGGGCACCCGCATCTTCGGCGCCGTCGCCCGCGAGCTGCGGGATCGCAACTACATGAAGATCGTGTCCCTCGCGACGGAGGTGGTCTGACATGGCCCGTCACATTCGTAAGGGCGACACCGTGGTGGTGACCGCCGGCAATTCCAAGGGCGCCGTTGGCGAGGTCCTCGAGGTCCATCCGGACTTCGACACCTGCCTGGTCAAGGGCGTCAACGTGCGGGAGAAGCGGCTGCGTCCCAACGCCAATCGTCCCCGCGGCACCACGGTGCGGGTCGAGCAGCCGATCCACATCTCGAACGTCAGCCCCGCCGTCGACGGCAAGCCGACCCGCGTCCGCTTCGAGACCCGCGATGACGGGTCCAAGGTTCGGGTCGCCGTGCGTGGCGGCGCCGTCCTGCACACCCTTCGCGGTCCTCGCGACTGAGTTCATCGCTCCGGCGCCCGCCGGAGCCTCTCGGAGAAGCCATGGTGGCCACCACGACCCGACCCCGACTGCAGCAGCGCTACACCGACGAGGTGGCGCCCAAGGTCATGGAGCAGTTCGGTCTCGCCAACCGGCACCAGTTGCCGAAGCTTTCGAAGATCGTCGTCAACTGCGGCGTGGGCCGGTTTCTCGAGAACCAGAAGCTCAAGCCCGAGGTGCGCGACACCGTGATCACGACGCTGTCGACGATCACGGGGCAGAAGCCCGTGATGGTGGCCGCCCGCAAGGCGGTGTCGAACTTCAAGGTTCGCGAGGGCGCGCCTTCGGCGTTCATGGTCACCATCCGCCGGGAGCGGATGTGGCACTTCCTGGATCGTCTGATCAACCTCGCCGTGCCGCGAATCAAGGACTTCCGGGGACTGCCCAAGTCCGCGTTCGACGGTGGGGGGTCCTATTCCATGGGTCTCACCGAGCAGGCGGTGTGGCCCGAGATCGACATGGCGAACACCCCGTTCGTCCATGGCATGAACATCAACATCGTCTTCGAACTCAGCGACGCCGAGAAGAGCCGCTTCGTGCTCTCGGAACTCGGCATGCCGTTCGTTCGAGACGAGGACGCCGACGCCCGCCGCGGCGGCTGAGACCGACGCCGAGGAGCCCCGAAGGAGACCCCATGGCCAGCAAGCGAACCTTCGCCCAAATGAAGCGGACCCCGAAGTTCTCCACGCGCAAGCAGACCCGTTGCGAGATCACCGGTCGCAAGCGGGGGGTGTATCGGAAGTTCCGGGTGAGCCGGATCATGCTCCGGGAGTTGGCGCTGCAGGGCATGGTGCCCGGCATGCGAAAGGCGAGCTGGTAGTCCCCGCGGATCCCGCGAAGGCAGAGATTCCCCGAACGCCGGCGACTTGCCGGTTCGAACGAGAAGCGACGTCATGAACGATCTGACCGCCGACATGCTGACCCGAATCCGGAACGCGGTGCGAAACCGCGAGCGGACGGTGACGTGCATCGCCAACAAGCTCAACGCCGGCGTCGCCGGGGTGCTCGCCGACGAGGGCTACATCGACGGATTCGAGCGCCTCGAGGACGGACGGCAGGGCCTCATCCGGATCAAGCTTCGATACGGCAATCGGGGCGAGCGGGTGATCAACTCGATCGACCGCGTGTCGCGGGGTGGATGCCGGGTGCACCGCGGCGTCGCGGATCTCCCGCGACCGTTGCAGGGCCTGGGCATCGCGATCGTGTCGACGAGTCGCGGCGTGATGAGCGATCGGAAGTGCCGTGAAGAGCGGGTCGGTGGCGAGGTCGTGGCCACGGTGTATTGACGCGGCGGACGAGATCCCCGCAGGAGCGAACCATGAGTCGAATCGGCAAGAAGGCGATCACCGTCCCCTCCGGGGTGAAGGTCACGCTCGATCCCAACGCCCACACCATCAAGGTGGAGGGTCCCAAGGGCACCATCGAGCAACGCCTGCGTCCCGAGGTCAAGGTCGGCTGGTCCGAGTCGGAGAAGGAGATCGTGTGCACGATCGATCCCGCCGACGCGGACGACAAGCAGGTCCGCGCGTACTGGGGCCTGGTCCGCGCCCTCGTCGCCAAGGCGGTGAAGGGCGTGTCCGACGGCTTCGAGCGTCGCCTCGAGGTGGTGGGCGTGGGTTGGAACGCGAAGCTTCAGGGCATGAACCTCGTGCTCAACGTGGGCTACGCCGACCCGGTCACCATGCCGGTCCCGTCGACCATCAAGGTCGAGGTCCAGGGCGCCGTCATCGTCGTCACCGGGGCCGACGACCAGCAGGTGGGGCAGTTCGCCGCCGCCGTCCGTTCCAAGCGCAAGCCCGAGCCGTACAAGGGCAAGGGCATCAAGTACGTCGACGAAGTCATCGCCCGCAAGCAGGGCAAGGCCTTCGGATCCTGAGCCGCCGGTCTCCCGCACCACTTACGGCATCGAGCAGCATGAACCGCAACGACCTCAAGATCGTCCGTCACCGACGCCGTCGGATCCGCGTTCGCAAGCGCGTGTTCGGCATGCCCGCCCGCCCGCGGGTCTCGGTGTTCCGGAGTCTCAACCACATCTACGCCCAGATCGTCGACGACCTGAGCGGCCGAACCCTCGTCGCGGCGTCGAGTCGCGAGAAGGGGTTTGCGGCCGACGGCGGCAAGTGCGGCGTCGCCAAGGCGGTCGGCGCCGCGCTCGCCAAGCGTGCCGTCGACGCCGGCATCGGCGAGGTGGTCTTCGATCGTGGGGGCTATCGCTACCACGGCCGGGTCAAGGCCCTTGCCGACGGCGCCCGCGAAGGGGGCCTCACGTTCTGAGCGGCATCCGCCGCGTGTTCTCCGCTTCCCTCCGTCCAGATCCTCGTTCCTGACGACCTGAACCAGACCCCCGACCACGAAGGCGTGCCATGGCCGAACTGCTCGACGAATCCTCCTCGATCGAATCCGTCACCGTCGGAATCAACCGAACCTCCGCGACGGTGAAGGGCGGTCGCCGCTTCAGCTTCAGCGCCCTCGTGGTGGTCGGCGACCGCCAAGGGCGCGTCGGCCTCGGCTACGGCAAGGCCAATCAGGTGCCACCGTCGATCGAGAAGGCCCAGAAGGCTGCGAAGCGGAAGCTGCAGGCGTTCCCGCTGCAGGGCAAGACCATCCCCCACGAAGTCGAGGGGCGGTTCGGCGCGTGCGGCGTCCGTCTCGTGCCCGCCTCGCCTGGCACCGGCATCACCGCGGGCAGCGCGGTTCGTGCGGTGCTCGAGATGTTCGGCGTGCAGGACTGTCTGACCAAGTGCTACGGAAGCACGAACAAGATCAATCTCGTGAAGGCGACGATCGACGCCCTGTCCCATCTGCGGCGGCGCGAGGAGATCGAGGCCCTTCGCGGCGTCACGCTCGGCGAGAGCGTCGTCGAGAACATGGTTCGTCGCGGCATGGCGTTCATGCCGGTCGCCAGCGGCGGCGAGCGAGCCGCCGCACCCGTCAACACCGTCGGCGACGATCGACGGCGCGGCCCGCGTCGCGGCGGTCCTCGTCGCGGCGGTCGCGGCGGCGGACCTGGTGGCGGACCTGGTGGCGGACCTGGCGGCGGCCCCGGCCGGGGCGACGCTGGTGCGCCGCCGGCGCCAGCGGCTGGCGACGCCGCACCCCCCGCGTCCTCGGATTCCTCCTCGAGTTGAGAACGTTCGCACACCTCCCCGGCGGAATCGGCCGCCGAAAGGGTTCCCAGTCATGATGATCCACGACATCACCGCCCGAGTCGGACGCCACAAGGCCCGCAAGCGCATCGGTCGCGGCGAAGGCAGCGGCGTCGGCGGCACCTCGGGCCGCGGCCACAAGGGCGCCAAGAGCCGCTCCGGCTACAGCCGTCGGGCGAGCTACGAGGGTGGGCAGATGCCCTTCGCCCAGCGCTTCCCCAAGCGCGGCTTCAGCAACGCCCAGTTCCGCACCGAGTACCACGTGGTCAATCTCAAGGGTCTCGAGGAGCGTTTCGAGGCCGGCGACGAGGTGACTTCGGAGGCCCTGGTGGCCAAGGGCCTGATCCGCGACGCCCGACGTCCCGTCAAGGTGCTGGCCGAAGGCGAACTGACCAAGTCGCTCAAGGTCGTCGCCGCACGATTCTCCGCCGCCGCGAGGTCTCGGATCGAGGCTGCCGGCGGTACCGCGACCGACGCGAGCTGATTCTTCCACGATGCTGCAGGCGCTCCTCAACATCTTCCGCATCCCCGACCTGAGGAACCGCGTGTTCTTCACGCTCGGGATGATCGCGATCTATCGGATCGGATTCTGGATCCCGCTCGTGGGCGTGGACCAGACCGCTCTCGCGGAGGCGGCGCGCACCGCCGCCGCCGAGGAGACCGGCTTCGGTCGCCTGCTTCAGTTCGCATCGATCTTCTCCGGTGGCAGCCTTCAGCAGTCGACGATCTTCGGCCTCGGGATCATGCCGTACATCACCGCGGCGATCATCTTCCAGCTGCTGCAGTCGGTGGTTCCCGCGCTGCAGGAGCTGAAGAAGGAGGGCGCGAGCGGCCAGCAGAAGATCACCGAGTGGACCCGGTACACCACCGTCGGCCTCTGCTTCGTGCAGGGCATGATGTGGCTGAGCTTCCTCCGCACCTCGGGCCTGGTGCAGCCGGCCTTCGGCGGTGGGACGAGTCTGCTGGTCTTCTATGTCGCGGGCATCGCGGGACTCACGGCGGGCAGCGTGTTCCTGATGTGGCTTGGCGAGCAGATCGACAAGTACGGCATCGGCAACGGCGTGTCCCTGATCCTGACCGCGGGAATCCTCTCGCAGTTGCCGACGGCCATCGGCTGGGTGGCGGACAACTTCTCTGCAAGTCAGGCCGGCGACACGGCGCAGATCGGCCTCCTGGGCGTCTTCTTCCTCGTCGCGGCGTTCCTCTTCGTGACCGCAGGCGCGATCGTCATCACCGTCGCCCAGCGCCGAATCCCGATTCAGGCGGCGAAGCAGACTCGCGGACGCAAGGTCTTCGGCGGTCAGCGGCACTACCTGCCGTTGCGCGTGAACCACGCCGGCGTCATGCCGATCATCTTCGCCAGCAGTCTCATGATCTTCCCGTCGACGTTCTTCGGGTGGCTCGCGACCCGGGCCAGCCAGGCCGGCGACGGCGGCTGGTGGGCGGCGACCTGCGAGTGGTTCGCCAACAACTTCCAGATCGGCGCCTACCCGTACATCGTGGTCGAGATCCTCATGATCTACTTCTTCAGCTACTTCTGGACG
Organism: Planctomycetota bacterium; assembly: GCA_017859745.1. Taxonomy (GTDB): domain Bacteria; phylum Planctomycetota; class Phycisphaerae; order Phycisphaerales; family SM1A02; genus VGXO01. The sequence goes on from JAFMML010000002.1 coordinate 73,779, forward strand.
ACGGTCCAGTTCAGCCCGGACGACATGTCCCGGCAGCTGAAGGAGAACGGCAGCTTCATTCCCGGGCTTCGGCCGGGGCCGCGCACCGCGGAGTATCTCGAGACGGTGATGGAGCGCATCACCTTCGTCGGAGCGGGATTCCTCGCGATCATCGCGATCATCCCGACGATGGTCGCGGAGAAGATGAACATTCCCTTCTTCGTCTCGAGCTTCCTCGGCGGCACCGGTCTTCTCATCGTGGTCAGCGTCGGTCTCGATCTCATCCAGCGGATCGAGGCGAACCTGCTGATGCGCAACTACTCCGGCTTCCTCGGCGGCGGCGATGGTCGCGGCCCCCGAGTCCGTTCCGCCCGCAGCTGACCCGCGCTCGACCTCACCACCGATCATGTTTCGTACCTCGCCCATCCTCGCCACGCGTCGCCCGGCACCATCCAGGGGCCGCGCTCCGATCGCGCGGCGGACCCGAGGCGAGATTTCGGCGATCGCCGCCGCCGGCGAGATCGTCGCGGCCGCTCTCGACGCCGGGCGTCGCACCGCTTCGGTCGGGACCAGCACCGCCGTCGTTGCCGAATCGGTCGAGGCGGTGCTCGAGTCGCGAGGTGCCGAAGCGGTGCTTCGAAGCGAGTTCGACTTTCCCGCGGCCTGCTGCACCAGCGTCAACGAGACCGTCATCCACGGGGTGCCTTCCGATCGGGCGCTCGTCGACGGCGATCTGTTGTCGATCGACGTGGCGTGCCGCTTCGACGGATGGTGTGCGGATGCGGCGATCACGGTGCCCGTGGGCGAGGTCGATGCAGGCCGAACCCGGCTCGTCGCCGAGACCGAGGCGACGCTTCAGGCCGCCATCGCTGCGATCCGGCCGGGGCGGCGGTGGAGCGAGGTGGCCCGTGAGCTTCAGGAGCGCGTCGAGCGCTCGGGGTTCGCCACCATCACGGGATGGACCGGGCACGGTGTCGGTCGAGAGGTGCACGAGGCCCCAGCGGCTCCGGCGACGCTCACCGCAGGCCTTCTCGGTCGCGGCGACTTCACGCTGCTGCCGGGCATGGTGCTGGCGGTCGAGCCGGTCCTGGTCCTCCAGGCCCCCCCTCCCTCGGGCGGCCCCTGCCTCCGGGGAGTGGCCACGGTTCGGGGTGGAGATGCGTGGTCGGTCGAGACGGCTTCGGGCGTCCCTGCGTGCCACGTCGAGCACACCATCGCGGTCACCACGCGGGGTGCCGAGGTGCTTACGACGATGACCGCAACCAGGGAAGGGGTCGAGGCATGAGCAAGACGGAGAAGATCACCATCGAGGCGGAGGTCACCGAAGCCCTTCCCAATGCGAGATTTCGGGTCAAGCTGCCCAACGACAAGCAGATCATCGCCTACGTCAGCGGTAAGATGAGGAAGTTCTTCATCCGGATCGTTCCGGGCGATCGGGTGACCGTGGAACTCAACCCGTACGACCTGACCAAGGGGCGGATCATCGTCCGCCACTGAGGATTCGAAGTACCGATCGGCAACGTCCGATCGGCGTCCCATTTCGCCGGCCAAGGTCGGCATCGGTTCGAGAGAGGCCGCCATGGGCGGCAAGGAGCGTGTTCCGTGAAGGTCCGAAGCAGCATCAAGCGGCGAACCCTCGATTGCCAGATCGTGATCCGCAAGGGCAAGCGGTTCGTCATCAACAAGAAGAATCCCCGTCTCAAGCAGCGTCAGGGCTGAATCCCCAACGGAGCGTCACCATGCCCCGCATCGCCGGCGTCGACATCCCCGAAAAGAAGAAGATCCTGTACGCCCTGCAGTACATCCACGGCATCGGCGCGAAGTTCGCCGCCGACATCCTGCAGCAGACCGGGATCGAACCGGACACCCTTGCGAGCCAGCTCGACGACCAGCAGCTGAGTTCGATCAGCGCCGTCATCGACGGTGGTTTCGTGGTCGAAGGCGCCCTGCGTCGCCAGGTCCAGCAGGACGTGCAGCGTCTGCGGGACATCCGCGCCTACCGCGGCGAGCGTCATCGCAGAGGTCTCCCCGTCCGCGGCCAGCGGACCCGGACCAACGCCCGCACCCGCAAGGGACGCAAGAAGACCGTGGCCGGCAAGAAGGGCGTCAAGGGCTGATCGACCGCACCGGGCGAGACGCCCGACCCGGCGGCATCGCCGCCTGCGAGCACCAACCATGTCGAAGAAGAAGATTCGCAAGAACGTCGTCAAGGGCATCGCCCACATCAAGGCGTCCTACAACAACACGATGGTGACGATCACCGACGTGAACGGCGAGACCCTTTGCTGGGACTCGGCGGGCACGGCGGAGTTCAAGGGAGCTCGAAAGAGCACCCCCTTCGCCGCCACCCGGGCCAGCGAGAAGTGCGCGGGCAAGGCCAAGCGGTTCGGGATGCGGGAGGTCGAGGTCCGTGTCCGAGGCGCCGGCCCCGGCAAGGAGGCCGCGGTCACCGCCCTCCAGGCGAGCGGCCTGAAGATCACGGCCATCGAGGATCACACGCCGATTCCGTTCAACGGATGTCGCGCCCCGAAGAAGCGGCGCGTCTGACGAATTCACCGCGGCGGCGCAGCAGGGCGGGTTCCGACTCCGGCAGGTCGGTCTCCGATCCGAACGGCCTCCGCTTCACCCGTTCGGGTCCTGCCGGACACTGGGAGTGATGGACATGCACGTTCGTTGGCGCGGGCTGGAACTGCCCGCCAAGGTCGAATCCGATCCCCGCAGTCTCACGCCGACCTTCGGCCGCTTCATCGCCGAGCCGTTCGAGCGAGGCTTCGGAACCACCGTGGGCAACAGCCTCCGGCGGATCCTGCTCTCGAGCCTCGAGGGCTGCGCCATCACCGGCGTCAAGATCGAGGGCGTCGAGCACGAGTTCTCCTCGATCCCCGGGATCTACGAGGACGTCGCCGACATCATCCTGAACGTGAAGGGCCTCGTGGTCAGCATGGACCACGACGAGCCGCGTCGGATGAAGCTCGCCGCCGAGGGGCCGGGCGAGGTCACCGCCGAACTCATCGAGGCGGATCCCTCGGTCCGCATCCACAATCCCGAGAAGGTCATCGCCACGCTCACCGAGCCCGTCGACTTCATCGCCGAGTTCACCATCGAGCGGGGACGCGGCTATCGGCCGGCCTCGGAGCAGAACGACGCCGACGAGCAGGTCATCGGCGAGATCCCGATCGATGCGATCTTCTCCCCGGTCCAGCGGGTTCGGTTCCGCGTCGAAGACACCCGGGTGGGTCAGCGCACCAACTACGACCGCCTCGTGCTCGACGTCTGGACCGACGGCACCGTTCGACCGGAGATGGCCGTCGTCGAGGCCGCCAAGATCCTTCGCAAGCACCTCAACCCGTTCGTCCAGGCCGACGAGATCGGCTCGATGACCGTCGCCCCCGAGGTCGTTGCGAAGGGGGCCCTCGACCAGGAGCTGATTCGCAAGCTCAACACCCCGGTCAGTCAGCTCAATCTGTCGGTGCGTGCGGCCAACTGCCTCGAGAGCGCCCGACTTCGCACCATCGCCGATCTCCTTCCCAAGCCCGAGGAGGAGCTGCTGGCGATTCGAAGCTTCGGCAAGACCAGTCTTCGCGAGGTCAAGCGGAAGCTCGAGGAACTCGGCCTCGTCATGGGCAGTCCGCTCCCGGAGGGTTTCGTCGCCGACGAGGCCCGTTGATCAGTTCCTAGACCGCCCCCCCGACCCGGCCACACGGCCGAGGAGTCATGCGATGCGACACCGAATCGCCGGCAAGCAGCTCAACGTCCACAGCAACCACCGCCGCGCCATGCTGCGCAACCTCGCGGCGGCGCTCTTCGAGCACGGCCGGATCGAGACCACCATGGCCAAGGCCAAGGCGGTGCAGCCGTTCGTCGAGCGGCTCATCACCATCGCCCTGAAGGGCGACCTCGCCGCACGCCGCCGCCTCGAGAGCCGTCTCACCGACCGACGCCTCTTCGCCTGGGTGGCGGACCCCAACGTGCCGGACGAGAAGAAGCGCAACGACTTCTTCGACCTTCCCGACGCGTCCGAGATCACCTTCAACCGCTACGGCGAGTTGAAGAGTTCGCCGCGGCTCGTGCAGCACCTGATGACGAAGGTCGCGCCGCTCTTCAAGGATCGAGACGGCGGCTACACCCGCATCGTGAAGCTCGGGAACCGTCGCCTCGGCGACGGCACCGATCTGGTGATGCTGGAACTCGTCGGCCGCGAGGAGGGATCCCAGGTCTCCGGCAGCGGATCCCGCCGCCGTCGGATCGCCCAGGGACGCACCGCCTACGCCTCGCAACTGCTCGGCGGTGGAGCATCGGCGACCGCGGTGGCGGACGACGCCGAGACCACGGCGCCCGAGGCAGTCACAGAGGTTGCCGAGCCGGCCCCCGAGACCGCCGAGGACGCCTCCGCGACCGAGACGACGGGCGAAGACGAGAAGGCCTGAAGTCGTAGGGAACCTCGCCCATCGGGGCAGGATCGCCTCGCGAACAGGACCGGACGCCTCCTAGGCTGGGTTCGCCCACCTTGGGAGGCGTTTTCGCATCCCGGTTTCGGCGGCCAGGGATCCGTCGGCTCTTGGGAGGTGTCGCCTCGGTCGGGAGGGCGTCCTCCAGGCTTCGACCGCGGGATCTTGGGGCAAGCGTTCGGGACATTCCGCCGATAGCCTCCACGGGCCGGCGGGGGCGGTCCACGCACTTCGGCGCCCCGCGTCGTCGCATATGAACCTCGGAGTCTGCGATGCAGAAGACCACCTGCGCCTCGGCCCAACAGTATCTCGACCGCCTCGGCGAACTTCTCGGACGGCTCGACGCCGCCGCGATCGATGCCCTGACCGATCGCATCGTGCAGCGGTGGGAGGACGACGCCTGCGTCCTCGTCGCGGGAAATGGTGGCAGCGCTTCGACTGCGAGCCACTACGTCACCGATCTGGTCAAGACCGCGTGGGTACCGGGGCTGAGACGCCTCCGGGCCCTGTCCCTGACGGAGAATCCAGGCCTTACGACGGCGCTCGGCAACGACATCGCCTTCGATGAGACGCTCTCGTTCCCGCTCGAGTCCTACGGCCGTGAGGGCGATCTGCTGATCGCCATCAGCGGCTCCGGAAACAGCCCCAACATCGTCAAGGCCTGCGAACTCGCCCGCGAGCGCGGTCTCGAGGTCGCGGCACTGACCGGCTTCGACGGAGGTGCCATCGGTCGCATGGCCGACCTGCATGTCAACGTGCCCAGCGACAACTACGGGCTCGTCGAGGACGTCCACCTCTCGATCGGACACATGCTTGGCCAGGGCCTTCGGGCCCGCCTGGTGGGGCGGACTCCGGCGGTGGGTTGATGGGGTGAGATCGACATGGATGCCCAGACGCAACGTCGCTGCCTGCTGATCACGCCCGCTCGCAACGAGGCCGAGTTCGCCCGTCGAACCCTCGACAGCGTGGTCGCCCAGTCGCTGCGCCCGGCGAAGTGGGTGATCGTCGACGACGGTTCGACCGACGAGACCCCCGCGATCCTCGCCGAGTATGCCGCGAGGCACCCCTGGATCGAGGTCGTGTCCCGAACCGATCGCGGCGAGCGAAGCGTCGGCCCCGGTGTGATCGAGGCGTTCTACGCCGGCCTGGAACGCTGCGACCTCGACGACTTCGACTACATCTGCAAGCTCGATCTCGATCTCGACCTGCCGCCGGGCTACTTCGAGGGCCTGGTCGCGAAGATGGAGGCCGATCGGAGACTTGGCACGTGCAGCGGCAAGGCGTGGTACGAGGATGCCGAGGGTCGAGGTCGCTTCATGGAACTGATCGGCGACGAGATGTCCGTCGGTGCCAGCAAGTTCTTCCGGGTCTCCTGCTTTCGGCAGATCGGGGGATTCGCGCGGCAGGTGATGTGGGACGGCATCGACTGCCATCGGTGCCGGATGCTCGGCTGGAAGGTCTGCAGCTTTCGCGACGAGAGTCTGGCATTCCTGCATCTCCGCCCGATGGGGTCGAGCCACCGCGGCATCCTGCACGGCCGGGCCCGGCACGGCCGCGGCCAGTATCTGATGGGATCGAGTCCGTTCTATCTCTTCGCGAGCGCCGCCTATCGCCTCGCCAGCCCGCCGTACGTGGTCGGAGGCCTCGCCACCTTGTGGGGATATCTCGCGGCCAGCGCGACCCGACCCCATCGCACCGTCGATCGGGAGTTCCGTCGCTTTCTGCGCCGGTATCAGTGGCTCGCTCTTCGCATCGGCAAGCGAGCGGCCGCCGAGCGCATCGAGGCGGAGATGGCGGACCGATTCGATTCCGGCCGATCGCCTTCGCGAGAGTCGGCCGCGGTGGCGGCATGTGCCGGAGCCGCGTGAGATGCCCGATGCGACGATGACGCCTCGAGCGTCGGCCACGGCGGCGCCTGCCGACGGCGAGATCCCGGGCCTGGTCGAACTCGAGGGCATGGGGATCGCCCCGTGGACCGAGTCGGAGACGGTGCATCAGGTCGTCCGCGCCCTTGCCGACGGACGTGGTGGCTGGATGGTGACGGTGAACCTCGACATCCTGCGTCAGGTGGTGAAGGTCGAGGGGATTCGAGACCTGGTGGAACAGAGCGATCTTCGAGTCGCAGACGGCATGCCATTGCTGTGGGCGGCCCGCGTTCAAGGCACCCCTCTTCCCGAGCGGGTCTGCGGCTCGAACCTGATCCACTCGCTGCCTGCCGCCGCGGCCGCCGAAGGACGTTCGATCTTCCTGCTCGGCGGCGATCCCGGCACCGCCGAGGCGGCCGCGAACACGCTGCGGACTCGCCACCCCAACCTCCGAATCGCGGGGACCCACTGCCCCGAGTTCGGGTTCGAGAAGGACCCGGAGAAGCTCTCGGAGATGGAGCGAATGGTCGCCGAGGCATCCCCCGACATCGTGTTCGTGGCCCTGGGATTCCCCAAGCAGGAACGACTGATCGCGAGGATCCGCGGCTCCGCACCGAAGGCGTGGTGGGTCGGCGTGGGCATCAGCTTCAGCTTCGCCAGCGGCGAGGTGAAGCGCGCGCCCGAATGGGTGCAGGCGATCGGCCTCGAGTGGGTGCATCGCACCCTGCAGGAGCCGCGGAGACTCTTCGTGCGCTACTTCGTGCACGACATTCCCTTCGGTCTGGCCCTGTTGAGCCGAGCAATCCGCCGACGAGGCCGACTCGCCCCGAGGCCCGATCGCTAGACTCCTCGGCATGAGCGACCCGACGGTCGAGATCGACGCCTACGAAGAGCAGGCTCTTGCCGGGCTCGAATCCTGCAACGAACCCGCCGCCCTGGAGGCCTGGCGAATCGAGCACCTCGGCTCGAAGGGGCGGCTCAAGGCGATGATGCCGCTGGTCAAGCAGGCACCTCCCGAGGCCCGACGCGATGTCGGACGACGCCTGAACGAACTCAAGCAACGCCTCGAATCCGCCTTCGGGGAGCGCACCGTCGCCTCGGCCGGTTCGCCGCCTCCGGGGATCGATCTGACCGAGCCGGGGCTCGTCTCCGTCGAAGGCCGGAGGCACGTGTTGACCGCGACCATCGATCGGATCGTCGAGGTCTTCGGCCGGATGGGCTTCGAGGTCGCCGATGGCCCCGAACTCGAGGACGAGTGGCACAACTTCACGGCGCTCAACATTCCGCCCGAGCATCCGGCTCGGGATCGCAGCGACAACTTCTTCCTCGGCGGCGAGTCGGCGGGGCATCGCCTGTTGCGAACCCAGACCTCGACCGTGCAGATCCGCGCCATGGAGGCCACGCCGCCGCCGCTGCGGGTGATCGCGGTGGGGCGGGTCTACCGACCGGACGCCCACGACGCGACCCACTACAGCATGTTCCACCAGGTCGAGGGACTCGCGGTCGATCGCGATCTGTCGATGGTCGACTTGAAGAGCACCCTCGTGGGCTTTGCGAAGGCGTTCTTCGGAGCGGAAGCCGAGGTCCGGATGCGGCCGAGCTTCTTCCCATTCACCGAGCCCTCCGCCGAGGTCGACATGTGGATGCCGGTCAAGGGCACCTGGCAGTGGGTCGAGATCGGCGGCTGCGGGATGGTCGATCCGGCGGTCTTCGAGGCGGTGGGCATCGACCCCTCGGAGTGGAGCGGGTTCGCCTTCGGTCTCGGTGTGGAACGCGTCACCATGCGTCGCCACGGTCTCGGCGACATTCGCCGACTCTTCGAGAACGACGCGAGGTTCCTGCGGCAGTTCTGAGTCGCGACCTCAGGTCGTGTAGTCGGCGTTGATCCGGATGTACTCGGCGGTCAGGTCGCAGGTGAGGAACCGATCCTCGCATGACCCGGCGGCGAGATCGATGGTCATCTCCACGTTCGGACTCGAGAACGCGGCGGCGAGCGCCGAGAGATCGTCCTGGACCGGCTTGCCCTGGTCGAACAGCCGCAGGCCATTCACCTCGATGCGGATCCGATCGGGGTCGAAGGCGGCGTTGGTGCGTCCGATCGCCGCGACGATCCGGCCCCAGTTGGGGTCGCCGCCGGCGATGGCGGTTCTCACCAGAAGACTGCTGCCGACGGTCTCCGCGACCTCGCGAGCATCCTCGGTGGATTCGGCTCCACGAACCTCCACCTCGACCACTCGCTGGGCCCCCTCGCCGTCCGCTGCGATCATCCTGGCAAGATCCAGACACAGCCCCTCGAACGCCCTCGAGAACTCGTCGAGATCGTGTGGGACTCCGGCGACGCCGCTCGCCATGGCGAAGACCGCGTCGTTGGTCGAGGTGTCGCCGTCGATGCTGAGGCGGTTGAAGGACCGGGCGCAGCTGCTTCGAAGCAGGGTGTCGAGCGATTCGGGATCGATCTCCGCGTCCGTCAGCACGACGCCGATCATCGTCGCCATGTCGGGACGGATCATGCCCGCACCCTTGCAGATGCCGACGATCGAAATCGCTCCGCCGTCCGCAGCCGACACCCGTCGTTCGGCCCCCTTGGCTGCGGTGTCGGTGGTCATGATCGCCCGGGCGAGGTCGGCGGCGGACTCGCGGGCGAGCGTCGACGCGAGGCTCGGCAGCGCACCGCAGAGGCCATCCACCGGCAGGCGGCGCCCGATGACCCCCGTCGAGTCGACCAGCACTTGGGATGGGATGGCGCCGACCTGTGCGGCGAGGACCTCGGCGCTCCGCCGGGCGTCTTCGCGACCGACATCGCCGGTCGCGGCGTTGGCGTTGCCGGCATTGACGAGGAGGGCCCGGCAACGTCCTCTCGACTCGGCGAGGTGGCGTCGGCTCAGCTCGATGGGGGCGGCGGCGAACCGATTGGTCGTGAACACCGCTGCAGTCGAGACCGGGTCGTCGGCGACGATCAGCGCGAGGTCGTCTCCGGGGCCGGTTCGGATGCCTGCCCGCCCAGTGGCGCCTCGGAAGCCTCGCGGGAGGCTCGATGGCAGCGGCGGCGGATCCTGAGCGAGCGGCGTGCGGTGCATGGGAGGTTCGTGGGGGTCAGGCCCGATCGGGATCGAACGTCGTTCGGACCATCGCGATCTCGTCGCAGCAGTGCTTCTTGGGACAGCGGGCGCAGTCCTTCAGGATCTTCTCAGGCAGACCGTTGACGCTGGTCTGCCGGAAGCCGAGTCGCTCGAAGAACCGCGGTGCCCGGGTCAGGACGAACACCCGTTCGACCCGCAGACGTGTGGCGATCGAGGCGAGGTGCTCGACGATGCGCGTTCCAAGGCCGCCGCCGTGGAGATCCGGATCGACGCCGACGGATCGGATCTCCGCAAGCGAGGGGGTGTAGAGCCAGAGCGCCCCGCAGCCGACCACTCGGCCGTCCAGGGTCGCCACCGCGAAGTCGCGGATCGAGGTGAGGATCTCCTCGTCGGTCCGGGGCAGGTTCTCGCCCGCATCCGCCCAGAGATCCACCAGTCTTCGGATGCCCGCGAGGTCCTCGACGGTCGCGGTGCGGACCTCGGCGGCGATCGGTTCGTCGCGCCGGAAGGCCGGTGGCCGAAGTCGCGCGAGGCGAGCGGCGATCTGGTCTCCGGCGGTTCCGCCGACGGCGGATCGCTTCGCCAGGGCCGAATCGACGGTCAGCGCGGTGAACACTCCACGATCGGCCGCGGGTGCGAGTTCCCGGATCTCCTCGATCGACAGGTCCTCGAGGCGCACGCCACGTTCGATGGCGCGGGCGACGAGCCGCCCGGTCTGATGATGCGCGTCCCGGAACGGGACGCCGCGGCCGACGAGATGGTCGGCGAGTTCGGTGGCGTTGGCATGGCCCCCGAGCGCCGCGTCGCGAGCCCGCGGACGATCCACGACGAGACCGTCCAGCAGAGGGGGCAGCACCCCGAGGCAGGCGGAGGTCTCCTCCATGGCCTCGAACAACGGTCGCTTGTCCTCCTGCAGATCCTTGTTGTAGGCCATGGGCAGGCTCTTCAGGACCGCGAGAAGCCCCGTCAGCCGACCGATCTGCATGCCGGTCTTTCCACGCACGAGTTCGAGGGCGTCGGGGTTCTTCTTCTGAGGCATGATGGAGCTGCCCGAGCACAGTTCGTCGGGAAGTTCCACCAGCGACGCCTCGCCCGAGGCGTAGAAGATCAGATCCTCGGCGAGCCGCGAGAGATGCACCGCGAGGATCGCCAGGGCCGCGAGGATCTCGGCCGCGAAGTCGCGATCGGAGACCGCGTCGAGACTGTTGACCGATGCCGCCTCGAATCCAAGGTCGCTGGCAAGTCGCTCGCGATCGATCGGATAGGCGGTTCCGGCGAGGGCGGCGCAGCCGAGGGGGCAGACCGCGGTCCGGCTGCGGGCGTCGGAGAGACGGCGTCCATCGCGACGCAGCATCTCGACGTAGGCCAGGCACCAGTGCGCAAACAGGATCGGCTGGGCCCGCTGCAGATGGGTGTACCCCGGAAACACCGTGTCCCGCTCACGGTCGGCCAGCGCCACGAGAGCGTCGATCACGGCGCGGATCTCCTCCAGTCGCGCGTCGATCGAACGCATCGACCACAGCCGAAGATCGGTCGCGACCTGGTCGTTGCGACTGCGGCCGGTGTGCAGGCGCTTTCCCAGATCGCCGATGCGCTCGACGAGCTCCCGCTCGACGTAGGAGTGGACGTCCTCGTCGCCGGCGGCGAGAACCGATGTCGGATCCTCCCGGGCCGCGGTGCGAATGGAGGCGAGTCCCTCCTCGATGCGGTGGCGATCCGTTTCGGAGATCACGCCTGCTCTCGCCAAGGCGCGGGCCCATGCGGCACTGCCGTCGAGATCCTCGGCGAGCAGGCGATGATCGAACGGCAGCGAGTCGTTGAAGCGGCGGAATCGATCGTCGACTGCGCCGGAGAGGCGGCCGGCCCAGATCGCGTCGCCGAGTTCGCTGCCGTTCACGCTCCCGCCCCCTCGGCGATCGCGGCGGTCTGGTTCCGCTGCGTTGCGGCGATGCGGCTCGGCAGCGTGAACAGGCGGATGAACCCGCCGGCGTCGGCCTGGTGATAGACCTCGTCCGCCGAGAAGGTGGCGAACGATTCGGCATAGAGGCTGCATGGACTGCGACGGCGGGTGGTGGTGGCGGAGCCCTTGAACAGTCGCACCGCGACCTCCCCCTCGAGACGCTCGGCGATCCTCTCGAACGCCGCCTGCATCACCTCTCGCTGCGGGGTGAACCAGCGTCCGTCGTAGACCAGCTCGGCGAATCCGATGGCCTGCTCCTGCCGCCACCGGAGCATGCGGCGATCGAGCACGAGTTCCTCGAGGCCGCGGAGCGCCTCCATGATCACGGTGCCGCCTGGAGTCTCGTAGCAGCCGCGGCTCTTCATGCCCACCAGTCGGTTCTCGACGATGTCGATGCGGCCGACGCCGTGCGAGCCGGCGATGCGGTTCAGGCGTTCCAGCAGTTCGATCGCCCCGAGGCGTTCGCCATCGAGGGTTCGCGGTCGCCCCTGCTCGAATCCGAGGATCACTTCGCAGGGCGTGTCCGGAGCCGCCTCCGGCGCGACGGTGCGGGTCCAGATGTCCTCGGGAGGCGCGTTCCAGGGATCCTCGAGTCCGCCGCCCTCGTGGGAGATGTGCCAGAGGTTCGCATCGCGCGAGTAGATCTTGGTGGCGCTCGCGGTGGTGGGGACGCCGTGCGCGGCGAGATACTCGAGCAGATCCTCGCGGCCGCGGAAGGACCACTCCCGCCACGGCGCGATCACCTCGAGATCCGGAGCCAGGGCGGCGTAGGTCGCCTCGAACCGAACCTGGTCGTTGCCCTTGCCGGTGCAGCCGTGCGCGACCGCATCGCAGCCGAGACGGCGCGCCGCCTCGACCTGGGCGCGAGCGATGGGCGGACGCGCGATCGCGGTGCCGAGGAGATAGCGCCCCTCGTAGACCGCGCCGGAGATCGCGGTCGGGAATGCGAACTCCTCGAGGAACTCCTCTCGCAGATCGACGATCTCGCAGGCGACGGCGCCGGAGCGGAGGGCCTTCTCCTCGATGCCCTCGAGCTCCTCGGCGCCCTGTCCGACATCGACGACGACCGCAACGACTCGGGCGTCGTGGTGCTCGAGGAACCACGGAATCATCGCGGAGGTGTCGAGGCCACCGGAGTACGCGACGGCAATGGTGCGGGGCATGGCGAATCCGTCTCGGGGAGGGGGGGAAGGAGCGGCGATCTCAACGATCTCGCAGCAGTCGGACCAGCAGGGCGTTCTGGGCGTGCATGCGGTTCTCCGCCTGGTCGAACACGACCGACGCGGGGCCGTCGATGACCTCGTCGAGCACCTCTTCGCCGCGATGCGCCGGCAGGCAGTGCATGAAGAGGGCCTGGGGGCCGGCGATCCGCATGAGTTCGGCGTCGACTCGGTAGGGCTCGAGGACGCGGCGCTTGTCGCGAACCCCGGCGGGATCGGCGGAGTCGCCCATCGAGAACCAGGTGTCGGTGTAGATCGCGTCTGCGCCCGCGATGGCCGACACCTCGTCGCTGCAGACGATCTCGGCACCGCTCGCTTCGGCGAGCCGGCGGCACTCCCGCTCGATCCCGGGATCGGGGCGGAAGCTGGGCGGAGTGACGGCGAGGAAGCGGCCACCGACGATGGCGACCGACTCCATCAGCGAGTGGCAGACGTTGTTGCCTTCTCCGACGTAGGCGATCGTGCATTCGCCGGGCGCGCGACCGTGATCGGCGAGGGTGAGCAGATCCGCCAACGCCTGGCAGGGGTGGAAGCGATCGGACAGCGCGTTGACGACGGGCACCCGGCTCGTCCGGGCGAGTTCCTCGAGGGTCCGATGCTCGAACACCCGCGCCACCACGACATCGGTCCATCGTTCGAGATTGCGGGCGTAGTCGCCGATCGACTCTCGCACGCCCAGTCGTTCGGTCCGGTGGTCGAGGTGGACCGCCTGCCCGCCGAGCTTGCCGATCCCGATCTCGAAACTGACCCGGGTTCGCAACGACGGCTTCTCGAAGAGCATCACGAGCGAACGTCCCGCGAGTCGCTCGAGTCCCGCTCGGGGATCGGCCTGCAGGGCGGCCCGCAGTTCGGCGGCCTCGGCAAGCAGCTCGAGGATGCCGTCGCGACCGAGATCGGTTGCCCGAAGCAGATGGGGCGTGATGACGGCGGGTGCCGAGAGGCTCATCTTCCAGGACTCCCAGCGGGGGCGGGGGAACGATGCCGGTGGGTCGCAGCGGTCGAGGAGGGCACGATCCGGGTGCCCGCCTCGTCGGACCCCCAGCCGGCGATGCGCACCGAGATCCCGATCGAGTCGGCGGCGGCGAGGGCGCCGCGAACCTTGGGAATCATCCCGCCGTCGATCCAGCCTTCGGCGATTCCCGTCTCGACGACGACCCGATCGAGTTCGACGGCGATCTCGCCGTCGGGCCCTCGGACCCCGGGCACGTCGGTCAGCAGCAGCAACTCGCGAGCTTCGACGATGTTCGCCAGCCCTGCAGCGGCGGCGTCGGCGTTCACGTTGAGAAGTTCGCCCTGCTCGTCGCAGCCGATCGATGCGACCACCGGCAGGAAGCCCGCATCTCCGAGAGCCTCGATCGCTCGCGGATCGCCATCCACGACCTCGCCGACTCGGCCTGGATCGAAGTCGAGTCCGGTCGCGACTCGGCACCGGGCGAGGCCGCCGTCGCACAAGGTGAGTCCCATCGCCGGAACGCCCTCGGCGACCAGGCTGGCGACGAGATCGGTGTTGACGCGGCCCGCGAGCACGCCGGCGACGATCTCCATCTGTTCCGGCGGCGTGATGCGGATGCCGTCGCGACGGTCGGTGGTCATGCCGAGCCTCGTCACGAGCCGATCGACCTCGCCGCCGCCACCATGGACCACGACCACCCGCTCGCCCGCGCGATGCAGTCGCGCGAGGCGCTGGGCGACGGTCCGTCGGATCGAGGACTCCTCGAGGGCGGCGCCGCCGATCTTGACGACCACGGCCCGGTCCGCGGAAGAGGTTTCGAGCGTCACGGGATCCTGCATGGCACCTCCCGAATGGTCGCGGGCACCAGGCCGAACCGAAGTTCGAAGCACTGCACCGCCTGCCCGGAGGCGCCCTTGACGAGGTTGTCGATGGCGCTCGAGATCACCACGTGCGGATGGCGGGGGTGCACCGCGAGGCCGATGTCGCAGTGATTGGTTCGTTCGACGTGGCGAACCGCGGGCCAGCGACCCGGCGGGAGCAGACGGACGAATGGTCCGTCGTAGGCGGCGGCGAGCGTCTCGCGGACCGTGGATTCCGAGGTTCCGGGCCTCAGACGCACATGGATCGTCGCGAGAATGCCCCGATCGAAGGCGCCGAGTTGCGGTGTGAAGACGACCTCGGCACCACCATGGGCGTTCATCTCGGGCTCGTGGCGATGGCACATCACGCCGTAGGCCTGAAGGCTGACCTCGGAGAAGACCGTTCTCGCGTTCGGAGCTCGGCCGGCGCCGCTCGCCCCGCTCACGGCATCGACGATGACCGGCTCGCCCGCGGCGAGCAGTCCCGCATCCGACAGAGGTCGAAGCGGCAGGATCACGGCAGTCGGGTAGCAGCCCGGCACCGCGATGAGATCGCTGGCCGCGATCGCCTCGGCGTTCAGTTCGGCCAGACCGTAGGCGGCGCGGGCGAGAAGCTCGGGATGTTCGTGCCGGAAGCCGTAGTGGCGCGGATAGTCGGCCGGATCGGGAAGGCGGAAGGCTGCCGAGAGGTCCAGAACCACCGTGCCGCCCGCGAGGAGGGCCGGTGCGAGATCGTGGCTGGTCTCGTGGGGCGTGGCGAGGAAGACCGCGTCGGGGCGGGTCGCGAGAATCGACTCGGCATCTGCGGGGCGGACCACCCCGTCGAGACGACTCCGCAGTCGAGGGTGGACATCGCCGATCTGCGGAGGTTCGCCGCTTCGGCGGTCCGAGCCGAACAAGCCCACGATCTCGACGCGGCGGAGACCGAGCAGGCGTTCGAGCAATTCGCCGCCGGCATAGCCGGTGGCGCCCACGACGGCACAGCGGATCGTCGATCTGTTGTTCATCGCGAGGGATCCTTTTCGACGGGGCGAGGGTTCGCCCTGCCCGTGGCTGCCGTGGTGCTTCTCAGGGGAGCCCCGCGAGCGTGGAGAGGCGGTTGAGCAGACGCTCGGCCGAACTCGGCGATCCCGCCGCGACGAAGACGGTGTCGTCCCCCGCGATCGTTCCGACGAGCCCGGGAAGCGCGGCCCGGTCGAGTTCGGCCGCCAGGGCGTTGCCGTGACCGGGCGGGGTCCTCAGCACGAGCAGGTTGCCGGCACGGACGCTTGCGAGAAGTTCGCGGCGCAGCGTGGAGATCAACGCCTGCTCGGATCCGGCGTGTTCCACTTCGGACGGGAGGCGGTAGCCGTCCGGCCCCTTGACCACGCCCATCTCGGAGAGATCCCGAGACAACGTCGCCTGGGTGCAGTCGAAGCCCGACTCCGCGAGGGCGTCGCAGAGGTCCGACTGGCGTCGGCATCGGCGATCCTCGATCACCCTTCGAAGGGCTTCGTGACGGCGGAGCTTCGAGGACATCTGCAGAATTATGCAGTGGATGGAATGAAATTGCAAGGCCGCCCCGCATTGGGGGCGGCCTTCGGTTCCGGGCGTTCGGTGGACGGATCGGTTCAGGGCGTCGAGGAGGTCTCGTCGCTGGAATCGGTCGCCGCAACCGGTGTCTCGGGGGCAGGTGTCGGAGGCGTCTGGAGTGCCGCGTCGTCGCCGTCCGGCGGAGGGGCCGCCGCAGCGGCGTCGGCCGCTTGCTGCCGCTTGATCGCCTCGATCCTCGGGCGGTCTGGGACGAGGATCATGTTCATGCGCCGGCCGTTGAGGCGGGGGGGCATCTCGACCTTCGAGATGTCGGCGAGTTCCTCGATCACCTCCCGCATGCGGGAGTCTCCGCGATCTCGGTGGGCCATCTCACGGGCGCCTCGAAAGTTCTGCACGATCTGCACGCGGTGTCCTGCCATCAGGAACTTCCGGGCCTGATTCATGCGGATGCCCACGTCGTGGGGATCGATCTTCATCGATCGACCGAGGCGGACCTCCTTGAGTTCCGATCCCTTGCTGCGGGCCCGCCCGGCGCGGTCCTTCTTGCGCTGCTCGAATCGGTACTTGCCGTAGTCCATGATCCGGCAGACCGGAGGACGGACGTCGGCGGCCATCTCCACCAGATCCAGCCCGAGGTCGGCGGCGCGTCGGCGAGCCTCGTCGGTGTCGACGACGCCGACCATCTCGCCGTTCTCGTCGATCAGACGGATGGGCGTGATCCGAATCCGCTCGTTCATCCTCGGCCCGCTGGGCGTGGGCTCCCCTCGGTAGTGTCGTCGCATGTGGGAGATGGGTGGGTTCCTTTCAGACTGCCGGATGGAGAGTTGACCCTGCCGCCCGGTCCGGCACCAGCGCGACGAGGAACGAATCGTCCGGCCCCGGCAAGGGGGACCGGAACGGAATGGACGGAGAATCGGCGAGGCGGGACCTCGTCTCCCAGTCGATCATCGCAGGCGACTCATCGGGCCATGGGGGCGGATTCGGCGCCGGACGTGGACAGGGGTGTGGGACCTTCGAATCCCCATCGCCATCTCTCTTCGCAGAGGGCACTGCCCGCGGAAGCGTGGGGTGCCTGGCAGGCGACGAGGTTCGAGTGGGGATCGGTCACCAACAGTTGGGACTCGCAGGGGGACTGGCGGTCGGGGCTCGCAGAGAAGACTCGCAGGGACGCTCACGGCCCTTCGGCGGTCCTCGCGTGGCGACCTCGGGACGATACTTCGCGTTTCGGGCGTGGGCAAACGGAAAGCCGCCAATGCGGGGCGAACCTGCGGAGTTCGGTGACGGTTTCAATGCCTCGCGGGTGCCGAAACACCTGCCGTGTCCGGATCGTCCGAAACGTCCCGCCGGTTCAGGGAAGACCGCCCCGCAGCGGGTTGGGTGCCGGGTCGCCGGCCTGATCGGCGACCACGACTGGGGCCGCCTTGAAGGCGAGCAGTGGGAGGATGAGAAGTCCGGCGAACATGGTGCGAGGCATCGTGGGCTCCCCGCGAAGGGGGAAGGTGAGCAGCACCGAAGTCGGTTCAATGTGTCCCGGCGTCGAAGCGATCGACGAGCCGCGTGCCGCCGCGGCTCGAGTTCTCCGCATCGACCGCCTCGAGAAAGTCGTCGAGGCCGATGGAGCCGAGGTTCCGTTCGATGCCGAAGGCGCGGATCGAGACCTCGCGATTCTCGGCGTCGCGGGGGCCGACCACGGCGAGATAGGGGACCTTCATGTCCGTGGCCACCTTGACCTTGGCCTGAATCCGCTCGGACCCGTCGTCGACGGTCGCCCGGATGCCGAGGGCCTTCAGCTTCGCGAGCACCTCGGCGGCGTACGCTTCGCTCTTGTCGCTGATCGGAAGCACTCGGACCTGCTCCGGCGCCAGCCAGCACGGGAACGCTCCGGCGAAGTGCTCGATCAGGACGCCCACGAACCGCTCCATCGATCCGAACGGGGCGCGGTGGATCATGACCGGCCGATGGCGCGCGTTGTCGGCGCCGATGTACTCGAGCTCGAATCGCTCCGGCAGGTTGTAGTCGACCTGCACCGTTCCGAGCTGCCACTCCCGCCCGATCACGTCCTTCACGACGAAGTCGATCTTCGGCCCGTAGAACGCCGCCTCGCCCGGCTCCTCGGTGAACTTCGCGCCGAGCTCGCGAGCCGCGTCGCGGCAGGCCCGTTCCGCCTTGTCCCAGTTGGCCGGATCGCCCACGTACTTGGTCGAGTCGGGATCGCGCAGTCCGACTCGGACCCGGTAGTCGTGCATGCCCAGAGTGCCGAAGATGAGCTTCACGATCGAGAGGCATCCGCGGACCTCCTCGGCGATCTGGTCCTCCCGGCAGAAGAGATGCGCGTCGTCCTGGGTGAAGCCGCGGACGCGGGTCAGGCCACCGATCTCGCCCGACTGCTCCCAGCGGTACACCGTGCCGAACTCCGCGAGTCGCAGCGGCAGATCGCGATAGCTTCGCTGCTCGCTGGCGTAGATCCGAATGTGGTGCGGGCAGTTCATCGGCTTCAGCAGGTAGCCGTCGATCTCGCCCTGCTCGAGGCGGTTGGCGAGATCGCCGCACGAGCATCCCTCGCGAGCCAGCTCGTCGATCTGCACGCGATCGACGATCGGGGTGTACTGGCTGTCCTGGTAGTAGGGGAAGTGGCCGCTGGTGCGGTAGAGATCGAGCTTGCCGATGTGCGGGGTGAAGACCTGGTGGTAGCCCTGCTTGCGGAGTTCCTCGGAGATGAACTCCTGAAGCTGCTGCCGGACCACGGCGCCGTTGGGCGACCAGAGGATCAGGCCCTGGCCGACCTGCTCGTCGATGTGGAAGAGACGCAACTGTCGCCCGAGCACGCGGTGGTCCCGCTTCCGCGCCTCCTCGAGCCGCTCGAGGTGCTGCTTCAGCTGCTTCCTGTCCGCGAAGGCGGTGCCGTACACCCGAGTCAGTCGATCGCTGTTCTCGTCGCCGTGCCAGTAGCTCGAGGCGAGGCTCATCACCTTGAACGCGCCGATCCGGCCGGTCGAAGGCGCGTGCGGCCCGCGACAGAGGTCCTCCCAGTGGGTGCCGGGCGTCCCGGTCGCGTACCAGGAGAGTTCCGTCGATCCCGCATCGGCGGCGCGCTCGGCGTTGTCGAGCTTGTACTTGGACCCCTCGGTCCGCAACTTCTCCATGCCCCGGGCAAGCGGCATCTCGTAGCGGCTGAAGGGGCGGTCCTCCTCGATGATGCGGGACATCTCCTGCTCGATGCGATCGAAGTCCTCGCTCGAGATCGCGGTTCCCTCGGGCAGGGCCATGTCGTAGTAGAAGCCCTGTTCGACGGGAGGGCCGTAGACCAGTTGCACGCCGGGGAACAGGTTCGTGATCGCCTCGGCCATGACGTGGGCGGCGGAGTGGCGCAGCAGGAAGAGGGCGTCGGCGTCCGGCTCGCCCTCGCGGGTCTTCGCGGTCACCAGGGCCAGCTCGCAGTCGGTCTCGATCGGGGCGGCGAGATCCCGCAGCACGCCATCGACCTTCGCGCCGAGCGCGGCCTTGGCGAGGCCGGGGCCGATGTCGGCGGCGACCTCGGCGGCGGTGACCGGAGCGTCGTAGGTGCGGGTGGAGCCGTCGGGCAGTCGAATCGCGGGCATGGTCACTCCCGGCCGGTCGGAGGGGTTCCGCCGTCGGCCTCGCTGAAGAGTCTGAGTTGGTCGGCCGGAGGCTGGGGGCGGCCCTCGAGCTCGGCCAACTCGGCTCGGAAGTCCTCGATCGTCCGGAAGGAGTGGTACTCGCTCGCGTAGCGGATGTACGCCACGGGATCGAGCTCGCGAAGGCCCGCGGCGACCCGGCGGCCGATCTCGAGACTCGCGACCTCTCGCTCGTGCTCGCGATGCACCTCGTCCTCGACCTTCCGCACGAGGCCGACCTTCTCCGCCTCGGGAATGGGTCGTTTGCCGCAGGCGGCCTGGACGCCCTGAAGGACCTTCTGGGGATCGAAGGGAACTCGGGTGCCGTCCTTCTTCACCACCATGAGACGCCCGGTCTTCTCGACCCGTTCATAGGTGGTGTAGCGGCGGCCGCAGGCGTTGCACTGCCGGCGACGCCGAATGGACGCGCCGCCGTCGATGCTTCGGCTGTCGATCACACGATCGTCGTCGATGTCGCAATGCGGGCAGCGCATGCCTTCATGTTCCGGGGACCGGCGAAGGCGGTCAACCGCCGCCCGCACGAGGCGGCCGCCGGGTCGGCCGGCGACTCAGTCCCCGAGGCGTTCGACGTCGAAGGAGAGCGTGGCGGCGCCGTCGAGCTCGAACCACTCGATTCGCAGATCCACCGAGGTCTCCTCGGCGAGGGCGAACTCCGCGATGTCGGCGGTGGCGGCGTGCCGGTCCCAGCGCTCGAAGAGGATCTCGCCGTCCCGGAGCAGGCGAATTCCGTCGTCGGAGACCGTCCGCAGGCGCCACCTGCCGGGGGGGAAGACGAGGGTGGTCTCCGCGACGAGACCGAAGCCGTCGGCAGGCATCGCCCGAGCGGAGGCGTCGGCGGCCAGCGACGGCACCGCGGCGGGACCGGACATTCCGAAGTCGAACTCGATGGCCGGCACCGTGACCAGAGCGCCGCCGTTCTCCAGCAGCGTCGCGATCTCCGCGTCGGCGGCGGCACGCCACCGCTTCGGATCGTCGCGGGGATCGGTCGGCGAGCGGAAGAGGCGAACCGTCCAGTTCGCCGGCGCCAACAGGCCTTCGGTCTCGAATCGCCCCCGATCGTGGGAGACCCGCAGGCGATAGGGGCAGACCCGTCCCGGGCGCTCGCAGATCACCTCGACGGTGCCATCTCCGCGCAACAGCGTCCGGAGACTGCCCGCACCCAGCACCTGCGCGCCGGTCGCCTCCGCCCCGAGCAGGCGGTACCGGTCCTTCGCCATCGACCGGTCGACGACCGAGAGCAGGGGACGGTCCCATGCGTAGGGGCCCCACTCGGTCATCACGATTCGCTCGCGGCCGGCAAGCTTGGATCGGGCACCGATCGGCGTGCCGCGCCCGGGCAGGTTCTGCGCGAGGACCTCGAGATCGACCTCGGGCGTCATGGCCGGCTCGGGACCTTCGCGGAGGGTGCTCCGACTGGCATCGTCGGCCACCAGCTCGGTGCCGACGTCGGTGAAGCGATTGCCAGCGACGACGGCCGCCTCGGTGCGAAGCAGTTCGATGGCGATCTCGTCGCCGTCGAAGAGGTTTCTCGCCACCACCTCGTCCCGCGATTCGGTTCCGTTGGCCGCCGACCACGGCAAGGTGGCGAGGTGGGGATCCTCGTCCCACCACAGGCGGACTCCGCAGGCGTTGTCTCGGAAGCGATTGGCGAGGATCCGGTTCCCGCGTCCGTGCTCGATGTTCACGCCCCCGCGCTCGGCGCCGTATCCCAGTCTCCCGTTGCCGACGAAGTCGTTGTCGACGATCAGCGAATCCGAGCCGTACCCGGCCCAGA
This sequence comes from Planctomycetota bacterium, assembly GCA_017859745.1. Lineage (GTDB taxonomy): Bacteria > Planctomycetota > Phycisphaerae > Phycisphaerales > SM1A02 > VGXO01. Next base: position 95,106 of record JAFMML010000002.1, read on the forward strand.
CGCCGCAGATTCCGCAGCCGTCCATGCGGTTGCCGGCGATGACGACCCCTCTTGAAAAGGTCGTTTCGATCCCGTGCGCCACCGCATGGGAGACGTCGTTGCCAAGCAGGACGTTGCGGGTGTTCCCCCGGCCGAGGTGCCATCCGACATCGCCGTCGGTGGGCTCGGAGTCGTCGCGTCGCGAGACTTCCCCCAGGGCCTCCCGTCCCGCGAAGGCGAAGATCCCGTCGCCGCCGTGGGTCGCCGAGTTGAAGGCGATCACGTTGTCGGTGCACTGCTCGAACAGCAGGATCCCCGCGGAATCCTGGCCGCGGTTGTAGACGCCGTGGCTGTACCCGCGAACGCAGAAGTCGAACGCGTTCCGCGCGATCCGGTTGAAGCTCGATCGCCAGAGGGCGAGCCCCCAGCCGGAGAGGAAGGAGCAGTCGTTGTCGTGGATCCTCGCGCGCTCGACCCGATCGAGCAGGATGCCGTTCTGGGTCCGGCGCACGAAGAGGTCTCGAATCGTCACGTCGTCGGAGTCCCGGACCAGCAGGCCCGCTCCGTAGCGGTCGGCCCACTCGCCGTCGTCGTTCTCGTGGGGACGCAGCCAGTCCTCGACGGCCTCTCGTTCCGGTGTCGAGCGAAGCCGCGTGGCGAAGTTGTCCGAGAGATCCAGGTTGGCGATGGTTGCGCCGTCGGCCTCCTCGACCTTCACACCGACCTTGAACCCCGACACTCCGCCATTGGCGAGGGTCACGTTGGGGGCCGCGACGACGATGCCGATCCCAGAGAAGGTGTCGGGGTCGGCATCCGGAGGAGCCCCGCGAAGCGTGCCGCCGATCTCGACGAGGATTCCCTCGGCGACGATGCGGACGACGCCGTCGCCGTTGCGGTCGGCGATCGGGCCATCGGCGATCCGCAGGCGGCAGCTCGTCGTGACGATGACGTCGTCGCGGTCTACGACGATCTCGACCGGCGGCGTTGCGAAGGCGAGGGAGGCGATCGGCAGCGAGGCGATTGCGAGGACCGTCCGCGGAGACATCTCAGATCTCCTCGATCTCCGTGGTCTTTCGCGAGGAGAGATCCTCCACCTTGTCGGTCGAGGACTTGGTGAGGTCGTCGATGCGGCTCTTGGCCCGCTTGAGATCGTCCTCGGAAATCTCCGAGGAGAGGCGATCGAGGTGCTTGTTGGCGTCGCGCCGCTCGTTGCGAATCGCGACCTTGGCGTCCTCGGCCATCTTCTTGACCTGTCCGACGAGCTGCTTGCGCCGCTCGGCGGAGGGCGGCGGCACGTTGATCCGGATCGACCCGCCGTCGACCTGCGGATTGAGGCCGAGGCCCGACCGTTCGATCGCCTTGACGATCTCGTTCTTCGCCCCGGGATCGAACGGCTTGACCACGAGCTGCGTCGCCTCGGCGACGCTGATGGCGGCAAGCTCACGCAGATCCGTCGAGCTGCCGTAGTAGTCGACCTTGATGTACTCGAGCAGGGCGGTGGTCGCACGGCCCGTGCGAATGCCGCGGAGTTCCCGCTGGAGGTAGTCGACCGACTTCTCCATCCGGTCGAGGCATTCGAGTTCGATGGTGTCGGGATCGCCGGGGGTGTCCATGGACCTTGGGGCCTCCGCCGGCAAGACGCCGGCTCGATCGATGCGCTTGCGTCGCGGCGGCCGCGACGTTGGAAGTCAGGAGCGTACCGGCTCCGCAGGCACTCCGGAGTGCACCAGGGTCCCGATCGCATCGCCGGAGACCGCCTGGCGGATGTTTCCGTCGCCTCGGAAGTCGAAGACTCGGATCGGCAGATCGTGCTCCATGCACATGGTCATCGCGGTGAGGTCCATGACCCCGAGCTGGCGCTCGATCGCCTCGCCGAACGTCAGCTCCTCGTAGCGGACCGCATCGGGGTGGGTCTTGGGGTCGGCGGAATAGACGCCGTCGACCTTGGTGGCCTTCAGAAGCACATCCGCACCGAGTTCGACCGCTCGGAGGCTCGCGCAGGTGTCGGTGGTGAAGAACGGATTGCCGGTGCCCGCCACGAGGATCACCACCCGCCCCTTCTCGAGGTGCCGCAGGGCTCTGGGCCGGATGAAGGGTTCGGCGACGGCGGTCAAGGCGATCGCGGACATCACTCGGCTGTCGAGGCCTTCGGTGCGGAGCGCCTCCTTCAGCGCCATGCCGTTGATGACGGTCCCGAGCATCCCCATGTAGTCCGCGGTGGACTGGTCGATGGTCCCGTTTCGGGCCATCTCGGCCCCCCGGATGATGTTGCCTCCGCCGACGACCACGGCCATCTCGACGCCGGTGGCCGCCGCCGCGGCGATCTCGCGGGCGATCACGGCGAGGGATTCGGGCGCGATGCCCAGTTCTCCGGGCGGGCCGAAGCTCTCGCCGCTGATCTTGAGGACGACACGTCGGCGATGGGTGGGCATGGGGCGTTCCGGTTGGCGAGCGAGACCGTCTCTGGATCGATTGGACCGGTTGTGCGGAGCAGGGTCAAGTGCTCCGGTTCCAAACTAGGATGTTCGGAGGACGTGATCCGCGTCACGGTTTGGCGATCGATGGAGCGATCGTCGTTCCCAGCCCCCAGCACGAGGCGCCACGGGCATGTCAGAACCCCTCAGCGCATCCGACGGCTCGCCACGGGATCGTCCCCGGGCTGCGCCGGGGCCGTCGGGATCGCCCGCGGAATCGACGTGGGTCCCGATGCGACTGCTTCGGGCGTTGCGGCGACTCTGCGACGCCGCGCCGCAGTTGCGCGAGGATCGACGACGTCGAGCCGTTCGCAGGAGGTGGATCGCATTGGGCGTGGCCGCCGCGATCTCGATCGCCGTCAACCTGGCGCTGCTGGTGGCGTTCGACGGTCTTTGGAGCGGATCGGTTGCACGCCCGAAGGCGTCGCCGGTGGAACTGGTCGAACTCCCCGAACTCCCCGAGCCCTTCGACGAGCCGCCCCCCGCGACGCCTGCGGAGACCTCCTTCGACGCGCCTTCGACGCTGCCGGAGTTTGCGCCGCTGCCGCTCGCCGCCGCGCCGGCGGAGATCGCCCTCGAGACCGCGACTGCGGTGGTGGCTCCCGGTGTGGGCGGGCCGGCGCTCGACTCGGCGGGCACGGGCGGCACGACGTTCTTCGGGGTGTCCGCTCGAGGTCGTCGAATCGGATACGTCGTCGACGTGTCGGCCAGCATGGAGGGCGGGGGACGCCTCTGGGTGGCGCTCGACGAACTCAAGCGATCCTTGTCGGCGTTGCCGGATCACACCTGGTTCCACGTCGCGCTCTTCTCCAACGACGTGGTCGTGCCGCCCTTTCAACCCGGCTGGCTTCGGGCGACCGACGAGAACCTCGAACGCATGACCGGCTGGCTCGATCGCGAGGTCTCGACGGGAGGCGGCACCCGGCCCGGCGGGGCGTTCCAGAGGCTCTTCGGTCTCGATCCGCCGCCGGACGCGATCTTCTTCTTGACCGATGGCGAGGTGCCGCCGGACACCCCCTCGCTGGTGCAGCGCCTCAATCAGCGACTGCAGCGAGCCGTGGTCAACACCGTCGCGTTCGGCAGCGAGGCCGGGAGGGCGCCGCTGGAGCGCATCGCCAGCGACTCCTCCGGTGCGTTCAGGTTCGTGCCGGTGGGGGGGCGACGATGATTCGCCGATGCCGTTCGAGGCGTCTCGCCGTGCTTGCTCAGAGTCTCGGCGCGGTGCCGATCCTCGCGGGGGCCGCGTCGGCGGACGAGCCGATCGTCGTGCACCGGCGGGATGGGGGGCTGAGCGAACGCGGCGTGCTGGAGTCGCTCGGTCCCGATGGACTGCGATGGACCACGGCCGACGGCATGGACCGACGCGATCGCTGGTCGGCGTTGCGGGAGGTCGAGGGTCTCGACGCCGCCCATCGGCCGCTGCTTGCCGATGGCACGCTGCTGTGGCGGGCGACGAACCGACTCGAGCGGGGGGAGATCGCCCTGGCCGCGCCGCTGTTCGGCGACCTCGCCGACCGTTGGAGCGGCGAAGGCTCGCTGAGGCAAGTCGAGGCGATGGTCGGCCTGATCCGTTGTCGAAGTCGGTTGGGCGATCCGGTCGGGGCGGCTCTGGCGTCGCTGGAACTGCTCGAGCTCGAAGATGGCCGCGACGTCGCCGCCGGGCTCGAGCGTCTGCCGGGTGGATGGCCGGTGGAAGCCTCGCTTCTGGCAGTCGATCCCCTCGGCGAGGACGCGGCGAGACTGCGGGTCGGCCTTCGACGGTTCGCGGAGTCTCGAGTCGCCGAACGAGCGGCCTGGATCGAGACGGTGCTGTTGGGCTCGCCGGCGCCCGAAGGCGGGACCTCGGCCGAGCAAGACGCGCTCGCCTCGCTTTGCATGGCGCTCCGCTCCCTCGACGATCGATCGCCGACGACGCTGCTCGCCGAGCGGGATGAGCGTCTCGCCGACGCCGCGACGCCCGCCGAGGAACGCTGGATCCATGCACGAATCGCCGCGACGCTCGCGGGCGAGTCGGATCCCGATCTCCGTCGCCGAGGCCTGCTCGAGTGGTTGTGCATCCCTGCCAGACATCCGGAGTCCGTCGAGGCGCCGCTGGCGTTTCGAGCCGCAGCCGCCGTGGCGGCGGAACTGGGCGAGGACGATCTCGCCTGGCGACTCTCTCGCGCCGCCGCACGTGCGGTCGAGGATCTCCGTTCGCGTCCCGTACCAAGGACCACGCCGTGACCCTGATCGCGACCGCACTTCCCATCGTCGAGGCGCCCGCTTCCGGTGGCGACCCCTTCAAGTTCCTGACCGGCGGCGGCATCGTCGGCTTCATCGTGCTGGGCCTCAGTCTGGTCGCCGCCGGACTGGTCGTGGTCCTGTCCCTCCGCATCCGTCGCAGCGTGCTGGTCCCGCCCCAGAGCGTCTCGACGCTGCGGGAACTCCTGTCCCGCGGTCGCCCCGAAGAGGCGCTGGAGCACTGCCTGATGGCCGAGCACGACAGCTTCCTCTGTCGGATCCTGGGGCCGGGACTGACCCGGTATCTGCGATCGGGCTTCGGTGCCCTCGAACTGCGGAGCACGCTCGAGGAGGCCGGAGCCGAGGAGACGGCTCGCCTCTATCGAGCCACCGACGCCCTCGGGGTGATCGGCTCGGTGGCGCCGCTGCTCGGCCTCCTCGGCACCGTGCAGGGCATGATCGGCGCCTTCGACACCGTCGCGACGAGCGCCGTCAGCGATCCGGGCTACTACGAGCGCCTCGCCGGGAACATCAGTCTCGCCCTCATCACGACCCTGCAGGGGCTCGTGGTCGCGATCCCGTGCGTGATCCTGTTCTCCTTCTTCCGGAACCGCATCGACGCCATCGCGGCGGAGGCGGCGCGGGAGATCGATCGCCTCACCCTGCTGCTCGAGTCGCCGCCGGGAGAGGATGCGGGAGGTTCGAACGCGTCATGAGATTCGCCGCGGGGGGTCGACGCGAGCGGCTGCTGCCGCTCGACATGACTCCCATGATCGACATCGTCTTCCAGTTGCTGATCTTCTTCCTGACGACCACGCAACTCGTCCGCACCGCGCGGGAGGTGCTGTCGCTGCCTGCGGAGTCCGGCAGCGAGGAGGCCCGAACCGGCAGCGGCGCGGTGACGGTGAACCTGCTCGCCGACGGTTCGGTGATGCTCGGCGATCGGCCCATGGCGCTGGAGGACCTGTCCGCGGCCCTGGCGGCCCGCCGTCTCGATCGCCCGGAGGACTTCGAGGAGGCGGCCTTGATCCGTGCCGATCGAACGGCGCCGGCGGAAGCGCTCAACCAGGTCGTCCGGTCGCTTCGCGGCGCCGGCGCCGTGGGTCTGCGTCTTGCGGTCGATCCGGCCGGTGGGCGAAGGGAGGCCTCGCCATGAGGTTCGTGCCGAAGCGACCTCGTCGGCCCATGCTGGCCTTGAGTCTGGCATCGATGCTGGACGCGACCTTCCTGCTGCTGGCGTACTTCCTGGTCACCGCCGCGATCGACCGTCCGGAGGAGCGTCTCGCCGCGGGCCTGCTCGGCGGCGGCCGGATCGAGTCTGCGAATCTCGAGGCGGTCCGACTCGAGGTCGGTGCGGAGGATGGAATCACCCGATACCTGCTTGGCGCTCGCGTCATCGCCGATCGGGAGGAACTCGCCGTTCGGCTCGCCGAACTCGATCCCAGGACACCGCTGCGGATCGTGGTTCGTCCCGGGCCGCCGGTGTCCGCGGTGACCGCGGCGATCCAGTCGGCCCGTGATGCCGGCATCGAGACCGTCGCCTACGAGCCTGCCGAATGAAGGGTCGCCGTCCGAATCCGTCGGCTCGACTCGTTCCATCCGTCGGGGGGTGGAGCGAACCGGTGTCGAACCGGAGCATCGCGGCGATCGGGCTGACGGCGGTCCTGGCGTTGGCGTGGACCCTCGCCTCGAACTCCGCGGCGGCGGCT
>JAFMML010000002.1:101527-110727 GCA_017859745.1 Planctomycetota bacterium
CGGCTCCGCCGCGCGGCCTTGCCGAGGTGGACGACCTGCTCGGTCGACTTGGCGAACGGGGGTTGCGTGTGGATGTCGCGACGGCCATTCGGAGCGAGGGTCCTTTCGACGTCGAGGGTTCGAGCCTCTCGGGGGTCGATCTCGTTCGTCTCGCCGAGGCGTGGATCGAGTCGGACGGTTCGGCCGAGGCGCGTCTCGAGCGCCTCCGGCGCCTGCAGCGACTCGCGGAGTCGACCACGCCGGAGGAAGCGGAGTCGTTGCGGTTCGCGTTGGCGACGGCCCGCTATCTCGCCGCCGCGGGCGGCGCGGACCGGTGGCGAAGCGGGACGGATGCTCCACGCCGCGCAGAGGTCCTCGCTGCGGAATTCGCTCTGGCCGCCGAGGACTTTCTGCGCATCTCCGCCCGGGCCGAGCGCGAGCGGGCGTCGTTCGCCTCGGTGCTGCTACGCGCGAGCGGCGTCGAGGCCGATCTCTTGTCCGAGGCGCAGCAGCGTCTCGAGGCCCGCGGGCTTCGGGCCTCCTTTCTCGCCGGATGGTCGGTCCTCCAGCGGGCGCTTCTGCTCGGCGACGCATCCTCGGCGGCGGAAGCGGCCGAGATCCTCGAGCCGCTTCTCGACGCCGGCCGGGCCGAAGCAACGCCCGAGGACGTCTCGGTCGATCGACGCGGCGATCTCGGGTTCGCGCAGACGGTCCTTGGGCTCGCGATCGCGCGAGGCATCGTGCGGGGCGGCGACGAGGGCAGACGCTGGCTGGAGCTGCTGGAGATCGACACGGTCGACGCCGGCCTGCAGGCCTCGTTGCCGGTGTGGGCGCTTCTGATGCGCACCGCTGCGGGCGAGGCGGAACCGGCACGTCGGCTGGTCGAGAGTTGGCGTCGACGTCGCGATTCCGACGCGTCCTGGTACGCGGTCGCACTGCTGGAGGCCCTGCGCCGTGGGGAGGCCGCAGACCTTGAAGCGTCGCAAGGCGACGGCCTCGCCGAGACGACGGCCGACGCGTGGGATCGTCTGGCTCGTTCGGCCGCATCGGGATTGATCGACCTCGGTCGTGAACATCGCATGCGACGCCTCGCCGACGAGGCGCGACTCGATGGCCCTTGGCGTCCTTCGGGACCTTTGGGCGCGGTGTTGGCCGCCCTGCGGTCGCTGGACGGCGCGTCCGGTTCGGCGCAGTCCGAGGCCGCACGAGCGCTTCTCGAAGCGGCCGACATCTGGCCCGGGCCCGACCTGGGCCTTCGCCTCGATGCGGTCGTGGGGCTCCTCGAGTCCGGTGCGTCTCTCGAGGCGTGGAACGCCCTCGAGGCGGCGGCTGAACGGTTGGCCGGTGCGAACGATGTGGATCGCGAGCAGGCCGCGTGGCTTCGTCTGGTCGCGATCGATCGCCTCCAGGCATCGGGGCGTCTCGCGGAGGCCGGACTCGACCAGGACGCGTGGCCTCTCGCGGCGACCGCGTACCTCGAGGGGCATCCCGACGGCTCTCGGGCGGCGTTGGTCGCGGTACGCCTCGGCGGGGAGGGATTGCCCCTGGATCGACTCGTCGATCTGGCGATGTCCGGCGATCCCGGCGTTCGGCGCAGCGTGCGCAGCACCATCGCGCGGCGTCTGGCCACGTCCGAGCCCGAAGGCCGGGGCGAGGTGCTGGAGGCGTGGCGTCGCCTCGGTCCCGTCGAAGTGGAGAGGGACGCCCGCGCCGCGGGCGATGCCGAGGCGCGTCGCGAGGCCTACGAGGCGATCGCGGTGCTGATCGCAGGAGAGGACGGAGATCTCGCCCGCGCTCGCGATCTTCTGATGCGACTCGATCCCGATGGCCCGGGCAGCGGGACCGACGAGCGGGCGATGGCCCGAGGACTCGCCGCGGAGGTGGCGCTCGCCTCCGGCGATCCCGTGGTTGCCCGAACCTCGCGGCAGGCGGCGCTTGTCGCCGAACTCGATCGATCTCGGCAGGGTTCCGCCGGCTGGATCGTCGCGAGGCCGTCGGCCTGGCTGCAGCGGGTCGAGGTGGGTTGGGGCCGATCTCGCGATGCGGCGGCGCGTTCGCGGGCCCTCGCCGAGGCTTGGGCGAGTCTTGCGATCGAATCCGCCGAGGCGGTGTTGTCGGAGGCCGCCGGGCGTGAGGCGGCCCCGGGCTCGACGACACCGACGTCGTCCGCCGAACTCGCGATTCGTGCCGCGGCGCTTGCCGCCGCGGGCGAAGCCGAGCGATACGCGTTGCGCGGCGTGCGCACGCCGTCCGCTGCCGAGCCCTGGCGGCGTGCGGCGGAGCGGCTCGCGGAACTGGCCGATGGCGAGGCGGGAGGACCGTGGCGGGGCGAGGCGCTGGAGGCGGTGGCGGCGGCCTCCGCGGCGGCTGGGCGATGGAACGATGTGCTCGACGCGTCGAGGCGACTGATCGCCGGACGTCCCCGAGGCGGCGAGGCGTGGCGTGCCGCGAAGGCGCTGCAGATCGAAGCGCTGGCCGAACTCGATCCCGTCCAGGCCCGGGCCGTGCTCGAACAGCATCGGGTGCTCGACCCGGAGTGGGATCGGGGCGCTGTGGGGATGCGTCTTCGTCGGCTTCACGAACGGTTGCCGGAGGCTCTGCCGTGAGCGGTGCCGCTGCGACGGTCGGTGCTCGCTCGACGCCGCGTGCCGAAGCGCTCTGGCGGTATCTCGGCGTGGGCGGCGACAGCGACCCGCGCGAGGTGTTGGGCATCCGGGGCGCGGTGCTGAGCGAGGGCCGCATCGAAGCCGCGGCGCAGCGGCGCTGGCGACAGGTCGCCCAGCATCCGGCCGCAGGCGAGCCGGCGGCTCACTTCGCCCGATCGGCGATCGTGCAGGCCGCGGAGACCCTGCTGGGTCGGGTCCCCGGCCGTGGGGCGTGGCGAGGCGTCGTCGAAGACTCCGAATCGACCGGTTCGTCGGAACTCGATCGGCGCATCGCGAGTGCGATCCGGTCGAGTGGCGGTCTGAACCACAACGCATCGCTCCGCCTGGCGCGCATCGCCAAGGCGGAGGGTCTCGCACCCGTGGAGATCCTCGATCGCCTTCGGGATCTGGTCGAACGGGGAGGCTTTCGCGGTCGCCCTCGCCCCAGCGGCGGCTGGCGGGTGGCCCGACGTCTGGTCCGCCGGGGCAGCGGCGTGCCGCGGGAGATCGCGCGCCTTCTCGAGGAAGTCGAGTCCGTGGTGGACGAAGCGGTGCAGCCCGACGCCTCACGGCGTCGCGAGACCGCCATCACGGTCGTCTCGGTCTCGGTGCTGCTTGCCCTGGTCTTCGGAGTGTTCCTTCTCCGACTCGTGCCCGAAGCGGCGGACGAGCCGGCGTCGCCGGAGGCCATCGTCCGAGGTGCCGAGACGATCGACGATCCGATGCGGATGCCGGGGCCGGCGGATGGATCCGAGGGCTCGAGCCCGGTCGTCGACGTCGGCGACCTCGCGCCGGTCGAGCGGTTCTCGCTTCCAGAGTCGGCGCCGCTCGTGCCGCCCTTGTGGTTCGAGGAGGAGCGGGCCGCTGCGCTTCGAGCCAGTGCGGATGTGCCTGCACGCCTGGAGGATCTGGCGAGGCGAATTCAGGGCCGCAACGGCGTGGTGGATGCGGCCCTCCTCGAGGGATGGCGATCGATCCAGTCGATTCCGGCAAGATGCTGGTTCGACGAGTCGCCCAATCGACTTCGCCGCGTGCTCGGTGCGAGTCGCGAGGTGGTCTCGGCGGTGGAGACCTGGACCGCCGCGGAGTCGCTGGTCGCCGCGCTGGGCGATCTCGACCCGCGCGATCCCTCGGCGGAGCGCCTGCGGACCGCTGCCTGGGGTGCCGGACTGGTCGGCGATCTGGTGCGTCGGCCGGGATTGGCGGCGGCGGTCCGTGACCAGTTGCAGCGACGCCTCGATGTTCTGGGCCTGCCGCCGCGCACCGGATGGACGGCGCCCGATGCGTTCGAGGAGACGGCCGCTCGCTGGCTCGCGGCGGCGGTGGAGTCGCTCGCCGCCGACGCCGAATCGCTCGCACGCACGGAGGCGTGGTCGGTCTGGCTGGCGATCGTCGATGCCATCGAGCCGATCCGTCTTCGGGAGGCGCTGCTTGTGGAGGGCGTGCTTCGCCTCGTGCGGTCGTGGGAGGACGGCGACGTTTCGACGATGCGGCCGGTTCGCATGGCCGAGCTGCTCGCGGCGCTCGGCCCGGCCGTCGCCGTCGACCCCGATGGCGTTCGCCGCGTTCTGGAGGAGACCGCCCGGCCCGGCGGTCGACACGCCCACCCCGGTGCCGCGTGGGCGCTGTCGAGTCTGATCGCAAGACTCCCGGAGTTCGAAGGATGGGCCCCGATCGGCCGCGAGGCCGACGGCGCCTCGAGGTCTCGCTGGCTCGAGGAGGCGATCGCCTCGTGGCCCTTGCCGTCGAGCCCGCCTTCCCGCGTCGATCCCGAACGCCTGCGTCGTGCCCGCGAACTGGTCGCCCTGGCCGCGCAGCGTTCGCGACGAGATCCCATCGCGACGATCTCGCTGCTGGGAACGATGGGACGTCTCAACGAGGTGCTTGCCGACTGGGAGGGATCGCGGGCGAGGGTCCGGGTGGTCTTCGAGGAGGTCGAGCTGGATCTCCTCGGCACCGGCGATCTGGGGATCGATCCACCGCGATCCGCGCCCGAGCCCGCATCGCTCGACGGCCGCTTCGCCGGCGCGATGCGACAGTCGCTGGAGAACCGGGAGAACAGGGTGGACCTCGTCCGGGAGCTGCGACGACGGTCCGGCGGCGATCTCGGCCCCGCCGACGCGGTGGCCTTGGCGAAGGCGGCGGTCAAGGACGCACCCGAGGTTCGCCAGGCCGCGTCCGCGCTCCTGATCGAGCGGTTCGGCAGCGGACCGCTGGCGATCGAGGCGTTCCTCGGGGCCATTGACGGTTTGGAGACCGATCCGCTGGTCGTTCGAACCGTCGAACGACTGACCGGCACGCCGCTGCCGGAGGCGCAGGGGGCCGAGATGGCGATCGCCGTCCGACGAGCGCTCATGGGGCAGCTGCTTGCCGTGCTTCCCTCCGAATCGAGGCGGATGAACCTGGCGATGGCCCGCTACGCGGCGACCCTCGCGAGGCGACGAGGCGTGACCTCCGAGGTGGGCCTGCTCGATCCGATCGATGAGGCCGCACAGTTTGGAAGCCAGAGGATCTCGCGCCTCGAAGGCCGACCTGCGACCGCCGGACTCCTCGATCGTCGGGACCGGCGTCGCGGCGTCGCGGAAGGTCCGTCGCAGCGTCTTGCCGGTGAACTGGTCACCCTCGTCGAGGCCGAACTCGCCATCGCCCGGGCGGAGCGCCCGGATCTCGCCGAGGAGATCGACGCGCTCGGTCGCGACGCCGACCGGCGGCGACGGCGCAGCGAGTCCAGCCTCGAGCAGTCCCTCGAGATGGAACTGGTGCTTGCGGAGCTCGCGATCCTGCTGGCGGCGGGAGGTGAGGCATGATGGCGACGTTCTTCGGCAGCGACGCGAGGAAGGGCACTCGCGATCGACCGGTCGCCTCCGGTTGGGGAATCCTCGTGTTCGTCGTCCTGCTGTTCGGGGGCAGCTCGAACTCCTCCGGAGAGGTTCGGCGCCACGGCGTCACCGCGTCGAAGCAGGCGTCCTCGTGGATCGAACGCCGTCGCGGCGATCTGGCCGGCGTCGAGGATCCCAAGACCGCTGCGGAAGACCGGTTCGAGTTGGCCGAGGAGATCGCGGCATTGCGAGGTGGTGCATCGCTGGTGACGCTGACGCCCAGCGATCGTCGGGTGATGCTCGAACTTCTGGCGGAGGCGGTGGAGCTCGAGGAGGCCTGGACGCGGCCGGCGCTTCGTCTGGCCGCGCACGCCGAGTCGGACCCGAGGCGGAGGGACCGGCTCGAGCGCATGGCGAGGGCGGTGGCCGGGGATCCCGCCGAGGCGTCGGTTTCGCCGCAGGATCGCCTCGAGGAGAGTCGCTTCCTCGTGCGCTATCTCGGTGGCCGCATCGAGGAGGCGGAGTCGATGCGGGAACGCCTCGGCTTCGACATGCTGTTGTCCGACGCCCATCTCGATCGGGTGCTCGACGGTGGTGGCGATCGGGTTCGCCGAGATCTGGAGACGGGCACGTCGCCGATCCTGCGGCCGGACGAGCGACGTCGTCTGGTCGAGTTCGACCGGGCACGCCTTTCGCCCGAGTCCGCCACGTTCGCGGACAGCGCGTGGCTCGACGGCTGGTCTCCCTTGCCCGAGATCGATGCCGGTTCGATGGCGATGTGGCTCCGTTCCATGGGACGCTGACCCGGCCTGCGTGGAGACGACTTCGAGCGGTTGCCGGGTGCTTCAGATCCCGACGGAGGCGGCGTGCCGCTCGTCTACCGAAGAATTCCGGATGTACACTCGGTCGAGAAGACGGAGCACCACCGATCCGGGGGCGGCCTCGGAGGCCTCCGGGACCTGCGGGTCTTCCGGTGACGGGGCATCTGGTTGAGGAGCGTTGGCGATGGAGGATCGCGACTCTGCAGTCGGGACATCCGGGGGCGAGGATGCCGCCGGCAGCCGCCCGACGTCCGTGGGTTCGGAGGATGGGTTCGATTCCGGTCTGCGAACTTCCGCGCCGTCCGGCGGCGACGAGATGGAGTGGACGGCGCAGAAGTGGACGGCCGTCCGATCTCCCATTCGCATGGAACTGCTTTCGCTGATCGAAGCGGAGCAGGTGTGCACGATCTCGGATCTCTCTCGGATGACGGGGCGACGACCACAGACCCTCTATCGCCACATGCAGATGCTGGTCGATGCGGAGTTGGTCATCATCGTGGGCACCCGTCCCAGCAAGCGACGCCCCGAGCACCTGTACAGGGTGAGTCGGAGCCTCGAGCGGTTTCGCGAGGTCGTCTCCAGCGACGACGTGGCTGCCGAGAACTTCGTCGAGCTGACCGAGGCGACGTTGCGGGCGATCGGGCGGGGATTCCGCCAGTACTTCGAACATCGAATGCGGACACCGGTGGGTGAGCGGCAGCCGGCCCGCTACATGGCCCGTCACGAGGTGACCTGGATCGACCAGGCGCGGGCGGAGCGGCTCAACGAGCTTGGACGCCAGTTGTCGGCGATCGTGGACGAGGGTCGGAGCGAGAAGACCGGGATCTTCGTCCAGATCGATCTGATGGCCTGGCCGCGTTCCGCCCAGCTTGTCAACGACGAGGCCGATCACGACGAGGCCGATCACGACCAGACCGATCACGACGAGACCTGATCGAACGTCGGCCCGAGGGCGAAGCGACCGGTTCGATGCCCCTTCGATGACCCGACGTCCCGCTGGTTGGGTGAGACCCACGCTCCCAACGGTTCCAGGACGGTCCCCGTTCGGTGAAGGGGAGTCGACGGACGCGGAGGCGGACTCCGGCAGGTCGGTCGATGTTCGCGGCTCAGACCGCGTCGAGTGCCCGTTCAAGGTCCGCCAGCAGATCCTGCTGCGATTCGATACCCACCGACAGTCGAACCAGCGAATCGTCGATGCCCAGTTCCCTCCGCTGCGCGGGCGGGACCGAGGCGTGGGTCATGATGGCGGGATGCTCGATCAGGCTCTCGACGCCGCCGAGACTTTCCGCGAGGGCGAAGATCTCGACCGCCTCGAGCATGCGACGGCTCTCCTCGAGGCCTCCCTTCAGGAAGATCGTGATCATGCCGCCGAATGCCGGGCGTCCCTCGAGGGACATCTGCTTGGCGGCGATGGCGTGCTGGGGATGGCTCGGAAGGCCCGGGTAGACCACCCGATCGACCTTGGGGTGCCGTTGCAGCCATTCGGCGATCGCTGCGGCCGCGTCGCAGTGCTGGCGCATGCGGATGGCGAGCGTCTTCGCGCCCCGGAGCACCAGGTAGCTGTCGAACGCGCCCAGCACGCTGCCGACCGCGTTCTGAAGGAACCGCAAGCGCTCGGCGAGATCCGCCCTTCGAGTCGCCAGCACCCCCGCGACCACGTCGCTGTGCCCGCCGAGGTACTTCGTCGCCGAGTGCATCACGATGTCGCAGCCCAGCGACAGCGGTCGTTGCAGCATCGGCGTCGCGAAGGTGTTGTCGGCGACGACGATGGCCCCCGTCTCCTTCGCCGCGTGCGCGATGGCCGCGAGATCGCACACCTTGAGCGTCGGGTTGGTGGGGGTCTCCACCCAGATCATGCGCGGACGAGTCCGCTCGATCGCCGCGACGGCCGCGGAGGTGTCTGCGAGGTTCTCATGCACCACGTTCAAGCCCTGCGATCGGGCCCGGACCTGGTTGAACAGGCGGTTGGTGCCGCCATAGAGGTCGTCCATCGCGAGGATGGTGTCTCCGGCATCGAGCAGTTCGAGGCAGGTCGCGGTGGCGGCGAGTCCCGAACTGAACGCGAACCCGCCGCAGGTGCGATCGGCGGACTCGTCGAGGCCGGTCTCCTCGAGGCTCGCCACGAGGCGTTCGAGGGCGAAGCGGGTCGGATTGTGGCTGCGGCTGTACTCGAACCCGGCATGCTCTCCGGGCGAACGCTGGGCGTAGGTCGAGGTCGTGTAGATCGGGGGCATGACCGCGCCGGTCGTTGGACACGGCGACTGTCCGCCGTGGATGCAGCGGGAGGCGAGATGCAGCGGTCGGTCGCTCATGGGATCACCGGTTCCGAGGTGCGAAGGGGCGGAGTGTAGAGGCGGGGGACTGGATGGGCCCGACGCGCTCGCCTGGCGCAGGTCCTCACGAGGCGGGCTCGATCCCGTCACGCCGCCCAGTCCTCGATGTTCCCGACTCTCTTGCCGGTGCCGGGGCCGGCTTCTGAACGATGCTGTCGTAAAGGCGGAGCATTCGCTTGCCCCAAACGAGTCTGAGATTAGTCTCCTGATGACGATTCGTCTGCTCGTGCCGAGAGATCGCGGTTCTGGAACGAGGCAAGCGAGTCTTCGCCGGAGACCGTGATCTCCAGCCTCGAGTCCGCGTTCCGAAGAGGTCGTCTCGCATGTCGCACCTGTGCTGCCCCGGTCGATGGACCATCGCCATCTCGTTCGCGTCCATTCTCTCGTTGCCCTTGGCCGCGACCAGCCACGGTCAGTGCTCGCCGGCGGACATCAACGGCGACGGCGTGGTCGACGGGATCGACCTTTCCCTGTTTCTGCAAGACTGGTCCCAGTCCTGCCCGGCCGTCATCGAGACCGTCTCGCCAGTGTTGGGGCTGCCGTCCGGAGGCACCACCATCACCATCAAGGGGGCCCAGCTCGGAGGGGTGCTGAGCGTCGCGA
>JAFMML010000021.1:0-13989 GCA_017859745.1 Planctomycetota bacterium
AGTGGAGCTGGACGGGCTCGAACCGACGACCTCCTCGATGCCATCGAGGCGCTCTCCCAACTGAGCTACAGCCCCAAACGTGTCCTGCGGAGTCCCGCAGGTCTCCCCCGTGGTGAAGCACCACCGGACGTGGTGCGATGGATGACGCGGGATCTCTCCCGCGAATCGCGGACGGTAGAGGATCGGCACGTTCCGGGCAAGGGTCGAACGGACTTTCGGGCGATGTGGCGCTGCACGGCGCGACATTCCTCGCACCCTGCATGCCGCCGGAGCTCGTTCCGATGTCCGAGAACCGGAATCGGCGAGGCCCCGAGCCGCTTGTCGAGCCGGCGCCGGTCCGTCACAGAGTCAGCTTCGACCGGCGCTCCGCCTTCGTCCTACTCACTCCCAGTCCCGGTGGGCCAAGCACCAGAGGACGCCCCCTCCCGCGATCAGCATCAGGGGTTCGCGCAGCGGCCTTCTTCTCGAAATCCAACCTCACCCCGAGGCCGACGCGAGGGCCTCCTCGAGCACCGGCTTCTGGACCATGCCCACCCACTTCTGGACGACCTCGCCGTCCTTGAGCAGCATCAGCGTGGGAATCGCCTGAACGCCGTACTTCACGGCGAGGCCCTGATTGCTGTCGATGTCGACCTTGCCGACCTTCGCCTTGCCGGAGTACGCGGTGGCGAGTTCGTCGATCATCGGGGCGATCGCCCGGCAGGGACCGCACCACTCCGCCCAGAAGTCGACCAGCACCGGTTCGGAACCGCTCAGGGCGGTGGAATCGAAGTTGGCTTCGGTGAACTCGAGAGTGTCGGGGCTGGCCATCAAGACGCTCCTTCGTGGAGGGGTTGGGGTTCAGAATCTGTTCGACTCGGTCGGTTTCTGTCCGGCGGTTCCGGTCCGATGGTTCTGGTCCGGTGGTTCTGGTCCGGTGGTCCCGAACGTTCGTCGGCGCCGTCGCCAAACCGGCCGGTGCGCCGCGAATCGTAGCGAAGACCAACTCGCGGTCGCTGACGGACGAGATTGAGAGACCGTCGCCGCTCGACGGGTTCCGCCGGATGCCGCCGGGCGATTCGGCAAACCGGCGGATCGGCGTGGTCTGGTGGAGGTCGACATCCGCCGGGCCAGGCATCAGGCGATCGGCGTGGCTCCCAGAACCGCCCGGGCCACCTCGAGGCCCTGCCGGGTCGCGGCGACATCGTGGGTGCGGATCAACCTCGCCCCGGCCGACCACCCGACCACCGCGGCGACGACCGATCCAGGCACTCTCTCGGCCGGCTCGGCGACCCCCGCCACGGCCCCGATGAAGCTCTTGCGGCTTGCACCGACGAGCAGCGGTCGGCCCAGCGTCGCGATCTCGCCGAGGCGGGCGATCAGGGCGTAGTTCTGCTCGACGCTCTTCCCGAAGCCGAGTCCGGGGTCGAGGGCGATCGCGGCGGGATCGACGCCCGCCGACTCCGCCACCGCCGCCCGGTCGAGCAGGAACGACGTCACCTCGGCCACCACGTCGCTGTAGGTCGGCGGCGCGTCGTATCGATCGCTGTAGCGGTCTTCGGTGGGCGGTAGACGGCGATGCATCAGCACGAGGCCGGCGCGCGTCTCCGCCGCCACGGCGAAGATCGCCGGGTCCTCCGTGCCGGCGGCCACGTCGTTGATCGCGTTCGCCCCCGCCTCGATCGCGGCCTTCGCCACCTCGGACAGGGTCGTGTCGATCGAGATGGCGACGTCGCTGCGGCCGCGAATCGATTCGATCACCGGCACGACCCTGCGGATCTGCTCTGCGGCATCGACCCGATCCGCGCCCGGCCGAGTGCTTTCGCCGCCCACATCGATGACGGTCGCCCCGGCCTCGACCATCGTGACCGCGGCCGTCGCAGCGGCGGCGGGGTCGAGATGCAGACCTCCGTCGGAAAAGGAGTCCGGTGTCGCATTGACCACGCCCATCAAGGCCCACGGCTCGAGGTCGATCGCTCCACCGCGGATGGGCCATGCGATCGGGACCTTCATCGTTCGACACCATCCTCGGAGGCGTCGGAGGCACCACCGGGCAACACCGAGTCGAGGATGACGTCGTAGCCGAGACCGAGGACGCCCGACGGCAAGACCACCGCGGACTCGAAGGTCCCCGGCCCGATCTCCAGACCGAACCCGATCGGCTCGATGTTGGTCGCGATCTCGGGAAGGAACGCCTCCGCACCGCCGGGCACCATGCGAGCGAGTTGCTTCAGCAATCGGCCGAACTGACCGACGCCGACGAACCCGACCGCCTGCGCGCCCTCGGGAAGCCAAGAGCGCATGGCTCGAATCGCGCCGTTGGCGTCGAGGCGACGACCACCGCCGCCTGCCGCCTCGATCGCGCGGTCGAGCACGTCGGGCCGCTGGCTGAAGGTCAGGACGGACCAGCCTTCTCCGACGGTCTTGAAGAACCCGTTCAGTCCGCGGCTTCCGAAGGCGATCTGCCAGGCGAGCTGGCGTTGCGCGAGATCGACGACGCCAGCGGCGCCCTCTTCATCCGCTGGGATCGCGGTCTGACCGACCTCGAAGGCATCCGCCTCGCCACCCTTCCGAAGCGATCGGTCGCGCTCGAAGCTCCCGCTCCAACGCAGTCCCGCCGCATCGCCCTCGGCGGCTGCGACGCCCTGTTCGATGGAGCGACGCAACGCCGCGGCATCCGTGGCCTCGATCGCCAGCGCCGCGTCGTTGAAGAAGCCGCCCGCCGCGACGCCGAGTCGGCTCGGGTAGACCGCCAACTGCGCCCGCTGCAGGTTCGCGGCGACCTCGAGCCAACTCCCCCCGGGAAGTCCTGCGAGTCCCGCGAAGGTCCGAAGCGGCGTCGCCCCGCCGATCGACTCGAGGTCGAGCGATCCAGCGAGGTAGAAGGCCTCGCCCGGCAGGCGATCGAAGCCCGCCGACCCCGGCCGAGCGTTCGCGACCATCTGCCCAAGCGGCGAGTCCGACTTCAACTTCGCGAAGGTTCGTACCGCCACGCCAAGCGGGTCCACATCGATGGCGACGATGCCCGCCTCGAGCGACGTCTCGAAGGCCTCGCGCCATCGCTCCGCGGCCTCCGCATCGAAGCCGGGTGCGTTGGCGACCTCCGGCGGCATCTCGTTCCGACCCTGCCGGGCGAGATCCGCGATCGCCCGCGGCCCGCCCCAGGCGACGACATCCGCGTCGACAAGCCGCGTCCGCCAGCGATCGGGCAGCGTGGCGAACAAGGTGGTCCCAAACTCGCCGGTGGCGGCATAGGCACGAACCGCTGCAGCATCGGTCGAAAGAAGGATCCCGCCGTCGAGCGATCGGGCGAACCAGACCCGCCCGTCGGGGCCGACATGGGCATCCTCGCCATCGTCGGGCCGAGGCTCGAAGTTCCCGGCAAGAAACGCCGCGGAGTCGTCGGTCGGCACGATCAGTCGGACCGGTGAGGCAGGACCGTCGGACGGCGGCCACCACGCGACAAGCGGACCCCGACTGGCGACGGCGACGGCGATTCCAAGCCTGGCCTTGATCTGATCGATGGGACGACCGATCACCGCGGTGCCGGGCCGGTCCATGCGCTCGAGACACTGTTGGAGGTCGTCGTTGAGCCGCTTCAGACTGGGCACCACGACGACACCGGCGGCACTGTCGGGAACCGATGCGAGTGCCCTCTCGATCGGCGACTGGCCGCCGGCATTGGGAGCAAGCAACAGGGCCACCACGATCGCGACTGGGGTCCCGACCATCCCGACGACCCGCTTCAACTGCATCCTGTTCACCTGCTGCTCCGGATCCGACGAACCCGCGACGACACACCGTCGTCGCACGAGACCGGCGATCCGATGCCGGATCGCGGGGCCGCCGTACTCTACGCCGCGACGCGCTGCGACCCGGGTCGCCCAACTCGATCGACTTCGCCGGGCCTGTCGGTCTCGTCGATTCGGCCACTCCGCCGCCGAAGTGCCTCGCAGATGATCGACCCCCTCGTTCCCATCCTCGGACTCGCCCTCGTCGCCATGGCCGTGGCGTGGCTTCTCGCCCGCGCCGGACTGCCCGGTGCCGCGATCATCGCCGGACTTCTCGTCGGTTCGATGTCTGGCCCCGACGTGCTGGGTCGCGTCGCGCCGGAGACATGGCTCGACTGGTTCCGCGGCGGCAGCGAAGCGCGATCGCAACTCGAAGGACTCGATCGCATCGAGGCGCTCGGCACGGCCGCGGGAACCGCCGCCGGCATCGAGGATCCGGTGGTCGAGTTTCCGGATTCGTCGGTCGATCCCGCCTTCGATTCCCCCGAGACGCTCCGACAAGACCTGGAAGAAGCCGAGCGGCGACATCGGCGATCCTCGATCTGGTCGATCGCGCTGATGGCCGGACTGCTCATCGCCACCGCCGTCCGCGAAGGTGTGGCGGGTTGGCGACGATCCTCGGGTCGTCACGGCGACGCGCTCCTGCTTGGGGCGTGGGTCGCCGTGGTTCCGGCAGGACTTGGCATGGCCCTGCTGCACTCGGCGGTCGTCGGGGCCGGAATGGACTCGTCGAAGGCGGATTGGGCTCTCCTGCTGGCCATCGCGTCGTCGTTGGCGATTGGACCGTGGTGCCTGAGCCGAGGCGACGTGGAGCGAGCCTCGGCGAGCGAGCCGGGTGGGGCCGCGCTTGTTCTCGCCTCCGGCCTGGTCGCGACTGGCCTTGCCGTCGCAGCGATGGCGACGGGCACCGTGTTGGGCGCGTCGGCATGGCCGATCGCGACGGTGGCGTCTGCGATGGTCTTGGGCGGCATCCTCGGTGCCGTCCGCGCCGACTCGTCGTCGCCCGCCTCTCCATCTGGAACGGCCGGGGGCTCGCCGGGCAACATGAGCGCCTCTCGGCGAGCGCTCACCCTGCTCGTCGCGCCGATGGTCGCAATCGCGATGCTCGACATCTCGCCGTCACGGAACTTCGCATGGTGGCCCGTGATCGTCGCGGCGATCCTGACCGCGGACGGCCGCTACCTCGGTGCGGTGATCGCGGGAATCATGCCCGGCACCCGCCGTGGACTTCGAGCGATGCGCCTGTTGATGCCGCTGACCGCGGTCGGACCGATGCAGGCGTCCGTCGCGTCGGTCGCGTCGGTCTCCGGCGCCTTGCCGCCCGAGTTCGCTCTGGCACTCCTCGTTGGGGCGGCGCTCCCAGAAGTCACCGCACCGATGCGGGCGCGGACCGACCGGCAACTCCGTGAAGCGGAGGCGTTGTCGGAGGCCCTGTCGGAGGAATCGACGCGGGAGCGATCGGACCGCTGAGAGATGCCGGGGACGAGTGATGTGCTGCAGGGGAAACCACGCCTGCGGACAGCGGCCGACACTCGAGGCAGACGATCGCGTCCGACAGAGTCGGACCGGTCGGACACGTCGGACACGTCGGACCGGTCGGACGAGTCGGACACGTCGGACATGTCGGACTGGCACCGCGTCGCACTTCGGGAAAGCGCGTGGTGTGGATACCAGTCGACGCTCACTTTGCGAGAGCGGCTGTGGACACCTGCCGACGCACACCCCGCCCGCCGACGTCATGCTCGGCAGCATCGCGTGGACGCGTCGGTCTGAGGCTCACGCGGGCGGCGTCACCGCCAAGGCCTTCTCGACCGCAGTCACGAGTTCCTTCGAATTAGGCTTCGTGCCGGAACTCCAGAACGCGATCGGCTGGCCGTCGCGGCCCACGAGATACTTCGAGAAGTTCCACCCCGGGAGCTTGCCGGTCCGCGTGCCGAGAAACTCGAAGATCGGCGACTGCTCTGCACCGGCCTTCACCTTCGACTTCGCCAGCATCGGGAAGGTCACCTCGTAGCGACTCGTGCAGAACTCGCGGATCGCCTTGGCGTCGGCGAGTTCCTGGCCGCCGAAATCTCCCGACGGCACCCCGATGACGACGAGCCCCCGGTCCTTGTACTTCTCGAAGAGCGACTGCAGACCCTCGTACTGCGGCGTGTAGCCGCACCGGCTCGCGACGTTGACGAGCAGCACGACCTTGCCCTTGTGCTGGGCGAGCTTCGCGTCCTCGCCCTCGAGGGTCTTCGCGTCGATCTCGAACAGGCTGGCGTCCTTCCACTTCTCCACGAGTTCCGGGCTCCGGGGGGCGTCCTGGGCGCAGGCGGGCATGACGATGCCGCCGAGCATGACGGCGGCGGCAAGGGCGAGACGATGAATCATGGAACGATTCCAGGTGGGGGCGTCCAGGGTCGAACGCCGCCGGTCAGGTGCGAAGCGGCCATGGGTGGACGCGGCTGAACGAGTGCAGTGCCGCAGCGCCACTCATGCATCTCGCTTCGCCGGTCGACCCATCGGGATTCGGTGGCTCGTCGGTCCTCGAGCGACGTCAGATGCCCACCCGCCGCATCGGCAGCTCGATGACCTGCGGCTCGCGGGGCGCCTCGCCCTCCGCGGCGGCTCGGGGCCGCTCCTCGACCCGTACGGTCAGGGTGTCGCCGACGCGGGCGTAGGTCACCCGGGCCAGGCTTCCTGCATTGGACGCGGCCGCGTCCTCCAACGGAACGAACGACGCCATGGTGCCCTCGACCTTCTCGAGACGCAGCACCATCGGGTCCTTCCGGCGCGGGTCGGTGTCGAAGGTGCCGTGGACGTGGATCTGCCGAAGTCGCACCTCCCCCTCGGTCGCCACGATCTGCGTGAACTCGTAGAAGGGAATGACGCCGTTGCCCAGGATCCGCCGGAAGCTTCCGAGCATGCCGTTGCCGGCCGGCGCCATCCAATGCTCCTCGATCACGGCACCGCCGCGCTGCTCCATGACCCAGGTGCCAGCCATGAATCCGAGCGGCTCGATCTGATCGGCCGCGACCGGCATGGCGGGTCGCCAGGCATCCGCCGTCTCGGCGACTTCGGGCGTGGTGGCGGATGTGGTGGCGGATGTGGTGGCAGTCGATGCACAACCCCAGAACATCGTCGAGACCATCATCACCGTGGCCGTCACCGCGGTCGCCATCCTGGCGAAGGCCGCGGCTGAAAGACAGGTGTTCTTCATGCGCGTCATGCGCAGAATCGTACCGATCCGACGCCGGCTCACTCCACCGTGACGCTCTTGGCGAGGTTGCGCGGCTTGTCGACGTCGCGGCCCCGCATGAGGGCGGCGTGGTACGCCAGAAGCTGCAACGGCACCACCGTGAGCAGCGGCTGCAAAGGCTCGGGCACGTCCGGCACCCAGAAGACCTCGTGGACCCGGTCGCGGATCTCCTCGTCGCCCTCGGTCGCGACCGCAATGACGTGGCCGCCACGGCTGCGGACCTCCTCGATGTTCGACAGCACCTTGTCGTACTGACTGTTTCGAGTGGCGAGGAAGACCACCGGCATGCCCTCGTCGATCAAGGCGATGGGGCCATGCTTCATCTCCGCGGCGGGCATGCCCTCGGCGTGGATGTAGGAGATCTCCTTCAGCTTGAGCGCGCCCTCGAGAGCGACCGGATAGTTGTAGCCGCGGCCCAGGAACAGCCAGTTGTCGCGCTCGACGTAGCGGGCGGTCGCATCGCGGATCGCGTCGCTCTGCTCGAGGATGCGCTCGATGTGGCCGGGGACCTCGCTCATCCGCTCCATCAGATCCCGCACCGCCTCGGCGGCGAGGAACCGGCGACGACCTGTGAACGCCGCGAGCATCGTCGCGACGCAGACCTGACCGAGGAACGCCTTGGTGCTGGCGACGCCGATCTCCGGACCCACCCGCAGGTAGACCCCCGCATCGGTCTCGCGGCTGATGCTCGAACCGACCACGTTCACGAGGCCGATCGCCATGGCTCCGCGCTGCTTGGCCTCCTGCAGTGCCGCGAGCGTGTCCGCGGTCTCGCCGGACTGGCTGATCGCGACGACGACGGTGCCCTCTTCGACGATCGGGTTGCGATAGCGGAACTCGCTGGCGAACTCGACGTCGGTGGGGATCTTCGCGAGGTCCTCCATGAGGTACTCCGCGACCATGCCCGCGTGCAGCGCCGTGCCCTGGCCGATGAAGATCACCCGCTTGGCGCGAGCGAGGTCCCGGGCGAACTGGTTGATGCCGCCGAGGACGATCTGGCCGCTGCGAAGATCGACGCGGCCCTTCATGCAGAGGCGAAGCGCCTCGGGCTGCTCGTGGATCTCCTTGAGCATGTAGTGCTCGTAGGAGCCCAGGTCGATCTGGCCGAGGTCGTACTCGAGCTCGCGGATCTCCGCGGAGACGGGGTCGTTGTCCACGTTCGTCGTTCGGAACGACTCCCGATCGAGTCGCGCGACGGTGTAGTCGTCGAGGGTGATCGCCTGCGTGGTGTGGGCGACGATCGCCGAGGAGTCGCTCGCGACGATGTACTCGTCCTTTCCGACACCGATCATGAGCGGACTGCCCTTGCGGGCGGCGACGAGGACGTCCGGCTCCTTCTCGCAGACGACCGCGATCGCGTACGCCCCGGTGACCTCCCGAAGCGCCGACTGCACCGCCTTCTCGAGATCGCCCCGGTAGAGCTCGCCGATCAGGTGCGCGAGCACCTCGGTGTCGGTCTCCGACGTGAACACGTGGCCCTTCTCGACGAGGTACCGCTTGAGGGTCGCGTGGTTCTCGATGATGCCGTTGTGGATGACCGCGATGCCGTGGCCGAGGCGACCGTCGTCGCGGTGGGGGTGGGCGTTGGCCTCGGTCACTCCGCCGTGGGTCGCCCAACGGGTGTGGGCGATGCCGAGGGTGCCTTCGAACCCGCCTTCACGCTCGAGCACCTCCTCGAGCGCCGCCACCCGTCCGACCGCCCGTCCGACCCGAAGATCGCCGTCGAGCACCGCCATGCCGGCGGAGTCGTAGCCGCGGTACTCCATCCGCTTGAGACCCTCGAGGAGGATCGGGGAGGCCTCGCGGCGACCGATGTAGGCGACGATTCCGCACATGGTTTGATCTCGGCTCCGGGACAGTGGCGGGATTCCGCCCGCGTCCGGTCGTCATCGGTCGATTGACCGGGCCTCTGGGGTGCAGACCGACCGATCGGGGATGGTAGGAGGCCCCTCGTCACCATCGCGGCGACGTCTCCTCAGGCGAGGCGCCGGGTTCGACGAAGACCGTTGACCCCGATCCGTGTTATCGGCGGTACGTCGTAGCATCCAACCATGTCCACGGCCCCCGATCTCTGGCAGGAAGGTCGCCTCGACCGACGGCGCGCCGCCGAGCCTCTCGCCGAGCGGGTCCGTCCCGCGACGCTCGACGAGATCGCAGGACAGAACCACCTTCTCGGGCCGAACGCCTTCCTTCGCCGGCTCGTCGCCACGGGTCGCGTCGGATCGCTGATCCTGCACGGTCCGCCGGGCACCGGGAAGACGACGCTTGGACGGTGCCTCGCTGCGGCGGTCGATCACCACTTCGAAGCCGCGCATGCGGCCGAGATCGGGGTCGCGCGGGTGCGGGAGATTCTCGAGCAGGCCCGTCGTCGCCTCGAGGACTCCGGACGCGGGACGCTGCTCTTTCTCGACGAGATCCACCGGTTCTCCAAGGCCCAGCAGGACGCGCTGCTGGCCGACGTCGAACGCGGAACCATCTCGCTCGTTGGGGCGACCACCGAGAACCCCGCCTTCGCAGTGAACGCGGCGCTCGTCAGCCGCTCGTCGCTCGCAGGACTGGCTCCCCTCGACGACCGGGCGATCGGTGAGATCCTCGAACGTGCCGTCGTCCACCCTCGCGGGTTTCCCGGACTCCGAGTCGAAGTCGATCGCGACGCCCTCGAGACGTTCGCGGCCCGCGCCGACGGCGATGCCCGACGGGCGTTGGCGGCGCTCGAGATCGCGGTGGCGTCCAAGGCTCGAGAATCGACGACCCCTGAAGACGTCGTCGAAGTCGATCGCGAGACCGCGGCAGCTTCGATGCAGCGAAAGGCCCTTGCCCACGACCGCGACGGCGACAGCCACTACGACCTCCTGAGCGCGTTCATCAAGTCGATGCGGGGCTCCGACGCCGATGCGGCGATCCACTGGCTCGCTCGCCTGCTCGAGGGTGGTGAGGATCCCCGCATCGTGGCCCGGCGCATCGCCATCCTCGCCAGCGAGGACATCGGCCTTGCCGATCCGCAGGCCATCGAGATCGCCGCGGCGGCGTGGGCGATCACCGAACGGGTCGGCATGCCCGAATGCCAACTGACGCTGGCCGAGGCCGCCATCTACATGTGTCAGGCCCCCAAGAGCAACGCCGTCGCCGAGGCGATCTGGTCTGCGATGGCCGAGGTTCGCGAAGGACGGACCCTGCCGGTTCCAGAGGCCCTTCGCGATCGCACCGCCAATCGCATGCTCGACCGCGCCGCCACCCGCATCGACGCGTCGCGGCCGGAGGCCGACGCGGTTGTCGAGACCTACCGCAATCCCCATTCGGCGGCGGATGGGGTCGGTACGACCGCCTATCTCTCCGAGGCCCGGACCTACTACCGGCCCGGGACACGGGGATTCGAGGTTGAAGCCGCTCGGCGTCTCGAGGCGCGAAAGGCCGCCGTGGCCGCCGCGCCCGCCGGTCCGACCCCGGAATCCCCGGACGCGGCGGCGAAGCCATGACCAACGAGTCGGATCCGGACGGTCTCGACGCCGCCAAGATCGCCTGCCGATCGGAGATGCGACGCCGTCTCGACGAGTTCGGCGAGGAGGACCGGCGGATCGCCTCGGCACGACTCGTCGATCGTCTCGTGGCGAGCGATCTGTGGCTCCAGGCCGAACGAATCGCGATGTTCGTGCCGATCGGTCGCGAGCCGGACCTTCGGTCGGCCATCGCGACGGCTCGATCGTCTGGCAGGGCGGTGCTCCTGCCGCGATCGCGGACCGAACCGGTAGGCATCGAACTGGTCCCGCTGGGCGACTCGGATCCGACAACCCTGCCGCGGGATCCTCTCGGCGTTCCGTCGCCGACGGGTCCGGCGGTGGACCCGGATGGTGGATCGGCCCCCGACCTTGTCGTCGTGCCGGGCGTCGCGTTCGACGAGATCGGTGGCCGCCTCGGCCGCGGGGGCGGGTTCTACGACCGGCTGCTCGAGCATCTGCGCCGAACCGTGGCCCCACCGACGGTGATCGGCGCCTGCTTCGCCTGCCAGCAGGTGGTGGAGGTCCCGCGAGCCCCCCATGATCAGGTCGTGGACTTCATCTGCACAGAGCGGTCGCTTGATGGCCCCCTCCCGCCCCGAACCGATCGCCGGCGTTCCTGATCCTCGAACGAGGCTTCTGACGATGCTCAAGGAACCCGCTGGACGTTCCCGCCTCGAGCGTTCACCGGGCGTCCCGAACGCCACTCCAATCGCGATCGTCGCGGGTACCCTGTGCGGACGGTTCGCCGTCGGCACTCCCGGCCGCCGCGACGTGCCTCGCCCATCTCCGGACCTCCTCCGGCAGGGCGGGCGCGGACGGGGTGGAACAGGGAACGAATGAAGATCCGGCGTGGTCGGAGCGATCGTCCGACGACGCCGACCCATGGCAGTCGCAGTCGTCGCAGGAGCGAGCATGGCACTCAGCAGTCAGACCCTGAACAACGGAGTTCGCAGTCAGTTCATGGCCAGCCGTCGTCGGCGCCGCAAGCGTCCCGGACGTTGGTTGCTTGGGGTCGTGCTGCTTTCGCTCGCGGCGTTCACGGTGTGGTGGGTCTGGCCAGATGGAGAAGCGAGACCGCCCGCCGGCGCGGCCAACGATCCGCTGGTGGCCGCCGTCCCCACCACGGTCGCGCCGGACCGCAACGCCGCAACCCCGACCACCCGACCGGCGGCGACGCCCGACCGAGCCACGAATCCGCCGGCGCGTGCCACGAACCCGACTCCGGCCCGGGCCGTTCCGACCGAGACGACCGCTCTCGATGCCCGAACCGATGCCGTCCCCTCCGGAGTCGCGGTGGCCTCGTCGACCCGACTGGCGGACGAGGCCCGCGAAGTCGCGGCACCTCCCAAAGCCGATCCCGCCCCCGCCGCGGCTGCAGCGCCGCTGCTGAGCGCGACCGAGTCGATCCCCGCCCGAGACCCGGCCGCCGCGCCGCCGAACCGCGACGAGGTCGCCACCCTTTCGGTGCTTGCCGACCGTGATCCCATCCGGGTTCGCGCCGAACTGACCGAACTGGTCGTCTCCGGCACGCTCACTCCCTCGCAGGAGCGCAACGCCCGCGAGACGCTGAATCGCATCAACGGTCGCCTGCTGTTCTCCCCCCACGTCCAGCAGGACGATCCGTTCGTCCGGACCTACTCGGTGCAGCCGGGCGACAGTCTCGAGCGCATCGTCCGCCGCGAACTCGCCGGCGGCCCCGACTGGCGGTTCATCCAGCGCATCAACGGCATCAGGAACCCGCGCGGCCTTCAGATCAACCAGCGGCTCAAGCTTCCGGTGGGTTCCTTCCACGCGGTGGTCGACAAGAGCGAGTTCCGCATGGACCTCTTCCTCGTCGACGGCGGTCGTCGCGTGCTGGTGGCAAGCTACCCCGTCGGTCTCGGAGAGTTGAACTCGACGCCCGAGGGCGTGGCCAAGGTCCGCAAGGGCAGCAAGCTGATCGATCCGGAGTGGTACAACCCGCGGACCAACGAGTACTTCGCCGCCGGGGACCCGATGAACCCCATCGGCGAGCACTGGATCGGACTCTCGTCGGTCGAGTCCGGGGATCGCCTCTTCGACGGCTACGGAATCCACGGCACCGTCGAGCCCGACTCGATCGGCCGCAGCGAGAGCATGGGGTGCGTCAGGCTGCTGCCAGAGCATGTCGCGGTGGTCTACGAGATGCTCACCGAGCCGAACAGCACCATCGAAGTGCGGCCCTAGTCCGCCGGGCGGCGGGCGGCGACGTGGCCGGCCTTCGGTCGGCCACGGGCATCGGCGGCGGGTGGTTGTGGTCCCACCATCCGCAGACATGTCGTCGCGACGGCGGGCGTAGCATCGAGCGATGCCGACACCTCGCCTCTTCGAACCCATCTCGCTTCGCTCGCTGACCCTGCCCAACCGCATCGTCGTGGCGCCGATGTGCCAGTACGAGGCGGTCGAAGGCGATGCCACCGCGTGGCATCACGTGCATCTCGGTTCGCTCGCCTGCGGAAGTCCGGGACTGCTGCTGCTCGAGGCGACCGCGGTCGAGGCGCGGGGCCGGATCACTCCCGGATGCCTCGGTCTCTGGAACGACGCCAACGAAGCGGCGCTGGCTCGAGTCCTCGAGTCGATCCGCGCCGTCGCGCCGGACGCGCCGATCGGAATCCAACTCGCCCATGCAGGCATCAAGGCGTCTCGGCATCGGCCCTTCAAGGCTCCGCGTCGCGGCTACGTGACGCCCGAAGAGGGCGGCTGGGCGCCGGTGGGCCTGTCGGCGATCCCCTCCGGCGGCGACGGTCCGGTGGCGGTCGAGCTCGACGAGCGAGGCCTCGCCGAGGTTCGCGACGCGTTCGCCGAAGCGGCGGGGCGGGCCGTGCGACTGGGCCTCGATCTGATCGAGCTCCACTCCGCCCACGGATATCTCCTATCGAGCGCACTCTCGGGTCTGACGAATCGACGCACCGATCGCTACGGAGGCTCGCTGGAGAACCGCATGCGGTTTCCGCTGGAGGTCTTCGAGGCGATGCGGGCGGCGATGCCGGACTCGATGCCGTTGGGCGTCCGGTTCAGCGGCACCGACTGGGCGGACGACCGCGGGGGCTGGACCATCGAGGACTCGGTCGCCTACGCGGCGGCGCTCGAGGACCGCGGCTGCGACTACGCGCATCTGTCGAGCGGCGGCAACGCGAGCGGCGTCTCGATCGACGTGCATCCGGGCTTTCAGGTTCCGCTTGCAGCAGCGGTGAAGCGCGGAACCGGCATCGTGACGATCGCGGTGGGCGAACTGCAGGATCCGCATCTCGCCGAGAAGGTCCTTGCCGATGGGGACGCCGATCTGATCGCGATCGGCAAGGGCATGCTGCGGGATCCCCGCTGGCCATGGCACGCGGCCCAGACCCTCGGCCACGCCCTCGAGGTCGTGCCGAACTATCGCTGGTGCGTGCCGGTCGACGCCTGAGCGGACCGCCGCGCGGCCAGACCGCCTCGAGAAGCCGGGCGGCCCGCCGCAGCC
>JAFMML010000021.1:14004-48954 GCA_017859745.1 Planctomycetota bacterium
CCCGCCGCAGCCGCTATCGTCCAACGATCCCCTCTGGGAACCGGACCGATGCCGCATCCAGCCGACCCGACGCCCCCCGATCGACCCGCCCGCGGCTTCGGTCCCGAGCAGGACGGCGAAGGCACCAGGGAGCCCTACCCCGGACCCGTCGCGGGCTGGGGAGCCGCGAGAAGCGTGGCGGCCATCCTTCTGAAGCACGGCAAGCCGATCGAAGGCCCTGCCGCGATGCTTCGGATGAACCATCCCGAGCACGGCTTCGACTGCCCGGGTTGCGCGTGGCCGGACGATCCCAGGGGACCGGCACTCGACCTCTGCGAGAACGGCGTCAAGCACGCCACCTGGGAGATGACCGACCGGCGGGCCGATCGGTCGTTCTTCGCGAAGCACACCGTCGCGGAACTGGCCTCGTGGACCGACCACGCCCTCGAGGCCGCCGGCCGTCTCACCGAACCGATGCGCTACGACTCGGCGACCGATCGCTACCAGCCGATCTCGTGGCCCGAGGCCTTCGAAGTCGTCGGCGGACATCTCCGTGGACTGGGGAGTCCCCATCACGCGTCCTTCTACACCTCGGGTCGACTCTCGAACGAGGCGACCTTCATGTTCTCGCTCTTCGCGAGGGAGTTCGGCACCAACAACCTGCCGGACTGCTCCAACATGTGCCACGAGGCGAGTGGACGGGCGCTGCTGGCCTCGATCGGGACCAAGAAGGGCACGGTCGATCTCTCCGATCTCGAGCGGACCGAACTCGTGGTGCTGATCGGTTCCAACGCCGCGTCGAACACACCGCGCCTGCTCACCTCTCTCGTCGAGGTGATGCGACGCGGCGGCTCCGTGGTGCATGTGAATCCGCTCGTCGAGGGCGCCGCCACCCGCGTCATCGTTCCCAACCAGGTCGGGGAGATGATCCGCAACCGCGCGACCTCCACCGCCTCGCTGGTGCTGCAGCCCCGCATCGCCGGGGATCTCGCGGTGCTGCGGGGCGTGGCCAAGCACCTGCTCGAGCAGGCGGGGCGGGATCCCTCCGCGATCGACGGCGAGTTCCTTCGACGGCACACCCACGCCTTCGAGGAGTACCGCGCCCTGGTCGAGAGCACCGACTGGAGCGAGATCGAACGGCAGGGCGGCGTGCCGGAATCGTCGATCCGGGAGTTCGGCGAGATCTATCGAAGGGCCGGATCGGCGGTGTTCGGATGGTGCCTCGGCCTCACCCAGCACGAGCACTCCGTCGACACGATCCGCGAGATCGCGAACCTGCTGCTGCTGCGAGGCAACATCGGTCGAGCGGGGGCCGGCGCCATGCCCATCCGCGGACATTCGAACGTGCAGGGCAACCGGACCTGCGGACAGAACCCGCGACCGACCGAAGCGTGGCTCGACCGGCTCGACAAGTCCTGCGGCATCCGTTCGCCGCGCGAACCCGGTCTCGGCACCGTGGGCACCATCGAGGCGATGCGGCGCGGCGAGGTGAAGGTCTTCCTCTGCATGGGCGGCAACTTCGCGATGGCGGCGCCGGATCCCGAGACGACCTTCGAGGGATTGCGGAACTGCGATCTCACGGTGCAGGTCAGCACCCGGCTCAACCGGAGCCACCTCGTGCACGGGCGCGAGGCGCTGATCCTTCCGTGTCTCGTGCGCAGCGAGTTGGACGCTGGAATCCGCGGCCCGCAGTCGGTGAGCGTCGAGAACTCGATGAGCACGGTGCACCTGTCGACCGGACACCGGACGCCCGCTTCACCGGACCTGCGGTCCGAGGTCTCGATCATCGCCGGCTTCGCTCGGGCCACGCTCGAGGACTCGCCCACGCCCTGGGACGACTGGGCCGCCGATCTCGATCTGGTCCGCGACCGCATGAGCGAGGCCCTCGAGGGATTCGAGGACTTCAACCGTCGCGTCCGCCTTCCCTACGGCTTCCGCCTCGCGCAACCGGCCCGAGAACGCGTCTTCCCGACGCCGTCGGGCAAGGCCGAGTTCTCGCTCGCTCCGCTTCCCGACGCCGTTCCCGCCGAGGGTCGCCTGGTGCTCGGCACGGTCCGTTCGCACGACCAGTGGAACACCACGATCTACGCCAACGACGATCGATATCGCGGCGTTCGCAACCTTCGCACGCTGGTGTTCATGAACGAGGACGACATGCGGGATCGGGGACTCGCCAACCTCGATCTCGTCGATCTCAAGAGCT
This sequence comes from Planctomycetota bacterium, assembly GCA_017859745.1. Taxonomy (GTDB): domain Bacteria; phylum Planctomycetota; class Phycisphaerae; order Phycisphaerales; family SM1A02; genus VGXO01. The sequence continues at coordinate 16,187 of JAFMML010000021.1, forward strand.
TCGGCCGGGACGGTTCGACGCGCGAGATCAGGGGCTTCCGGGCGGTTCCGGTGTCGATTCCCCGAGGCTGCGCGATGGGCTACATGCCCGAGATGAACGCCCTCTGTCCGATCGGCGACTTCAGCTCGCAATCGGACCAGCCGCTCATGAAGCACATGATCGTCGAGGTGGCGCCGTCGGGAGTCGCGACGTGAGCGCGTCGCCCGACGAGTCGCTCCATCGCGACGTCGCGATCGCACGTGTCCGCGGCGAATCCGCGTCCGGCGACGTGGACGCCCTCGCCGTCGAGGCGCCCCTGGAGATTCGCGTGGAGGCACCCGACGACGCCGGTGGCCGACGCCATCGCTCGATCGTGGTGCTCCGCACTCCAGGGCACGACCTGGAACTCGCCGCGGGCCTCCTGTTCGCCGAGGGCGTGATCCACGACCGTGCGGAGCTCGACTGGATCGAACCCGGCGACGAGGCTTCGACGATCTCCGTCGGCCTGCACGGCGACGCCGGCCGCCTGCCCGAGGAGCGGACCACGTTCATCTCCTCCGGGTGCGGGGCGTGCGGCAAGGCGATGCTCGCCGACCTCGCCGTCCGAAGGCGCCACCGGATCGACGCGGGCCGGCCGCGGCTGACGCCTTCGATCATTCATCGCCTGCCCGAGACGCTGCGAGAGCACCAGGCCGCCTTCACGCGGACCGGCGGGCTTCACGCCGCCGGTCTGTTCGACGAGCACGGCGCCTTCCTCTCGGTACGCGAGGACGTCGGCCGACACAACGCGCTCGACAAGCTGATCGGACGCGAGCTGCTCGACGGCCGCCTGCCGCTCGAAGGTCGGGTGATCCTGGTGAGCGGCCGGGCCGGGTTCGAACTGGTGCAGAAGGCGGCCATGGCGGGCGTGCCCGTGCTCGCCTCGGTCGGCGCCCCATCCAGCCTCGCGGTCGAGATCGCGACGGGATGCGGCATGACGCTGCTCGGATTCGTGCGGGACGACCGCTTCAACATCTACGCCGACGTCCGGCGGATCGAGAGGTCCGACCACAGTCGATCGCCTCGACACGCGGAGGCCGCGAGTTCATGAGCATCCCGACCGAATCCCGCGAGCGCCTCGTCGCCGCCGGCGAGATCACGCATCTGTTCATCTCGCCCGGGCACAACTTCTACGGCCGGCATGGATCGGCTCCGCTCGATCATCCCACCGTGGGCGTTCAGGAGGTCGAATGCGTGGCGGGCCGGGGCCTCCGCGGCGATCGCTTCTTCGACTACCGACCCGACTACAAGGGACAGATCACCTTCGTCGCACAGGAGACGCTCGAGGAGGTGTGGACCGATCTCGCCATCGCGACCGATCGCCGCGACATCTCCGCGACGCGCCGAAACGTCGTGACCCGCGGAATCGACCTCGACGCCCTGATCGGATGCGAGTTCGAGATCGGCGGCGTGCGCTTCCTCGGCAGCGAGGAGTGCCGGCCCTGCGCCTGGATGGACGAGGCGATCGGCGCCGGCGCCGAACGCCGACTTCGCGGCCGGGGCGGTCTGCGGGCCAGGATCGTCGCCGACGGCGTTCTTCGCGTGGGTCCCATCGAGGTGCGTCGATGAGGAGGCCACCACGATGACCGGTGCGCTCTCGCTGCCGCAGTGGTCCGTTGGAGCGGACGCCGGCGCTCCTCCGCCGGCTCCGGAGTCGATCCACGGACACGGCACGCTGCGCGACGCGCACGGGCGGACGATCCGCGACCTTCGCATCTCGCTGACGGACCGCTGCAACTTCCGTTGCGTCTACTGCATGGAGCCCGACGTGCGGTTCGCCGAACCGTCCACACTGCTTCGGGCCGACGAGTTCGTTCGCCTCGGCAGCGTCGCCGCCTCGCTCGGGATCCGCCGAATCCGTCTGACCGGTGGCGAGCCGACCCTGCACCCCGACCTCGGTTCGATCGCGCGTGGCCTGCGCGAGGCGACGGGGTGCGAGTTGGCGCTGACCACCAACGGCGCGAGAGGCGACGCCGCGACGGTGGCGGACTGGCGACGGCACGGGATCGACCGGGTCACGGTCAGCCTCGACACGCTCGATCCCGATCGCTTCGCCAGGCTGACTCGAAGCCGAACGCCGCTTGCCGATGTCCTCTCCTGCATCGAGCACTGCATTCTGGAGGACCTCGGCCCGGTGAAGGTCAATGTGGTCCTGCTCCGAGATCGCAACGACGACGAAGCGGTCGCCTTCGCGGAGCTGGCGCGGCGCCTCGCCATCGAAGTCCGCTTCATCGAGTGGATGCCACTGGACTCCGGTCGCACCTGGCGATCCGACCACTGGGTGTCGGCGTCGGAGACGCGGCGCCGGATCGAGGCGGCGCATCCGCTGGTCGCCGAGCCGACCGCCGATCCCTCGGCGACGGCGACGACCTTCCGCTTCGCCGACGGCGAGCGGGGCCGCGTCGGCTTCATCGCGCCGATCAGTTCACCCTTCTGCGGAGCCTGCAGCCGCCTGCGCCTGACCGCCGACGGCAAGGTGCGGCCGTGCCTCTTCAGCGACCGGGAGTGGGACCTTCGTCCCCTGCTTCGCGGTGGCGGCAGCGACGAGGACCTGCGTCGATTCCTCGTCGATGCGGCATGGTCCAAGCAGGCTGGACACGGCATCGACGCTCCCGACTTCGTTCCGCCGCCGCGACCGATGTCCGCGATCGGCGGCTGAACCTCGCGATGCCGTTGGACGACCTCGTTCCGCTGGCGGTCCTCTTCCTGTTCGTCGGTGCGCTCTACGCATCCGTCGGTCATGCCGGCGCATCCGGCTACCTCGCGGCGATGGCCCTGCTGGGCGTCGCCCCCGAGGCGATGCGGCCGACGGCGCTCTCGGTCAACGTGGTCGTCGCCTCGATCGCATTCGGCCACTACCTCTCCGCGGGTCACTTCTCGTGGAGGTTCCTGCTGCCGTTTGCGGCGGCATCCCTGCCGATGGCGTTCATCGGGGCGGCGATTCCCGTGCCCGAGAACTGGCTGCGGGCCGCGATCGGCGTCACGCTCGCCTTCGCGGCGATTCGGATGCTGTGGACCAATCTGAAGACGTCCGCGCCGCGGCGCGTCGAGGATCCTCCGCTGTCGAAGAAGCTGGTCGCGGGAGGCGTCATCGGATTCGCCGCCGGGCTCACCGGGACCGGGGGCGGGATCTTCCTCAGTCCGCTGCTGCTGATCTGCGGCTGGGCCGAGCCGCGTCGAGTCGCCGCGACGGCATCGCTCTTCATCCTCGCCAACTCGCTGTCCGGATTGGCCGGCATCGCCATGAGCGGCTGGGCCGTCGGCCTGGCGCCGGTTCCGTTGGCGGCGGCGGCGGCGGTCGGCGGCGCAGTCGGCGGCTACTTCGGGAGTCGACGGGCGACGCCTCGAACCCTGAACCTGCTGCTGGCTGCGGTGCTGGGGATTGCCGCGGTGAAGTTGATCGCGGGCGTCGCCTCGGCGGCGCTTCGTTGATCAGTCTGAGGAAGCAGGCACCGGACGCTTCCAGATCGGCGCCTCCCTCTTCATGCGATCGATGAAGGAGCCGAGCGCCTCGAGTCCCTCGGCCCGGTGCGCCGACGCGATCTCGCACACGAAGGAGACCTCGCCGACGGCGACACGGCCCCGGCTGTGCCGCACCAGGATTCCCAGCACACCGGACCGCCGACCCTCGTCGCGAGCGATCGACTCGAGGACCCGTTCGGCCATCGGCGAGTACACCTCGTAGTCGAGCGCCTCGATGGTCCCTTCGCCTTCGAGACGCCGGACCACGCCCTCGAAACGCACCCGGCTTCCGATCTCCCCTCGTGCCTCGATCGGCCCGGCCGACGACGGTGTCTCCGGCGACAGCGGACCCCCCACGATCTCGACACGGACCTGGGTCATCCGCCACCCACCAGAGCGATCAGCGCGACCTCGTCGCCCGGCCCCACCAGGGCCTCGGGAGGCGCGAATGCATGGTTGACGGCCAGGCGTGCGCCGGACAGGGCCGTCGCAAGTTCGGGATGATCGCGACCGATCGCCTCGAGCACCGTCGCGACGCTTGGACCGGAGTCGTTGGCGGAGACGTGGCACTCGACCCCGATTCGATCGGCGCCCACCACTTCGGCGACCGGGCCGAACACCAGCACTTCGATCCGCATCGGCGCAGTGTAAGTTGGCGAGGCCATGGACGACTCCCACGATGCCGGCGCCGTCGATTCTCCCGACGAGGCGATACGTCGACTCGTCGCCGAGGGCGCGTCAGCCTTCGTGAGAGACTCTTCCGAACGGGTGGCCCTGTCCGCATCGCGCGGCCGGATCCTCGCCGAGGCCCTCCGGGCGGATCGGGACAGCCCACCCTTCGACCACTCCGCCATGGACGGCTACGCGATTCGGATCGCAGATCTCGTCTCCGGACGGGAACTCCCCGTGCTTGGCGAATCCCGACCGGGCGCTGCGCCTCCGATGATGCCCGCATGCCGCGGGTGCATTCGGATCGCGACCGGCGCTCCTCGACCCCTCGGAACCGACGGCGGCGACGGCGGCGACGCGGTGGTTCGTCGCGAGGACGTCCTCGAACACGTGGCCGCGGAGTCGGACGACGTGGTCTCGATCACGATCTCCGAGGGTGTCGTCCCGCGACCCGGCGAGCATTGGCGTCGCCGCGGGGACAACGCCCGGGTCGGCCAGGTGCTCCTGGAGTCCGGCGCCCCGATCGGCGCTGGTGCGGTGGCCGCGCTCGCCACCTGCGGGATCGCCGAACCGCTGGTGCAGCAGGCCCTGTCGGTCGCGTTGCTCACGACCGGCGAAGAGGTGGTCCCGGTCGAGTCGAGGCCGAACGACCATCAGATCAGAAACGGCAACGCCGCCGGCCTCGCCGCCCTGCTGGCCGCGCGGCCGTGGATCCGCGTCGGAACCGTCGAGCACGTTCCAGACGAGTTCGACCGACTGTCGCGAGCGCTCGCGTCGGCGATCGAGTCCCACCACGCGGTCGTGCTGACCGGCGGCGTCTCGATGGGGCATCGTGATCTGGTCCGGGCCGCGATCGAGGCGAACGGCGGTCGCGTCGTCTTTCACCGGGTCCCGCAGCGACCGGGGCGTCCGATGCTGGGTGCCGTGTGCGAGACGAGTCGGGGCGCGGTGGCCCTGTTCGGCCTTCCGGGCAATCCCCTGTCGGCGCTGACGGCGGCCCGGCGCATCGCGATCCCGGTGCTTGCCGCCGGGGCGGGCGTCGCGATGCGACCAGCTCGCGAGGTGCAGATCGACGCCGAGACCGACGCCGTCTCGAGCGACCTGTGGCGGTACCGGCTGGCCACGCTCGATGCCGCGGGACGCGTCGCCCTGGTGCCGTCTCGAAGTTCCGGCGACGTGATCAGCGCCGGTCGAAGCGACGGTTTCGTCGAGATCCCTGGAGGCCGATCGGTCCAGGCCGACGAGCGATACCCTTTTCACGGGTGGGACGACTGAGCCGACGACCGACCCACGGACCATCGCCATCGGAGCAGCACGTGAACCGATCAGGATCGCCGACCGATCTGACCCATCTCGACGCCGACGGCCGCGCGTCGATGGTCGACGTGGGCGAGAAGCCGATCACCGCACGGGTGGCGGTTGCGGAGGGCTTCGTGCGGATCGGCCCGGACCTCGAAGCGGCGATCGCCGAGGGCAGCGTGGCGAAGGGGCCCGTTCTCGACATCGCCCGCATCGCCGGCATCCTCGCCGCCAAGCGCACCGATGAACTGATTCCGCTCTGCCACACCCTGCCCCTCGACGGCATCGATGTCGACGCACACCTCGAGTCGGGCAGGGTTCGCGTCGAAGCCACCGTGCGGACCCGAGGGCGAACCGGCGTGGAGATGGAGGCGCTCGTCGCCGTGGGCATGGCGTGCCTGACGATCGTCGACATGGGCAAGGCGATCGATCGCGGGATGGTCGTCGAAGGCATCAGAGTGCTCGAGAAGCACGGCGGGCGGAGCGGTTCCCACGTCGCGGACGGCCGTCGTCCGAGCGCCTCATGATCCCGTCGCCGCCGATTCGAGCGGCCGTGGTCGTTGCCAGCGATCGTTGCGCGCGTGGCGACGCCGTCGACGCCTCGGGGCCCGCCGTCGCCGACGTGCTTCGGAACCGGCTTCACGCGAATGTCGTGGAGACGCGATGCCTTCCGGACGATCGAGCCGAACTCTCCGCGGCGTTTCGGGAACTGGCCCATCCGGATCGAGCGATCGATCTTGTGGCATCCACCGGTGGCACCGGTCTTGCACCTCGCGACGTCGTGCCGGAAGCCGCGAGGGACGTCATCGAACGCGAACACGAGGGCCTCATGGATCTCGCCCGTCTGCGTTGCCTCGAGCAGACTCCGCTGGCGTTTCTCTCTCGTGGCGTCGCGGGCACCGTCGGCAGCACCCTGATCGTCACGCTTCCCGGCTCTCCACGCGGCGCCGTCGAGATGCTCGAGGCGGTGGCGGACGTCCTTCCCCACGCCATCGAGATGCTCAGAGGCGAACCCAATCCCGTCGCCGACCAGGGTCGCCATGGCGCTTGAGTCCGGTGCCGAGGCGTGGGATCCGCCGCACCCGGTGGTGCTGGTCGGGGGACGAAGTCGCCGATTCGGCCGAGACAAGCTGCGGGAGCCGATCGACGGTCGTCCGATGGTCGAGCATGCCATCGCGACGCTGCGGGCGGCACTCCATGCGCCTGTCGCCGTGATCGGCGAGTGCGATCCAACGGTTCGAGACGCCGGCGATCTCTGGCTCCCCGACGATCATCGCGGCTGCGGCCCGATCGGCGGCATCGTCACCGCGCTGCGGCGACTCGGCGGTTCGGCGATGGTGCTCGCTGGAGATCTGCCCTCGATCGACGCGGAGACGATCGTCGCGCTGATCGAGTCGTTCCGCGGTCGGGCCGAAGCGTCCGTCGCGATCTCGGTCGCCGAGGACGGCGGTCTTCGTCGGCGACACCCATGCACGGCGATCTACGCACCGGCGTCGAGACCCATACTCGAATCGCGAATCGAATCGGGGCGATTCGGCCTGCTTGCCGCCATCGACACGCTGCCGCCGGACTCCGTGATCGAGGTCGAGTGCGATCCCAACCGGTTGGTGAACGTCAACGCGCCCGGTGATCTCTCGGCGATTCGAAACTCCCGTCGAACGTGACGCCCGACCGGGGCGAGACGTGGCGAACGGGCTTCCTCAGCCCAGCACGAACAGGACCAACAGCAGCCACGCCAGCGCGGCGACCATCGCCAGCGCGGTGTAGCCCACAAGATCGCGGGCCTTCACCCCGGTGATCGCCAACAAGGGCAGCGCCCAGAACGGCTGCAGCATGTTGGTCAGTTGATCGCCGTAGGCCACCGCCATCGTCATCGTTCCCGGCGCCACACCCGCCTCTGCGCCCGCCGCAAGGGCGATCGGCCCCTGCACCGCCCACTGCCCCCCGCCCGACGGGACGAACAGGTTGACGAGACCCGCCGACAGGAGCGTCAGCAGCGGAAGAGTGCTCTCGTCGGCCCGTTGGGCGATCGAGGTCGCGAACTCCGCGAGCAGGCCGCTCTCGCGCAGCAGTCCGAGGATGCCTGCATAGAGCGGGAACTGGATCATGATGCCCGCGCAGCCCCGTGCCGCCCGCTCGACCGCTCGTGCGTACGCGAGCGCCGACCCGTGCAGCAGCAGGCCCGCTCCCAGCATGAACGCGTTGACCTGATCGAGGCCGAGCCTGCCGAGACCATCGCGCATCGCCCACTGGAGAAATCCCCCGACGAATGCGACGCCGAGCAGGATCGCCAGACTGCGCGACAGCAGTCCCGCCTCCTCCGGGGCCGCGGTCGAACCATCTCGTTCGGCGCTGCGGCCGTGACCGAGTTCGATGCCGAGGTTCCGCGGCGAGACCATCGCCTTCGCTTCACGCGGGGCCAGCGCCGCCATCAGCAGCGGCAGACCGATCGCGAGGCCGCCGGTCGCGACGAGGTTGAGCGGCGACAGCAGCGTCTGCGACAGCGGAAGGGTGCCGTCGGCACCGAGGGCGGCGCCGTCCATGGCGGCGAGCCTCGCCAGCACCTCGGCGGGAATCACCTTGCTCGCGCCGGCGACCGTGGTCATCGAAAGGGGCGCCGACCCCGAGAAGCCGCCATGCCAGACGATCATCGCGAGGTAGCCGCACGCGGCGAGCAGCGGGTAGTGGCAGGCGATGCCGCGTTCGACGAGGCTCCGGGCGGTCTCGCGGGCGAGGATCGCTCCAACCACCAGACCGAGTCCCCAGTTCAGAAGGCCCGCCGCGATCGCGACCGCCGCGACCAGCGCCGCTGCCGAGGTCATCGAGGTCGGGAAGGCCGCGATTCGGGCAAGTCCTCGCGAGACGATCGGACTCTCCGCGACCGCGGACCCGGTCACGAGGATCAGACACATCTGCATCGAGAACGCCAGAAGTCCCCAGACCCCCTGCGTCCACCACGAGGCGAGCAGCTCCGGCCCCGGCGGCGGTCCTCCGTCCACTCCGGCGGTGCCGAGGGTCGCCGCCAGAGTCGCCGCCACGATCGACAGCAGAATCGCGAGCAGGAACGGATCGGGCATGAACCGCCCGATGGTGCGGCTGAGCAGGAGTCCAAGCGAGGCGATCATGCGGGCAACCTAGCATCGCCCTCACCCGCTCGCAGACGCCTTCGAACGCCATGACCGGCTCCCATCCCCTGCACGCGCCCCGAAACCTGTCGCTGCTGCGCCTCGAGGAGGCCGATCGCCGAGTGGCCCGACATCTTGCGGTCCTGCGCGGCCGTCTCGACGCTGCCGGCATCGAGACCTCGCTCGCGGAAGGTTCTGCGATCGCCGCCGAGATCGCCCTTCCCGAAGTGAACCTCAAGCGCCGCGCGATTCGCGCAAACCTGATGCTCGCCGCGAAGGACCTCGACGCGGCACGATCGGCCTTGAAGCGGGTCGGCTTCCGGGATCTCGGGCTCCGCGGTGGCGTGGCGACGCTCGAGCTCCTGAAGGAGGCCACCCGCTCCCGTCGCGGCGCGGTGCATGTGGTCTTCGACGACGAACTCGCGCCCGGCGGCGGAGGATCGCCGACGCGGGAAGGCCCGCATCCGGGCTCTTCCGAAGCGGCGCTTGATCGACGCCGACGCCTTGCCCGCTACCGATTGTCGCCAGCGACGGTCATGGTGCGGCTGCGCAGCCGCGAGACCTGGATCGGCCGTCGCGAAGAGACCGTCGAGATCGGTCTGGTGACCCTGACCTGATCCGGTCGGGCGCGATCAGGCCGGCCGGGACTCCGGGCGACGATCGCGCTGCGGCCGCTCGCGACGGCGCTCCCTCTCCTGCTCCATCCGCTCGCGCTCGCGGAGGTGCTCCCCGACCTGCCGCTCGACCTCGCGGCGCCACTCGGACCAGTTCCGCTCGAACTCGCGCATCTGATCCTCGAGACGGCGATGCATCTCGTGCTCGAGATGCTCGACATGCCGCATCATCTCGTCGTAGGCCCGCTCGGCCTGTTCGCGAAACTGCTGCATGGGTCCGTGGACGTGGGCGTCCACCCAAGGGCCGTCGAGATGCTGCCGGAACTGGTCCGCACGCATCTCGATCTCCCCCTCGAGCATCTCGACCAGTCCTTCGATCTCGTCCATCCACGCCCCATCGCCCCACGCCCCATCGCCGTGGTCGTCGTGGGGCATCGGAGCATCCATTCCACCCCGCCCGCGGCGCCTCCGATCGGCCTCGGGCCGCCCACCACGATCGCGATCCACCTCCACCCGGATCTCGCGTTGCACCTGCTGGGGCCGCCTCATGACGCGCGGCGTGACTTCGATCCGTCGCGACTCGCCCTCGTGGATCACCTCCAGACCGATGCGGCGTTCGACTCCGGCGAGGTCGACGGCCTCGGCGAGACGCTCGGCCGTCGCCGGGCCGCCCGCGATCCCGGTGATGAGATCGCCCGGCTGAATTCCCGCCTCCATGGCGGGCGAACCGGGAAGCACCTCCGCGACGAGGATCGTTCCGCCGGGATCCAGGCGAAGGTGCCTGGCCAGGAGCGGGTCGACTCGGTCCATCACCACGCCGACCATCGGGCGCATCTCGGACCCCGGGCCGTCCATGCCCCGCATCCCGCCCTCGGGTCCCGCCCAGATCCGCGGAATGACCTCGATCACCTCCCCACCGGGTCGGTCGAGAATCGCAAACCCACCATCGGGACGGCGGCGCAACCGCTCCGGTGGAACGGCCTCGCCGTTGATGACGATCTGCGGCGATCCCTCGTCCGGCATGCGGATCTCGACCCGCATCTCTCGTCGCTCGACATCCATCTGAGGCGATGGTGCCGGCGACTGGGCCAAGGCGACGGCGGCGGCGGGGACGGCACCGACCGCGACCAGCAGGGAGGACATCGAGGTGAATCGGCTGGACATGTCAGGCACTCCGACGGGGTTGGATCGATGTTGCACCGACCGCTTGGCCGGCGCGTGGGCGACTGCGTGGTGATCGGGGGATTGGCAGGCGAACTCCGTCTCTTGGGTGATCTCGAGACGCAGGGTGGACCTCGTTCCGACCACCCGCATCCAACGGCATCGAGAGTCCGCCGCCGCCAATGCTCCCCTCACCCTCAGATATAGGGCGTCGAGGGATCTCGGTTCCATCGTCTGGGGGGCGAGAAGCCGGATTCGGACTCGAGTTCCCGGACCGGAGTCCTCAGCTGGACCCGTTCTCGAGTTGAAATCGGTCCACGGCACCTTCAAGGCCCCGACTCGCCTCGTCGAGGCGAACCGCCGAGGACTGCAGGCGTTCGACGACCTCGCTCGCGAGGCGGCTGGAGTCCCGCAACTGCCGCATGGCGTCACGGACCTGCAAGGCGCCTTGGCTCTGGGCTTCGACTCCGTCCCGAAGCCCGGTGAAGCGATCGCGCAGATCGGCGATCGCCTCCAGAATCGCCGCGAGATCTCCCGCCACCCCGGACGCGGTCTCGACGCTCGAACGGACCACGCCGGCGAGCCCGTCCATCGCCTCGGCGCCGGCCGAGACCGACTGCTGCATCCCCTCGACGATCGCCTCGACCTCGAGCGCCGCCGCCGCGGTCTGATCGGCAAGGCGGTTGATCTCGGTCGCGACGACGCCGAAGCCGCGGCCGTGCGCGCCGGCCTTCTCCGCCTCGATCGCCGCGTTGATCGACAGCAGGTTGGTTCGATTGGCGACGCGGGTGATGGAGACCACGACCGCGCCGACGCCTTCCGCTCGTCGCCGAATCTCCGCGAGGTGTCCGCAGACGCCTTCGCTGGTGCGATCGAGCCCTCCGATCGAGTCCCGCATCCGATCGAGTCCCTGCCGACCGCGCTCGGCTCGAGCCGCGGTGTCTTCGGCAAGGGTGCCCACGCCCTCGGCGGTGGTGGCAAGTTGGCTGCCGGTCGCCGACATCTCCTCGACGGCGGCCGCGATCTGGGCGGCGGAACTGCCGAGGTCCTGCACCACGGTGTGCTGACGCCCGGCGGTCTCGCGAACCTCCGCGGCGGTCGTCGCGATGTCGCGACTGGTGTGCCGAACGCCGCCGAGCATGCCACCGAGATCGCGCATCATCCGAGCGAGCGACTCCAGCAGTTGCCGAAGTTCGCCGCGGCCCGCCGCCTCCGGCGCATCTCGAAGATCGCCCTCCGCGGCCCGGGCGAGCGTGTGCGAGACCGTGCGGATCGGTCGGCCGAGCGTCGATGCCACGACCAGCGCCGCGAGCGCCGCGGGGATCGCCAGCATCGCAGCCACCGCCAGAATCGTCCACGCCTGCCGACGTGCCGGGGCAAACGCCTCTTCCGCATCCTGCTCGACCGAGACGGACCATCGCAGCGCCGGCAGATGGAACCACGCACCGATCACCTCTCGGCCCGAGGGACCGATCCCGTAGCCCACACGCCCCTCGCCCCGAATCGCGCTTCGATAGGTCTCGACGTCCCGGGTCAGGCGTCGGGTGCCCGCGGCGTTGCGATCGTCCCGAAGCGGGGCCGCAACGACCAGCGAGGTCCCGTCGTCGTGAACCGCGACGGTCTGCCCGGTCTCACCAAGTCCCGACACGTCGCCGATCAGGGCGTCGATCGGCCCTTCGTCGATCTGTGCGACCAGCACACCTGCGACCCGAGGTCCGTCCAACACCGGTCCGGCGACGAACAGTCCCGGGCGTCTTCTCCCCGCAAGCGGCTGCAGCGAAGAGAGATCCGCCTGCAGCAGGGTTCCAGCTCGATCGACCGCGGCGGCAAGAGGTCCACCCACCCATGGCGTTCTGGTGAGATCGGCCCCGCTCAAGCCGTTCGCCGAACCGAACGCGATCAGGACGCGATCCTCGATCGAGACCAGGGCGAGACTCTCCAGGCCGAGGCCTTCGGACAGCCTTCCGAGGAAGGACTCGAATTCGGCGGGCACCTTCTCGTCGGACTCGAGGGACTCGAACGCCCGAACCAGCGAGGGATCGCGGGCCAACGCGGAGATCGCGGCGACCCGTGCATCGACGAGTTCCTCGATCTGCACCGCTCGGGTCTCGGCGAGCGCCGCAAGATGCTCGAGGATCGACCGTTCGAGATTCCGTTGGGTCAACACCGAGGCGACCACCGCCACGGCGGCCACCGAGCCCAGCGTGATCAGCAGAAACCACAGGAGCAGGGTGGCTCGGATCGAGCCGAATGCGACGGAGTGGCTTCGGGTCAAGGCGAGCTTCCCGGAGCATCGTTTGGAGGCGCCGCCCACGAGCCGTTCCATCCTGCGCGGAGATCCTCGAGGAGGGTCTCCCACTCGCCGCGAAGTCGCCACATCGGGAACGGCATCGGGCGCATCGGCGTGCCTGCGCTCCAGACCTCCTCGATGCCCCCATCGCTTCGGATCCGTCCGATCCGCGGCGTCTTCCAGGCATGCTGGGTTCTCGGGTCGATGGTGACGGGGCCATGCGGCGCCGCGAGGTGGCGACGGCCGATGCCGCGAAGGGCGCCGTCGGGACTGGGATCGCGGGACTCCTCGACCGCCGCAGCCCACAGCAGGACCGCGAGATGACCGGCTTCGACCGGGTCGCTCAGGACGCGGTCCTGACCGAATCGATCTCGATAGGCCTCGACGAACGCCTCGTTCTCGGGGGTCTGGAGCGATTCGAAGTAGTTCCAGGCGACGTAGTCGCCCGCGAGGGCGCGGGCGTCCATCGCCTGGAGTTCCGGTTCGCCGATCGAGAAGCTGATCGTGGGCGAGACCGTCGGATCGACACCGGCGCGTCGGAGTTCGCGGAAGAGCGCGGTGTTGGTGTCGCCGTTGACCGTGTTGAGGATCGCATCGGGGCGAGCCGTTGCGATCGCCTCGACGATCGGTCCGACTCGCACATCGCCGAGCGGCAGGTACGCCTCGCCGACGATCTCGCCACCCATCGCCTCGACCTGATCGCGAACCAGGACGTTCGCCACCCGCGGAAACACGTAGTCGCTGCCGACGAGAAAGACGCGGGGACCGAGGTTCTCGATCGCCCACCGCACCGCGGGGATGATCTGCTGGTTGGGAGCGGCGCCGAGATAGACGATTCTCGGGGACTGCTCGAGTCCCTCGTACTGCACCGGATAGAACAGGACGCTGCCGAGTCGCTCGACCACCGGACGGACCTCCTTGCGACTGGCGGACGTCCAGCAGCCGAAGATCGCCGACACGCCGTCCTCCTCGACGAGTCGTTCCGCCATTCGTGCGAAGGTCTGCGGGTCGCTGGCGCCGTCCCTCACGATCGCCACGACGGGACGTCCCAGCACGCCTCCTGCGGCGTTCAACTGCTCGATCGCCAGCAGACAACCATCGACGACCGGCGTCTCGCTGGTGGCCATGGTCCCCGTCAGGCTGTGGAGGATGCCGACTCGAATCGGCTGCCGTGCGGGATCGTCATCTCCCGCACAGGCCCATGGCAGGCACGAGGCCACGACCGTCAGGACCGCCACGCCACGTCCGCCCAGCCGTCCAAGCGCCTTCCGCATCGCCGGACCATCGGCGAAATGACCCTGCAACCGGCAGTTCCCGGACGATCGCCACGGGCAGCGCCCCGAACACGACCTTGGATCGGTGCGATCGCGGTCTACGCCGCGTCGGCATGCCAGGAGGCGCTTGGGATGTCGTAGATCAATCCGAAGGTGGCGGGACCGCCCTCGACGCCGCCGGTCGCCACGCCCACGTCGACCGAACCGGGATAGACCTCGGTCTCCGCCGGACGAATCGCGATCGTTCCGGTCGCGTCCAGCAGCCGATGCACCAGCGGCGCCGGGGGTCTGGGAATGTCGTCGGGATCGCGTCGAAGCACCGCCGCGAGATACAGGGCCAGATCCTCCGCGACCAGGCGGAGGGCCGGCCGCTGCGAACGAGCCGCAAAGGCGAGGGTGCCGCGCTCGTCGAGGGACAACGAGGCCACCGCTCGAATGTCCCCCTCCATCGACGGACGACCGCGGGCGACCATCGCCTCCATCGCCATCACGTCTCCGGGATCCACCGGCCCCTCGATGCGCACCGCCTCCAGAGAGACCCAGGTCAGACTCTCGGCGATCCAGTCGAACTCGTCGTCGTTCAGGACGATCGGCCCGGGCAGCGGCTCTCCTCGGCGCTTGAGACCTCGGGTGTCGATCTCGAGACCGAACTCGACGCGACTGCGAGTCCGAAGACGCCCCAGTTCACGAGACACGCCGTCCGCGAGCGTTTCGAGGGCGATCTCGCCCCGCAGGAGCAGGTTTCTGCAGCGATCCGGCGCGACCGAACGCCAGATGCCCGTGGCGGCGGAGATGTGCATGGGATCGATGTGCAGGCGCACGGCTCGATCACCGCGGACTCCGGACGCGACCATCCGAGCCTCGAGCGTGCGGAGGCCCATCGGGTGGCTGCCCGGCGGCCGCGTGCCCTCGGGATGGCGATCGCCGTCCATGGCTTGGTCCTCTCTCCTCTCGACCTCGTGGCTCGGATGCGGATCTCGACTCCTTGATACCGTGCGCCACATGCGATGGCGGTCAACCCAACCAGCTGGACCGCCTCGCCACGGTGGTGGGTCTGTTCGAGCGACCTCGACGCCATCGTCGGCGCACCACTCTTCCCGGACCGCGACAGGTCCGGGAAGGCGCCTCTCCAACCGTTCACCAACGACCGACCCACCGTGCCGAGCCCGATGCGATTCGAGAACCTGATCGACGACCCCCGACTCCTGCGCACGATCGCCGCAATGGGATTCGAGGAGCCGCGAGAGATCCAAGCCGCGACGCTTCCCGCCGCGTTGGAGGGAAGGGATCTCGTGGCCCTCGCGCCCACCGGAACCGGCAAGACCGTCGCATTCGGGCTCCCGATGGCTCGCTCGCTGCTCGCGCAGCGGCCGCCCAGGACGGGGCGCCGCGTCGATCCGCGAACCCGCCTGCGGGCACTCGTGGTGTGCCCCACCCGCGAACTCGCGATGCAGGTCGCGGCGGAACTCGAACGACTGCTCAAGGGACTGGTCCCGACGGTCGCGGTCGTCACCGGCAAGGCGGCGCTGGGTCCGCAGCGGGAGGCGCTGGCCCGCGGCGTCGATCTGCTCGTCGGCACGCCGGGCCGGATCCGTGAACTGGTCGAGCGGGACGACCTTTCGCTGGCCTACGTGCGGCAGGTCGTCGTGGACGAAGCCGATCGAATGCTCGACCTCGGGTTCCTTCCACAGGTGACGTGGATTCTCGAACGGACCGCTCCGCTGCCGCAGCGCATGCTGTTCAGTGCGACGATGCCGCGCGAGGTCGAGCATCTCGTCGAGGCGTTTCTGAAGGATCCGCTCCGGGTCGAGGTCGGCACCCGAAACGCGGCGGCGGTCCACCTCGACCATCGCCTCGTCGCGGTCGAGGAGGCGGCCAAGGTCCCAACGCTCCTGGAGGAACTCGGGAGTTCGCCGAAGGGGGTGCTGATCTTCGCTCGGACCCGACGCCGCGTCGGCTGGGTCGCGGCGGCGCTTCGACGCCATGGACTTCGAACCGGCATGCTGCACGGCGATCGAACGCCTCGCCAACGGGCCGCAGCCCTCGGCGGGTTCACCGACGGCCGACTCGGCGTGCTGGTCGCCACCGATGTCGCAGCACGAGGTCTGCACGTGCCGGGCATCGAACTGGTCGTCAACTACGACCTGCCGCTCTCACCGGAGGAATGGGTGCATCGGGTGGGCCGAGCCGGGCACGGTGGCGACTCGGGGCGATCGATCTCCTTCTTCACCGATCGCGACGGACCACGGTGGGGCGCCATCGAACGTCTCGCCGGGGTCGACATCTCTCGCGAGACGTCGAAGGCGCGTCCGGTCGAAGATCGCTCTCCGCGCAGGAACACGTCGACCGGATCCCGCCGCACCGTCCGGGCAGGAGTCAAGCTCGCGAAGGACCTCCCGAACCAGCGGAGGGAACGGAAGGGTCGGGAGGAAGGCGACTCGACACGGCGCAAGGACAAGAGCGGCCGCGGCCGCGGCAAAGGTGCGACGGCCCCTCGACGGAAGGTCGGCGGCAAGCGAACCGCCGCGGCCTTGAAGAAGGTCCGGCGCGGCGGCGGAGTGCGTCGGCCCGGCGGCGACGCCTGACCACGGGCTCACTCCGCCGGGAGCATCGGGACCACGACCTGCACCAGGATCGCGAGCAGCACCGCCAGTCCGGTCATCGCGAGCACGATCTGCACGGTCATCACACCGACCGATCGCCAGTAGCGTTCGAGGTCGGCGACCTTCATCGCCTTGTAGATCACGGAGATCCCGAGGGCGAGCGGCAACAGCATCAGCATCCAGATCCGCTCGACTCCCGGAAGCGGCTCGAGAAACGGCAGATACGCCAGCGTCGTCGCGATCATGCCCGCCCTCCCGGGCGCCGCCCGAGCACGTCCAGGATCACCGCGACGTTCATGAGACCCGCCATCGCGCAGTAGAGCGTTCCCAGTTCGTTGGGGCGGGCCACACCCTTCAGCGACGAGACCGCGGGATAGGTCGGCACCCGCGGATCTCCGGTCGGAACGGCGATCATCTCGCCCACTCGACCGGCCTTGACCAGTTCGGCGTTCGCGAAGTCGGCCACCCAGGCGACCGGACCAGCTCCCGCCTGGGCCACGAACCAGAGGGTGTCTTCGGCCCGATCCACGACGTCCACCCCGCCGATCAGCATTCCCAACAGGAAGAGCCCGAGCACTCCTCCGCCGGCGAGCACGCCGCGGCGGCGGTCTCCGAGCATGACGTAGCCGGCGCCGGGGACGACCCACGCGAGGACGGCGGCGCCGGTGTTGATGGTTGTGCGGGTCGTGTTGGCCGGCGGCTCGTTCATCCGAGCTCCTGGGATCGAGATCCGAGACGACCTCGCCGATGGGACAGGACGGCGAGAAGTGTATCGGCGGCGTCGAAGACCCCCGCCGCTCGCCTGGGAGAATGCACCATGAGCTCAGGCGATCGAAACCAAAGCACCGGCGAGGCGGCTTCCGAATCGACGTCGCGCGATCGAGATGCCGAGGTCCTCAAGGCCGACTCCATCGCCGAACCGAGGCCCTCGGCCACCAACCTCGAACGCCGCCGGGGACCGGGCCGACGACTCACGGACTTCGTGAGATCCGCGGAGGAAGGGGAAATGGACCGGGAGCAGTTCCTGTTCCTGCTCGCGATCGAGGAGTTCAAGCGGGTCAACGGCAAGGCCTTCCCCAACTGGACGGACGTGCTCGAAGTGATCCGCAAGCTGGGCTATCGGAAGACGATGGCCAGCACGATCAACCTGAGAGGTCGAGCCCAGGACTGGTGCGAGCGACCCGACGCCCCAATGACCAGACCGCTCTCGATCGCCTCCGGCACCGTGGACTCGCCTTCAAGGTCCTACGACGCGGCCTGAACGGAAGGCACCGATCGACTTCACGGCCGCCGCCGGTGCAACGACGGGGGCGACGCGCCGATCAGTCGAACTCGATGGGCGGCACCACTCTGGGCGGAACCACTCGGAGTTCCGCGGTCCGCCCTTCGACGCGAAGGGCGTCAGGCGTTGTTCTTGTACCAGTCGGCGTTCAGTTGGATGTACTCCCGCCACTCCTCCGGCAGATCCTCCTCCGGAAAGATCGCCTGGACGGGGCATTCGTCGACGCACAGACCACAGTCGATGCAGGTGTCCGGATCGATGAAGAGCTGCTTGGCGGCCTCGAAGGTCCCCTCTCCCTTGGCGGGGTGGATGCAATCGACCGGACAGACGTCGACGCAGGAGGTGTCCTTGGTTCCGATGCAGGGTTCGGCGATGACGTGGGCCATGGGCCGCGCTCCGTCGAGACTGTCGTTGGGGTGAAACGGCGTGGGTTCGCCGGCGAGTTCGAGGTGACAGGATAGATCGGATGCAGTCGCACGTCCTCTCTCGATCGGGAGCGACACGGGCGACAAAACGCACGGAGGCCGGAGCGAATGAACGCTCCGGCCTCTGCTCGTGCGGCGGATCGGTGATCCGCCGTATGAATTCTTCGCTCAGCGGCGAGAGCCCTTCTTGCGAGCAACCCGACGGGTCGCCTTGCGGGCGCCCTTCTTGGCCGTCTTCTTGGCGGCCTTGCGAGCGGTCTTCTTGGCGGCCTTCTTGCGAGTCGCCTTCTTCGCGGTCTTCTTGGCCGCCTTCTTGGCCGTCTTCTTGGCGGCCTTGCGAGCGGTCTTCTTGGCGGCCTTCTTGGTCGCCTTCTTCGCGGTCTTCTTGGCCGCCTTCTTGCGAGTGGTCTTGCGGGCGGTCTTCTTGGCCGCCTTCTTGGTCGCCTTCTTGGCGGTCTTCTTGGCCGCCTTCTTGGTCGCCTTCTTGGCGGCCTTCTTCTTCTTCGCCATAGCTGGCTTTCCTTGTCGTTACGCTCTCGTGTCGGAGAGAAGGGAAGCCCGCCAGCGTAACGGGAGCGGGAATCCCACGATGCCAGTGTTGTACTGTTATCGGGTTCGGCTGTGAAGCGGCTTCAGACAAATGCGCCGCTCCGCCCTCCGGCCAGCTCCGGTCCGATCCCAGACGAGCGCGCCGCCGGCCACTCCGAAGTCACCAGCGCCACCGATCGACGCCTTCGTCTCGCCTGTCACTCTCTGGGTTCAAGGTGCGGTTCGATCGCATGGCGCGGACCCGCGCATCGGCAGGCGGCGCACATCGATGGCAAGAGCCCAGATCGGCGGCGACGGTCGATCGCCCGCACGCCTCCAAGCGTCGACTGGAGACCGAAGCCACTGCCAAACATGAAGTTCCGATCCCGAGCGGCGGCGCGTCTCCGAGTTCCGATCCCGGGCGACGGCCTCCGATCCTCGACCCCCGTCGCACCGGCACAAGGATCGAACCTGTCGCGCGAGCGCACCGCTGCGGCAAGGCCGGGCGACTCGCGCAGCCGCTCGTGGACCCGCGCGCCGACGGATCGAGCTGCAGGGACCCACCGCCGCGACAACCTGAATCGGCCCGTTGGATTCTCGGACGCACCGGAAGTGGCAACGGATTCGAATCGCCCCTCGACGCAAACGGCGATCCGGATCAGGACTCGGGCAGTTCCGTGGCCTGACCGAGTTGCACGCCGGTCTCCAGACCGGTCGGAGGCAGCGACGGCTCCACCTCGGCGACGCGATCGAACACCGGCGCCTCTCCGTTGACGGCGATGTAGATCGCCCGCGTCCACTCCAGCGAGTGCTCGAACGGCACCCGCGCTCGGACCACGCCTTGCCGGGGATTGAACCAGAACATGGCCTCGTGACCCTCGTCCTGGGCAAGCCACCAGCGATGTGGATGGAGATAGAACTGCTCCTCGGCCGACGCGACGTCCATCCAGCGGTGCCGGTGGGGAAGCAGCGCGTTGATCGGCATCGAGCCGTCGAACCACGAGGGGTCGACGCCTGGAACCTGGGCCCGCTCGCCGGTCTCTCGGAGATGCAGGGCTCGAATCAGATCGACCTCGACCTGGATCCGCTCCAGGCCCATCCGGGCCGCCTCGACAGCGTCGGACCGACGCCGATTGTGGTTGACGTACAGCACCGCCCCCAGCAGGAGCAGGATCAGCAGTCCGAGTGCAATGAGATCGATGAATCTTCGCATGAGGGAAGCCGCCCTTCGCGGTAGCGGCTGATCGGCGACCCGGCGGCCCCACTGCACCTTGCCGTGCATCACCGAGTGGCAGATCGACTCGATCGTGCCGGTTGTGCGATCTGCGCGGACTGAACGGGGCGGCGGCTACATTCGGGGACCTACGCACCCCTCGGAGAGCGACCACCCCATGCCCGAATTCTCAACGCTTCCCAACGGCCTCCGCGTGGTGGTCGAGCCGATGCCCTCGGTGGCATCCCTTGCGATCTCCTGGTTGGTACCGGTCGGCGATGCGGGGGATCACGACACCCGCCTCGGCGAGGCGGCAATGCTCTCCGAACTGCTGATGCGGGGGGCGGGTGATCTGGACAGTCGCGGCTACAGCGACGCCCTCGATCGTCTTGGCGTGCAGCGATCTGTACGAAACGGCAGTCGATCCATGCGGATCTCCGCCACCATGCTGGGGGATCGTCTCGACGAGGCGCTTCCGCTTCTCGTCGACCTGGTTCGCCGGCCACGACTCCCCGCAGACGCCCTCGAGCCCGCGAGGCGACTCTGCCTGCAGTCCCTTGAAAGTCTCGACGACGAGCCGCAGCGCCTTGCGATGATCCGACTGGGCAGTCGCCATCGACCACCTCCATTCGACCGGACCGGGTACGGAACCGAAGCGGGCCTCGAGGCCATCGAGATCGATCACCTTCGGGAGCGATGGCGCCGCGAAGCCGTTCCCTCGGATGGCGTGCTCGCGGTCGCGGGGCGGATCGAGACCCCGGCGTTCATGGATCGTCTGGCCGCGCTTCTCGAGGGATGGGAGGGCGACTCTCGGCAGATCGGGACCTCCGGCGAACGGCAGGGAGGCATCCTGCACATCGATCGCGAGACGTCGCAGGTTCATCTCGGCGTCGCCCTCGACGCCCCGCCGCAGCGGGATCCCGAGGCGATGGACTGGGCGATCGCATCCCGGATCCTGGGCGGTCACTCCAGCAGTCGCCTGTTCGTCGAACTGCGAGAGCGTCGGGGGCTGTGCTATTCGGTCGGGTCGAGCGCGTCGCTCGGGCGGGATCGAGGCATGCTGACGATCTACGCCGGAAGCACGCCCGACCGCATCGGCGAGAGCCACCGCCTCGTCCTCGAAGGCCTCGCCGACCTGGCGCGAGGGGTCGAGGAGGTCGAGTTCCGCCGCGCGGCGGCCGGATTCCGCCGAGCCCTGCTTGTCCAGAGCGAGCGCACCTCGACCCGTGCCGCCCAGCTCGCCAGCGACGTCGACCACCTCGGCCGCCCTCGAGGACTCGATGAGATCGCCGCCGAGGCGGCCGCGGTCGATCTCGATCGACTTCAGGCCTTCCTGGCGAAGACCTTCACCTCGGCTTGGATCGCAAGGCGAAGCGAGGTCCACCTCGGCCCCAGGACCCCGCAGAGTGCGGCAGCGACCGAGGGCGCTGTCGGTTCATCGGGCGCGTGAGTCCCTTGCGCCGATTCGGGGGGCCGCGGGCGTATACTTCGCGCGATGGCACTCCACACCACCACGTTCCAGCCCGAGACGCGGGTCCGGGTCGTTCAGCAGATGCCGCAGGGCGATCGGGTCTGGACCACTGCCACCGAGGGTGCCGTGGTTCGGTACCGGCAGGCCAAGACCGGTTCCTGGTTCGCGCACGGCCGGGACGACAAGCTCTGGCTCGACCGTCTCGAACTACGCCGCGACGACGGGGAGCTGGTCACGCTGAACCTCGACCAGTACAGCGTCATCGAGGAGATCGCCTCGGCCGACGACGCGGCGTGAGGTCGTCACCGGAATGAGTCGAGACACGAGGGATGTTCGCCCGGGGAAGGCGGAGACCCGTCGGATGGGTGTCGCTCTGGCCATGGCTGCGCTTGCGGCAGGTCTCGGCTGGGGATGCACGACACCGCCGCCCCCACCAGAGCCGCTTGGGGTCGGAGAGCTGGCCTGGCCGTTTCGTCCGGTGGCGATGTCGTTCCACCCGCTGAGCCGAGCCGACTCCGTCGACGCCGACACGACGCTGCTGCTTCGGATCGACTTCCTCGATGCGGACGGCGATCCGGTCAAGGCGATCGGATCGCTGGAAGTCGAGGTCGAGACGCCGACCGCAGTTCCCACTTCTCGACGATGGTCCTTCGACCTGACCGATCGGGCCGAGAACCGGGCCCACTTCGACCCGGTCACGCTGGCGTACCGACTCCGCCTCGTCTCTCCGTGGGAAGTGCCACCCAAGCCCGGGGACCGGGTTCGCCTTCGAGGGCGACTCGAGTTCGGCGACCGTCATCTGGATGCCGACGTCGAAGTCGTCTGGTGACGCTCACTGCTCGATGAGTCCGAGGCGGCGATACTTCTCGAGGTACTTGTCCCGCTGCCGGGTGTGCCGATTCGACAGATCGAGGCGACGGCCGTCCACGAAGGCGGCGATCGGCGTGGTCGCAACCTCGAGCGGCGGACCATCGAGCACCAGCAGGGTGGCGGACCGGCCCGGAACCAGCGACCCGTAGCGATCGGCGATGCCGACGACCTCTGCCGGCACACGAGTCACCGCAGCGAGGGCCGCGTCGGGAGGAAGACCATGCGCTGCGGCTGCCGCGGCCTGATGGGGCAGGTTGCGTTCATGCGCCGGCTCCTCGCTCGCGGCGATCGCCACCGAGACCCCGGCGGCGTGCAGGCGACCTGCGAGTTCGAAGGGTTCCGCCGGTCGATCGTGACGCCGTCTCGGAAGTCGATGAACGCCGTCCACGACGACGGCGACCCCACGGCTGGCCAGGAGATCCGCACACTCGAGTGCGCCGGGACCGCCGACGATCGCGATCTTCAACCCGTGGCGGGCCGCGAATGCGATCGCGGCCTCGATCTGGGCCGCCGATCCGCAGGAGACCAGCAGCGGCCGACCGCCATCGAGCGTCCGCGCGATCTCGGCACGCCGACGATCCGACGCGCGATCCTCGCCCGACGCGGCCCATGCCTTCGCGGACTCGAAGACCTCCTCGAGAGCTTCGAGACGCTGCTCGAGGCGATCCTGCTGCTCGCGCTCGCTGCGGCGCATCCAACTCGCGCGAACCGGCGTCATCATGGGCCAGTTCACGACGAGACCCGCCCGATCCTCGATGGCGAGATCCTCCGGCGTCCACCCGTCGAGACGCACCGTCGAGCACCACCCCGGGATCAGGCCTCCGGTGGGGACGACCGAAGCCAGCAACACGCCGCCCGACCGGGCCACCGGAATGAGATCGCTGTCGGGGTTGATCGCCACCGCCGGCACCACCTCGGGAGTGACGTCTCCGGTCTCCCGTCGATCGTCGGTCGCACGGACCTGCATGGTCTCGATCAGGCCGAGTTGGGTGTCCATGGTGTGGAAGCCTGGACACACGTGCATGCCGGTCGCGTCGATCGTCTCCCACGCCGGATCGGATTCGGGCATGCGATCAGCCGCGCCGATCGCCGCGATGCGGCCATCCCGAACCAGCAGCCATCCTCCGTCGATGACCGCCGGCACGGACTCGTCCGCGGAGGCGGTGTGGATGGTTGCGCCATGGATGAGGATCGGCGCCGACTGCGGCGGCGCCGGAGGTGTCGGCGATTGCGCCGACGCCGAGGTTGCGAGAGATGCCCCCACGCAGATCGCGAGGGTTCCGAGCGTGCCCGAATCGAGTCGTCGTCGCATCATCGTGCTCCCTCCCCGGCCCACTCGAGACCGCATCCTCCCTGAACCGACTGCGTCGGATCGAGTCCACGGCGCGCGAACTCGAGCATGGCCTCCTCCTGCTCGAGCAGCATTCGCCCGAGCATGCCGCGAGCCCGGAATCCGTCCGCCGCAGGTCGGCCTCGTCCCTCTCCGCCGCGACCGCCCCTCGACGAATCGCCGTCGAGCGCCTTGGCGAGCAGGCGTCGGCGTTCGCCTTCGGCGAAGGCGGCCAGTTCGACATCCTCGTCGACGCTGAATCGGCGGATCCCGTCGATCCAGGTCTCCTCGCAGCGAGCCATGGCGCTCAGCGGCGGCGCGGTCCAGATCGCGAAGTCCGCGTCCTTGCCGCCTTCGAGCGAGCCGACGCGATCGGCGACGCCGAGCTGCTTCGCGGGGTTGATGGTGACCAACGCGAGCGCTCGCTCCGGCGAGAGATCGCCGTGCCGCATCGCCTTGGCGGCCTCGGTGTTCATGCGGCGGGCGTGCTCGTCGGAGTCGGAGTTGAAGGACACCAGCACGCCGACGCGATCCATGATGGCCCCGTTGTCGGCCACCGCGTCCATCACCTCCATCTTGTACGCCCACCAGTCGCTGAAGCTGCTCGCCCCGGCCCCGTGCTCGGCGATGACGTCGGCGATCTTGTAGCCCTCCAGCACATGCTGCAGCGTCCCGATGGTGAAACCGTGCCGTTCCGCAAGCCTGAGCAGCATGAGAATCTCGTCCTGCCGATAGCTGTGGCAGTGGATGAGACGTTCGCCCGCGAGAATCTCCGCCAAGGTCTCGAGTTGGAGATCGGGTCTCGGCGGCATCGTGCCGGATCGGGTCTCGTCGTCGAGCGCCGCATACTCGTCCTGCTCGGATCGCCAGCGGCGGGCCGCATCGAACCGGTCGTCGAGGAACGCCGCAACACCCATGCGTGTCTCGGGATATCGATTTCGGGGCCGCACCACGTTCTCGCCGAGCGCGAACTTGATGCCCGGCGTCGCCGTGTCGAAGCGCATGGCCGCACGCGAATCGCCCCATCGCAGCTTGACCACGCTGCTCTGGCCGCCGATGGGATTGGCGGAACCGTGCAACTGGTTCGCGACCGTCAGGCCGCCAGCCAGTTGGCGATACCAGTTGATGTCGTCGGGATCGAGCGCGTCGGCCATCCGGACCTCCGCAGTGGCGTTGCTCGTCGCCTCGTTGACCCCGCCGAAGAGGCCGGTGTGACTATGGCAGTCGATGAGCCCGGGTGTGATGTGCCGCCCACCGACCTCGACGACCCGCAGGTCCGACTCGAGCCGAAACTCTCGTCGCGGCCCCGCATAGGCGATCTTGCCGTCGTCGATCAGGAGGTCGCCGTTCTCGATCACGCCCTCCGGTCCGCAGGTCCAGAGCGTCGCCCCGCGAAACAGCACTCGCTCGGGCGCGGCCTTCTCCATGCGGCCGAAGGCTCCGAATGGCACCGGCAGCGGTCGCTCCCACAACGGGGTCTCCCCATCGGCGTCCGCCGACGCGATCGCGTCGTCCGCACCGGAGGCGTTCGCGTCGTCCGGGGTCTCCGCCGCGACCGCAACGGCGTCCTCGCCCGCCTCCGGAGCCGCCGGGTCGACGGCGGACTGGCCGGTCGGCGCCTTCTCCTCGGCCATCGCGGTGAACCGGATCAACTCGCCGTCATCGGCCTCGGCGGTTCCGTAGAGCACGCCATCGATCAGCGTCGCCGCGACGCGAAGCGTCCCGTCGCGGTCGAACGCCTTGCCCGACAGCCGGAACGACACCGTGTCGCCCACGAACCTGACTCCCGAGGCGCGAACCGGCTTCGCCTCGGCTGGCGATGCCGGTTGGGTCGGGCCCTCCTCGCCCGGCACCTCGGAATCCTCGGCGGGCTCCGACGATGCTGCAGCAGCCTCCTGGGGTTGCGACGGCACGATCTCGATCTTGCCGGAAGTCGGGTCGATCGACATGCGATGGGTCTTGCCGTCGGGAAGGGTCAATGTCGCCTCGCCGGAGAGGGCGAACACCGGCGGCGTCTCGATCCGATGACGGTTCCCGCCGATCCAGACCTCGCGAATCGTCCGGTCCTTTCCGAAGAGATCACCATCGACCAGGACCAGATCCGCCTGCTTGCCCGGCTCGAGCGTTCCCACCATCGCCTCGATGCCGAGCAGCTTCGCGGGCGTGATCGTCAACGCGGCAAGCACGAGGTCCTCGTCGAGACCCGCCTCGTACGTGTCGCGAATCCGCTGGACGAGGTCGCTGCGCCGATCGAGACCGTGCGACGTCAGCGCCACCTCGACACCCGCGTCGAGCAGGCGGCGGGGATTGGTCGGAGCCTGCTCCCACGCCAGCAGTTCCCGCAACGTCAGCTCGGACGCCTCCCACGGCGAGTCCGCCTTGGGTGCTTCCGGGAAGTCGAGCGGCACGACCACCGGCACGCCCGCCGCGGCGACTTCGCCGAGGCGCCGGAACTCGTTGCCCGACCCGCCCACGATCAGCGGCACGTCGAACTCCGCAGCGAGTTCGACCGCCTCGAGGAGTTCGAACTCCGAATCGGTCTGCAGATAGACCGGCATGTCTCCGGCGACGACCGGCGCCAGTGCCTCGAGCGCCGTCGCGGCCATCGGCATCTCGAGACCCTCCGGACCGGACCGCCACGCGTCGAGACACTCGGCATGCCACGCTGCATCCTGCAGGGTCTGCCGGAACAAGGCGACCGAGCCGACGAACGCGCCGGGGTAGGTCGCCCGGTCCCACGATCCGCCATGCTCGAACGCCGCCGCCATCATGGGCCGACCACCCAGACGACGCGGCGTGGACTCGTCGAGCGACCATGCGGCGGTGCTGCCACGGAGGATGCCGCGATTGGGATGGACCGCAGCGGTGGTGAATCCGAGTTCGCGCAATCCCCGCCGAGTCGCATCGTCGGGCAAGGCGAGGCGTGCCGCGTCGAGCTGTGGAACGATCTTCGTGTTCCAGTGGGCTCCGCCCTCGCGAGCCGCGACGCCCGCGGCATCCGCGGCGTCGATCTCGAGGTGGATCTCGACAAGACCGGGATACGCGACGAGACCCGAGGCGTCGATCACGCGGGCGCCCGCCGGCGGTGCGACCTCGTCGACACTCCCCACGGCCTCGATGACGCCGTCGCGCATCACGATCACGGCCTCGGACAGGCGCTCGCCCGGTCGGATCACCACCTCGGCACCCACGATCGCCCAGACCTCGTCCCGAGAAGGATGCAGATCGGCGGGCGGCGGCGCCTGGGCCAGAGTGGACGAGCCGACCATCGACACGCAGAGGGTCGTTCCGAGACTCGCAGCGACGGCGGCCGAAGAAGATGATGATGTCGAGGCCATGGCGACTCCTTGCGCGTTCCGTTCGTCGCCACGCGACGAACCGATGCCGTCCGCGCAGAAACCGCGAGGACGACTCTCCCTGAGTTCAACCGGTCAGCGTACGGGTTGCAACACCTCACCCGATGCGAAATCCGCTCGCGAGGTCGCGAGGATCACTCCGCGGCGTCGCCCTCGATGGCGGGACCTTCGCACTTGGCGTCCTCCTCGCCCTCCGGGGTCGGCGACTCGGTCTGGGAGGCCGCCGCCGGCGTCGCCTTGGGGCGAGGATTCCTCGGCCCGCCCGCGAACTCCTTGCGCTGGGGCAGGTCCGTGAGGCTCGCCAGGCCGAAGACCGACAGGAACTCCCGGGTGGTGCCGTAGAGCATGGGTCGTCCAAGTTCCTCGGCTCGCCCGGTGATTCGAACAAGACGACGCTCGAGAAGACCTCGAAGCACCTCGCCGGAGGCGACGCCTCGAATCGACTCGATGTCCGCGCGAATGATCGGCTGTCGGTACGCCACGATCGCAAGGGTCTCCAACGCCGCCGGGCTCAACTTCGCCTGCTGTCGCTGACCCTTCAGGCGTTCGATGACCTCCGCGTGGGCCGCGGGCACCACCACCCGCCACCCACCGGCGAGACGGCGCACCCGCACCACTCGACCGGTGCGCTCGAAGTCGGCGTTGAGATCGGCGACCGCCCGCTCGATGGACGCGGATGTCGCCCCGTCGTCGGGCAGTTCGAGCACTTCGCCGAGCCGAGCGTCCGGAAGCGGACGATCGGAGGCGAACAGCACCGCTTCGAGCGCCATCATCGCCTCCGCGGAGAGACTCGCCGGAGACGTCTGAGGGGCGACCCGACGTCGCCGCCGGGTCGGTCGCTCAGGGCGGTCGTCGGCGTTCAATTGAGACTCGGTCGTTTCGTCACCAACGGCGACGGGCGTGGCGTCGAGCACCTGCGGGTTCCTCCATCCATGGAGAGATTCGGCTCGTCGGAGGATCTTCTCCCGACTTCCTGGTATCGGCTGCGACCCGGATCCCGGCGACAATCATCCATCAGCATCCATCAGCATCCATCGCCGGGCACTGGATCGCGGGCCGTGATTCGTCAACGCCGATCGGTCCGGCCGCGAGCGGCGGCGATTCGCTGCATCGCGACACGCTGGCGCTTGGCGATCTCCTCGATCGCTTCGGGCGATCGTGGCTGTCCCGAAGCACTGGAAGCGAGGTCGGCGTTCGCGGCCGCAAGCGACTGCTCCGCCTCGGCGAGATCGATCGATTCGACCGGCTCGGCCACCTCGGTCAGCAGCGTCAGGCAGTCGTCGTCCATCTGGGCGAACCCCTCGCGGAGCACATAGCTGCGGGTGCCGCCCTCGACGCCATCGAGGCGAAGAATGCCGGCTCCGAGTTCGACGAGCAGTGGGGAGCGAGAGGCCATCACGCCCATCTGACCGTCCCAGGCCGGCAGATCGACGTAGGACACCTCGCCGTCGAAGACCTCCGCCGAGGGGGTGACGATCTGACATCGAAAGTTCTTGGACACGGTCGCTCCACGACGGTTCGAGGGATCGGAGTCGCCATCCAGACGATGACGCGGCGGGCATGGTACCCCTCAGGCAAGAGGCGGCAACGCCTCACCCCCGGCGATCCGACGAGCCAATTCGGAGTTTCGATAGCGAGGATCCTCGCTGATCTCCCGCACGATCCAGCCGTCGAGCCAGGCAGGCGTCTCGACCGGATGGTCCGGGGCGGGCAGTTCGACCTCCGCTAGCACCAGCGGCACCTGGTCGAATCGATCCACCTCCCAGACCAGGTCGCCCTCCGGCACGCGATAGCGGGTCTTCTCGATCCTTCGCCGGCCGGTGCGGGGCCACGCGGCGGCGAACTCCGCCTGAGAGATCTCCCGCTCGATCTCCTCCCGAACCACCCCGGATCCACGCTTGACGGTGTGAAAGCAGGCCACCTCTCCGTCGGGTCGAACCCAGCGTCGCAAGCGACCCTCCGCAAACGGATCCCGACGGGCGGAGGATGCTTCCAGATCGAGATAGCCCTGCTCGAGTCGATGGGCCTCCGCCGTCGCGGGGAGCGGTGGCAAGCCTCGGAGAAGGAACACCCGCTCGATCTCGAGCGGGGGCGACGCTTCCCCCGACCCGCGGTCCAGCGGATGGGGATTCAACGCGAACCTCGCACCGCAGGGACCGGACTGCCCGCCCATGCTGCCGCGAGATCCGCGAAGGCGTGGGGAAGACTGACGTTGGCCGCCACATGCCGATCCGCCAGATCGAGACGGTCGAGCCACGCCGCCCATGCCTCCGTGGCGACGACATCGCCCTCTCGAACGGACGCCGCGAGTCGCATCCCGATCCATCGCCCGAGAAGTCCCAGGACCAGACGACTGCCGAGTCTGTTGGCCGCCTCCTTGCTGGCCTTCGGATTGGACTTCACCCTCGCGTCGGCGAATCCCTTCACGAGGTTCGTCATGGCCTCGGCGAGGTCGGCAGAAACACCGCCGGCAACCACCTGCTCGAACGGCCCCTCGAGATGCTGCTGCCACTCGATCAGGCCGGCCTCGAGGGCGAGTTGGGCCCGCCCGGGGCTCCCGTCGGCGAATTCCACGAGCCACCGACGCAGTTCTCCCTTGGGCGCTGGATCCCGTCGATCGAGCCAGGTGCCGAGTTCCTCGTCCGAAAGAGGCTGGAATGCGACCTGATGGCATCGGCTGCGAATCGTGGGCAGCAGACGGGCCCGTTCGGTGACGACCAGGATGATCCAGGTCGAGGGCGGCGGCTCTTCGAGGGTCTTGAGCAGCGCGTTCTGCCCCGTCGCGTCCAGAAGTTCGGCCTCGTCGATCAGGAAGACCTTGGCGTGTCCGAGATAGGGCGTGCGCTGAACCGGGGCCTCGAACCTCGCTCCATCGACCTCTCCGCCGAGCATCAACTCCCTCAGGAGATCCATCGGGATGTTGGTTTGCTTGCGATCGCGGATCGAGGCGATCCGAGAGTCGGCACACCGGTGCTTGGAGATCGGATGGAGATCCGGATGCGATCCGCCTGCAAGCAGTTCCGCCACACGGCCGGTGGTCGCCGGTTCGAGACGTCGCTTCATCTCCGCCGTCGCCTCGGGGTCCAGCAGGAGCGCAGCAATCCGTCTGGCGAGGGTCATCTTGCCGACACCCGCGGGACCGTGAAGAACCAGCGCCGGAGGAAGCCGACCGGCCTCGAGAAGCGACCCGAGATCTGCGCAGGCGTGCCGTTGACCGAGATATGGCGGCATCGACCGGACATCGATCGTTCCGGCGACGGGCGCGGCAGCCGCAGCCTTGCCACGTGGGGACTTGCTCGTTCGAGTGGTCGGCGTCACAGATCGATCCCTGCACGGCGTCGAGTTCGACGCGTCAGTCCAGCGGCACCTCGACGAGTCGGGGGCCAAGAGGACGCATCTGGCTCCTTGGGTTCCCGGGGTCCACCCGCACCAGCAACTCTTCGCCATTGACGAGTTGCTTGGGAAACTGCCGCATGAGCCGCTCGACCTCCGGAGCGTACAGAGTGCTTCGCGAGTCGTACGCGTCGCTTCCGAAGCTGCCCACGGTGACGGTCGAGGTCTCGCTGTCGGCATCGTGGTGGAACCACGCCTCGAGACCCTGCCTGCGAAGTCGGGCCACCATCGCCTCGGCCTCTCCACGCACGCTCTCGGGGGCGATCTCGTCGGTGCCCATCGTGCTCCAGACGGCGATCTGCAGGGTGTAGAGATCACGGCGTCCCGGCGCGGTGGCCCTCAGCGATCGAAGATCGTGGGGGCGAGGTGGCGTGGCATCGACCGCGCTGGTGCGGCGAATCAGCATCGCGGCGGCAAAGGGACGGCGACCATCGATCGAGATCGCCTTCGCCAAGCCCAGGGTCTCCTGGGCACTCGCATCGCTCGGCGCCTCGAATCGTCCCACCACGACCATCGCGCCCTCACCCCTGCCCTCGAGAAACGGTGATCCCAACGCGGGGAATCGGCGAGCCACGTCCTGAGCAAAGGCCACGGCCCGCTCGCGAGATCCGGCGCCGGTGAAGGTCCCAAGCAGCACCGACCATCGGCCCTCGCTCACCGCCGCTGCGGATCCCGGTCGCCCGGCCCGGGTTGCCGAGGGATCGAGGACCAGATCGCCGTCACCAAGCAGGTCGTCGTCCATCGACGATGACGTGGCGGTTCGATTCGAGGCGGCTGGCTCGGGGCCACATGAGGAGATCGGCAGGAGCAGCATCGCCGCCGTCGTGCTCCGGACGGCGATGTCGCGGCAGATCGAGAGCCGTCGACGCCTTTCAACTCGATCGAGGGCCCGAGAGGGGGCCGAATCGGATTGCGAGGAGGCTGCTGGCGATGGGCTGGGCATGTTGGTTGCAGAACGTGGGTGACGGGTGGAAATCGCGCGGTTCGAACATCGGAACGGGTTTGGGGCCTCGGACTCCTTGGCCCTCTCAGAGTCTCCGAAGGCGGCCAGAATCGGCGTCCAATCGACGTGGAGCCGCGCCAAACGACACTTGCCGGCCAGCCCATGAGTGAGCTGTAGTGGCGATGCCTGGCACGACCTGCAATAGGCTCCCGAACCAGTCCAATTTTGGAGAGTTCACCGAGCCTTCGACGATACGCGCACGGGAAAATGGCGGCAATCCGCCGACGCATGTCCCAACCAACTGGCACGAAGATCCCGACGCTGGCGATGGCAGGGCTGAGAGGTCCTTCCCTGCAAAGGGTGCCGCGAGACCGCGACCCAGCGACCGATCAGCAGTGCGAACCCGGTGCCGAGGATTGCTTCCATGCCCGACATTGGCCAGATCGGCCCGATCTGCTCCGACTCCAACGACCACCCGCACCCCC
This sequence comes from Planctomycetota bacterium, assembly GCA_017859745.1. Taxonomy (GTDB): domain Bacteria; phylum Planctomycetota; class Phycisphaerae; order Phycisphaerales; family SM1A02; genus VGXO01. The sequence goes on from JAFMML010000021.1 coordinate 47,998, forward strand.
GGACTTCGATGTCGTCACCTCGCATTGCAGTCGACGACGACGGGCCGTTGCGGGATTCCCACCCGCGCGAGGAGACTCAGGAGCTGCGTGATCGGAGGATCGAAGGGATCCGGCAAGCCATCAAGGCCGGCACATATCCCAGCGACGACAAGCTCGAACTCGCCATGAAGCGGATGATCGACGAGCTCGCGTCCTGAGGCGACTCCGTCGGGCAGAGGCTCAGTCGTAGCAGCGAGCACGAGGAGGGTTCACCCTCATCCACGTCGCTGAAGACGCTACCGATGCTCAAAACGACCACAGCGATCCCTGACGGGACCACTGTGGTGGGGGAATCACAGGTTGGTCTGCCGCTGGTTCAGCGGCAAACGGGGCGGACTAGGCCAGGCTCAGTTGCGGCGACGACGCCGACTGACCAGACCGGCCGCACCAAGCAGGGCGATGGCGCCCGGAGCCGGAACCACTTCGGCGACCAGAACGCTGGTGAACGCCGCGGAGTCGCCGGCACCAAGCGTGAATCGCAGGGTGATGTCCAGGGTGCTGGCGAGATTCGGACCCGTGGCGTTCGGGATGGGCTCGCCGAAGCTGGCGGAGCCAACCATCATGGTCTCGAAGGCGCCGGTCGACACGCTGATCGGGGCGGAGAGCAGCTCGGCGATGTAGTTGCCGTTGCTCGAAGCGGTCCAGACCGCATCGCTGCCGATGGTGTCGAACGAACCGCCATCGGCATCGCCAAGGACGGATCCGGCGATCGAGCCGCCGTACATCGTCATCATCATGCCGTTCGCGGTGACCGGCAGCGACAGGGTGATCTCGAAGTCCTGCGACGAGGACATCAGATTCGTCACCACGAAGTTGCCGCTGATGAACGAGGTGCCAAGGCCCGCAGCGGAGGAGGCGTTGAAATCAAACGCACTCTGCCACTCGCCAAGCGAATCGGTGAACGAACCGCCGTAGTTG
>JAFMML010000022.1 GCA_017859745.1 Planctomycetota bacterium
GTCTCGATGATGGTGCTCGTCACGATCCCCCTGCTCGTCACCTACCACCTGCTGGCCCGCGGGACGGCGATCGGGGCCACGCTTTGCGGCCGCACCTACCCGGTGTGGCCGTTCACGCGGACGCGGGCACCGGAGCCTCCGCCGACCGAGTGAGAGGTACGACCCCTCACCAGTTCGCGAGGACCAGTCGCCGCAGTCCGTCGTCGGCTGCGAAGTAGCGAAGCCGCAGACGTTCCCCGGCGCTGCCGAGCCACACCGCCCGCCCACGAGCTCGATCGATGCGCCCCAGCGCCTCCTCGACCGACGCGAGATCGACGGCGGCCTTCCCCTCGCCGGCGGCGTGTGCCCGTGCGAGCCATCCCAGGCACGCCACGTCGAGGGCGAGGGCCTGCATGCCGTCGGCGATCGGCCAACCGTAGTAGCCGCTGCCCCAGGCGCGACCGCCGAGAAGGGTGGCTCGGAGCCAACGCAGCACGAGGTCCGCGATCGGCGGATCGCCCGCGACCGACGGCACCGCCTCGATGGCGGCGAACGTCGCGGGCGTGCGCCATCCCCGTGCAAGCGGGGGCACGGCACCACGACCTCGCGCAAAGCGCCGGCTGCGTCGCCACTGGGAAAGCCGCGCTCGCAGCGACGGCGTCGATTCGTCCCCCGTGAAGCGAGGGTCTTCGATGCGGGCGAAGCTGGCCTGCCGAAGCATTCGTCGCTGACCGCGACCCGGCGGATCCACTGGCAGGTGGTCGAGTTCCTGAGGCAGCGCAGACACCAGCAGGTCGGCGAGTTCACGCACCCGGGCGTCGCGCACCTTCTCGAAGTTCGCCGCCCCGAGACTCTGGCAGAGCCATGCGAATCCGTCGAGCCGGACTCGCAGCGGAATCCCGGACCGCCGCAGCCAGGCGTCGAGACTCTCGGCGATGGCGTCGACCTCGGATGCCGTGGCGCGGCGTCGGCGATCGAGTCGCGGCGGCGCGACCGTCGCGGCCTCGGGCACCTGCCGCAGGGCCCGTACCAGGTCGTCGCGATGCGCCGGAAGACCTCCGCCTCGATTGGCTCTCACGCTCGAACACGCGAAGTTGAGACCCGCGGTCGTTCCCCGTGCATCGGGGGCGAGATTGAATGGAAAGAGCCGGCAGGCCACCGGCTTCTCGTCGAATCCGAACTCCGCGTGGATCCGGCAGAGTCCGTCCTCCTGCAGGAACACGCAGGCACCGTCGGGACGCTGCCGCAGGTACCGCTGCCCGCGGAACTCGACGACGATCCGCTCGCCGAGTCGCTCCTCCCAACGCTGCCTGCCCAGTCGATCGAGATCCTCGTCGCGCAGCTGCACACTGAAGTCCCGGCAGCAGTCGCCGCAGCCGTGACAGGAGTACCGCTGTTCGCGGAGATCGAGGATCGAAAGCGGCACGGGCTTCGGCATGGTCAGGCGACGCCGGTGTCCGAGTTCGTTCCGGAGGCGCCCGTGTCGACGCCCGACGCCCCGAGCCGAGCCGCGATCGCCCGGGTGGCCGCGCCACGGTGGCTTCGGGCGTTCTTCTCCGCAGGCGACAGTTCCGCGCTGGTCCGATCCTCGCCAGGCAGCATCAGATGCGGGTCGTAGCCGAATCCGTTGCCCCCCCGCGGCGACTCGACGACCACGCCTTCGAAGGTGCCACGGCTCTCCGCGAGGATCGTGCCGTCCGGCGCGGCGAGGCACATCGCGCAGACGAAGCGTGCGGTGCGATCGGCCTCCGGGACGTCGCGAATTCGCTCGACCAGCTTGCGGTTGTTGGCCGCGTCTCGAGTGGACCGATCGCCCTCGACGCCGGACCATCGGGCGCTGCGGACGCCGGGCTCTCCGCCCAGGCCGTCGACCTCGAGGCCCGAATCGTCGGCCAGACATGCCCGGCCGAGGATCGCGGCGTAGGCGCGGGCCTTGATTCTCGCGTTCGCCTCGAAGGTGTCTCCGTCCTCCTCCGGCTCGGGAAGGTCCGCTCCACCCGCGTCGGCGAGCCCGAGAACCTCGATGCCGAGCGGCGCAAGCACCGCGGCGATCTCCTCGATCTTGTGGGGATTGCCGGTCGCGACGACGAGTTCGGAGCACATGGCCATGGGCGAATGCTACGCCGCGGTGGATCTCGAACCGGTCGTTTCCCCGAATACGGATTGGCATTCCGCCGGGATCGCGGCACCCTTGGCCAAGGATCGCATTCGTCTCAGGAGGGCCCCATGGACTGCAGGAATCTCGTCGCCGCCACGGCCGCTGCCGGGCTCGCGATCTTCGCGGGCTCCGCCACCGCGCAGCTTGCCGGCATCGAGGCGACACGCAACGCGACGCTCTACGAGTCTCCCACCGGCGCTCTCGCCAACGGGGCGGGCGAGTGGTTCTTCACGGGCATGAACAACCAGGGCCTGCGGCGCCGCGGCCTGGTCCTGTTCGACCTCGAGGCGTTCGCCGACAGCGTCGCGGGGCAGCAGATCGAGATCCACGCCGTCTCGGTCCGCCTGAACCTCACCCAGGGCGCCGGCACGCCCACGACCGTCTCGATGCACCGACTGTTCGCGGACTGGGGCGAGGGCGACTCGGACGCCTCCGGCAACGAAGGCGGCGGCGCCGCGGCGACCCCGGGGTCGGCGACGTGGCTGCACACCTTCTCCGACACCTCGTTCTGGTCGACGCCCGGCGGCGACTTCGCGGCCGTCGCAAGCGGCACGTTCGCGATGAATCCCCCGGCAACCTACACCTTCTCCTCCGAAGGTCTGCGACAGGACGTGCTCGCGTGGCTCGACGATCCCTCCTCGAACTTCGGCTGGATGCTGCTGGGCGACGAATCGCAGTTCGGAACCGCGCGTCGCTTCGACTCTCGGCGCTACGGCGATCCGACGACCCGGCCCCTTCTCGAGATCGACTACTCGGTCGTGCCCGCTCCCGCGGCGGCGGCGATGCTCTCGCTCGGAGGTGTGCTCGCGCGACGTCGGCGTCGCTGAGCCCCGCGGTCGATCAGGTCTGCAGGACCCCGGTTCGGAACGGCGCGTCCATCGGGCTGCCCGCGGCGAGGCGGAGGGCGAACGCCAGTTCGTCTCGGGTCTCGAGCGGATCGATCATGCGATCGATCCAGCCCCGCGCCGCGCCGTACAGCACGTCCTGCTGCTCGGAGTAGCTCGCGGTGATCGCCGCGAGGAGAGTCGCCCGCTCCTCCTCGTCGATCTTCTCTCCGCGGCGCTCGCGAGCGGCGAGGTCGATCTGCAGCAGGGTGCCGGCCGCCTGCGCCGCCCCCATCACCGCGCACTTCGCACCGGGCCATGCGAGGGTAAGGAATGGATCGAACGCCCGGCCGCACATCGCGTAGTTGCCGGCTCCGTAGCTCGATCCGGTCATCAACACGACCTTCGGCACCACGCAGTTGCTCATGGCGTTCACCATCTTCGCGCCGGCACGGATGATGCCGCCCTGCTCGCTGTCGCGACCGACCATGAAGCCGGTGGTGTCGTGGAGGAAGACCAGCGGGATCCGCTTCTGGTTGCAGTCCATGATGAAGCGGGCGCTCTTGTCGGCGCTGTCGTCGTAGATGACCCCGGGCATGTTCATCGACTTCGCGGGTCCCGCCTTGCCGCCCGGCATGGAGCGATCGGTGAGCTTCCGCTGGTTGGCGACGATGCCGCACGCCACGCCGCCGATGCGGGCGTACGCGCAGACGATGCTGCGGCCGAACTCGCCGCGGTACTCGTCGAGGCTCTCCGCATCGACGACGCAGGCAAGCAGGTCCCGAACGTCGTACTGACTGCCGGGGCCGCTCTTGAAGACCTCCAGCAGATCGGCGGCGGGACGGGACGGCGCTGCGCCGGCTTCGGACGCCCAACGGCGAACGCCTTCGACCGCGGACATCTGCCGCCGCAGACGCAGGAGCGCCGCGGGATCGTCGGGCTCCTTGAAGTCGATCGTCCCCGAGATCTCCGCATGCATCGCGGCGCCGCCAAGCTCCTCGCTCGACACCTCCTGCCCGATCGCCGCCTTCACCAGCGCCGGGCCGGCGAGGTACAGGCCACTGCCCTCGGTCATGATCAGGGTGTCGCAGAGGACCGGCAGGTAGCCGCCGCCGGCGACGCAGTTGCCCATGATCGCGGCAAGTTGCGGAATGCCGGCCGCCGAGATCACCGCGTTGTTCCGGAAGATCCGACCGAAATCGTCGGTGTCGGGGAAGACGTCCTCCTGAAGAGGCAGGAAGACGCCGGCGCTGTCGACCAGATAGAGGAGCGGCACGCGAGCTCGCTCTGCGATCGTCTGGGCTCGGATGATCTTCTTGCAGGTCATCGGGAAGAACGCGCCCGCCTTCACGGTGGCGTCGTTGGCGACGACCATGCACGGCCTGTCTTCGACGATGCCGAGCGTGGTCAGGACGCCCGCCGCCGGTGCGCCCCCCTGCTCTCGATACATCCCGTAGGCCGAGAACAGACCGCACTCCAGACGCGGCGAGCCGGGATCGAACAGGCGATCGAGCCGCTCCCGAGCGGTCAGGCGGCCGTGACGGTGCTGACGGGCCACCCCCTTCTCGCCTCCGCCCTGTTCGAGACGGGAAACCGCTTCGAGCAGGTGCTCGCGGGCGGCGGCGAGGCCCTCGGGCGTCTCGGTGGGTGCTGGCGAGGCGGACTGGGGTGACGATTCGCTCATGGGCGGTGGAGAATACCCGTCCGATCGACGCAGGATGGCGTCCGAACCCCGCCAAGACCACGCCAAGACCCCTCCAAGACCCCGCCGATGGGCTCTTCGGCGGAGCTCGGGTCGGCAGCGAGACCGGGCCGGTCGCGGCCGGGGGACGACCCCCTCCGCCGGTCGGTCCGAGTCGGGCAAGGCGAGGCTTCCCTCGGCCGGGGGATCTGCTATCTTCCGCGATTCGACACTAGGACCGAGTTTCCCGGCGCCGCCTGCGTGGCGACGCCCGTCAACGAGACGTTGGACGACGCATGAGTTCAGAGACCATCGACAAGCAGCGGGTGATCGGCGAGAACCGTCGGCACGAGAGCGATTCTGGTTCCCCAGAGGTCCAGATCGGCATCCTCACCGAGCGGATCAACCACCTGCAGAGCCACTTCAAGGCCAACCCCCACGATCACAGTTCCCGCCGCGGCCTCCTCCTGATGGTGGGTCGCCGGAACCGTCTTCTCAAGTATCTCGCGGCCTCCGATCGCGATCGGTATCTCGACACGATCCGACGCCTCGGCCTCCGCAAGTGATCCAACGCCGCGTCCCTGCGGGGCGCGGCGACCTCCCCGCCGCCCTTGATGGCAGTGGGCACGGCACAGTGATCGCTTCGGAGACGTCGCCGGCCGCGATCGGCGAGCGGTTCAGCCTCCGCGACTCGCACTGTCCCATGCCTTCTGCCAACGGGGCGGCTCCCCGCCGCCGCGGCATCGCCGCGCGGCCTGACCCGCCGGACCTTCCGGCGTTAGGAGCGTGCCACCATGGCCACCACCATCGTCGAACGTGAAGTGGGCGGACGCCTGCTTCGATTCGAGACCGGACGCGTCGCGAAGCTCGCGAGCGGATCGGTCATCGTCACCTACGGCGACACCGTCGTTCTCTCGACCGCGATGCGGGCGAACCCCCGCCCGGGCATCGACTTCTTCCCGCTGCAGTGCGACTACCGCGAGCGGATGTCCGCGGGCGGCCGGTTCCCCGGCGGCTTCCGGAAGCGCGAGGGACCCCCGAGCGAGAAGGAGATCCTCACCATGCGGATGATGGATCGTCCGATCCGTCCGCTGTTTCCCGATGGATTCGTGGACGAGGTCCAGATCCAGGCATGGGTGATGAGCCACGACGGCCAGAACGATGCCGACGTCGTCGCCTGCTGCGGTGCCAGCGCCGCGCTGTGCCTGACCGACGCGCCGTTCGAGGGTCCGATCGCGACCATCCGCGTGGGCCGAGTGTTCACCGAGAGCGGCCCGCAGTTCGTGATCAATCCGACCCAGGCCCAGATGGACTTCTCCGATCTCGATCTGGTCCTGTCCGGCCACGCCGATGGGATCAACATGATCGAGGTCGGCGCCGCCGAGATCGACGAGGCGACCATGCTCGAGGCCATCAAGTTCGGCTACGCGCACGGCATCACCCCGATCCTCGAGCTGATCGGCGAGCTGCGTGAGAAGAGCGGCGCTCCCGCGGCCAATCCGGGCGCGTCGATGCTTCCTCCCGCGGAAGTCGCCGACGCCGTCAAGGCGAAGGTCTGGGATCGCCTCGTCGAGGCCCGCAAGATCCACGGCAAGCAGGATCGCAACGCCGCGGTGGGCGCCCTTCGCGACGAGATGCTCGCGGAGTGCTTCCCCGATCCCGCCGACGGCTCCTACGCCGCCCACATGGCGGTGGAGACGGCGCGGAAGCAGGCCAAGGAGGCCTTCCGCACCCTCGAGAAGAAGGTCACCCACATGCTCGTGGCCGAGCAGGGCATCCGCCCCGACGGTCGCGGGCTCGCGGAGATCCGCCCCATCGACATCTCGGTGGGCATCTTCCCGCGGACCCACGGTTCGGCGTTCTTCCAGCGTGGCGAGACCCAGTCGCTGGTGACCTGCACTCTCGGAACCGGTCGCGACGAGCAGATCGTCGACGGACTCATGCCCGAGTACGCCAAGAAGTTCTACCTGCACTACAACTTCCCGCCGTTCTGCACCGGCGAGGCCGGACGCATCATGGGTCCCGGTCGTCGCGAGGTCGGCCACGGTGCCCTTGCGGAGCGCTCGCTGCTGGGCATCCTCCCCTCGGCCGAGGAGTTCCCCTACACCGTGCGGGTGGTCAGCGACATCACCGAGAGCAACGGCTCCTCCAGCATGGCGTCGGTCTGCGGCGGATGCATGGCGCTGATGGATGCAGGCGTGCCGATCAAGGCGGTCTGCGCGGGCATCTCCGTCGGCCGCTTCACCAGCGAGTCCGGCAAGGTCACCCACGTCACCGACATCCTCGGCGAAGAGGACTTCTTCGGCGAGATGGACTTCAAGGTGTCCGGCACCGTCGAGGGCATCACCGGCATCCAGCTCGATCTGAAGGCGCGGGGTCTCGACTTCGAGGAGGTCGAGAAGATCCTCGACCAGGCCCGCGTCGGCCGTCTGCAGATCATCGAGCAGATGAAGTCGGTGCTCGCGGAGCCGCGTCCGGACATCTCCGACTTCGCGCCGCGGATCATCATCGTGAAGATCGATCCAGACAAGATCGGCAAGCTGATCGGCCCCGGCGGCAAGACCATCCGAGGCATCCAGGAGCGCACCGGCGTCAACATCGACGTGGAGGAGGACGGCACCGTTCTCATCGCGTCGACCGACGGCGAGGCGGGCCGACAGGCCAAGGCCGAGGTCGAGGCGCTCGGCGCCGAGATCAAGGTCGGTTCGGTCTACGAGGGCAAGGTCGTCGCGGTGAAGGAGTTCGGCGCGTTCGTCGAACTCGTGCCCGGCACCGACGGCATGTGCCACATCTCCGAACTCGCCGAGGGGTTCGTCAAGAACGTCTCCGACGAGGTCAAGGTGGGCGACATCGTCAAGGTGAAGGTCATCAACGTCGACGAGAACGGCCGCATCAAGCTGTCGCGCAAGGCGCTGCTGGCCCCCGCGGCTGCCGATTGATCCAGGGATGCGGGCGTCGACCGCGGCGCCCGCATCCATCTTGTTTTTCGGGTTGCGGGGCACCGATTCGTGCTCCACAATCAGACATCCCCCCGGGCTTCGACCCGGCCTTGAATTCAATTTGGAGGTGGACGATGGAACATTCCGCTCCCACGACCGACACGGCCACGACCGACGAGGCCATCAACGATCGCGAAGGCTCCGTGAAGTGGTTCGACGCCCGCAAGGGATTCGGCTTCCTCGTCGGCCCGGAAGGTCAGGACATCTTCGTCCACTTCTCGACCATCGAGCAGGACTCCGGCTTCAAGACCCTGCGCGACGGCGAGGCGGTCGTCTACTCGGCGACTCGCGGACCGAAGGGATGGGCCGCCAGCAAGGTCCGAGCGACCCGCCCCGCCGAGGCCCAGCCGGAAACCCAGCAGGCCTGAGCGGCGACTCCGACGGCCTGCCGTCGACAGACCACGCATTCGAATCCTCGAACGTCGTTGCGATGCCGCGACGTCGTTGCGGTTGTGGCGATCCGCAAGTCGGCACGGCACGCAGGGACCCGCGGCTGCATGCGAACGGGCCACTCCCGCGGTGAAGGCGACGCGGTGGCGAGTCTCCACGGTCATCCGTCCGCCTCTCCCTTGCCGATCGCCGCACATCCGTCATGCTTCCGCCGGTGATGGAGTTCGCCACGATCCAGGCCGAGGTCGCGCCGCCCAACTCGGGCGGCGCGTTGCCTTGGTTCCTGCTGATGGCCGTCGCCATCTCCCTCCTCGTGGTCGCCGTGATCGCGTGGCGTCAGGCACGACGACGCCGATCCCTCGAGCGGCATCTCGAGCACCTGCGAGGCAGGATCGCCGAGGTCAGTTCGATGACCGGCGGTCTCGCGCACGAGATCAAGAACCCGCTGTCGACGCTCGTGCTGAACACCCAGATGCTCGACGAGGAGATCGACGACGCCGTGCCGGATGTCGAGACCCGCGGCCGCCTGCACCGGCGACTGGGCTCGCTGGTTCGAGAGACCGTGAGACTTCGAGGCATCCTCGAGGACTTCCTGCGCTACGCGGGCAGGCTGCGCCTCGATCCGCAACCCCTCGACATCGCGGCCCTCGTGGCGGATCTCGTGGACTTCTTCCACCCGCAGTGCGATCAGGCGTCGGTGCTGTTGAGGGCCGAGATCCCTGCAGGCCCTCTCGAAGCGGAAGTCGATGAAGGGCACCTCAAGCAGGCGGTTCTGAACCTCATGCTGAACGCCCTGCAGGCGATGGACTCCGACGGCGCGTCGAGCGGCACGCCGCGGCACGAGCTGATCGTGAGAGTCGAAGCGGATCAGGGCGAGATTCGGATCCACGTGATCGATACGGGCCCCGGGATTCCCGCGGATCGGATCGAAGAGGTGTTCCGGCCCTACGTCAGCGGCAAGCCCGGAGGCAGCGGACTCGGCCTGCCGACGGCGCGCCGCATCGTCGAGGAGCACGGCGGCACCCTCTCGGTGCACTCGGAACCCGGCCGCGGGAGCGACTTCGTCGTTCGCCTCGCGAGAAGAGGAGGCCCGTCGGGAGATCCTCGTCCGAACGCGGCGGCAACGACGCCGTCGGCCCGCTAGCGAACTCGCACGATCGTCGATCGGACCTCCCGACGGCGAACGCCGCCGAGGCCGGCATCACTCGATCCAATCCTTGGCGGCGAGCTTCGCCGGCACGTACTCCTCGGTCACGAAGGAGATGCCCTTGGTGATGAGCGACTCGACCTCCATCTTGAAGCCGTTCCGCATCATCGTCTTGATCTCCTTCTGCCAGGCCTTGTTGTCGAACCACGGATAGGCGGCGATCTGCTTTGCTCGGGTGACGTCGCGATCCGAAAGCGCGATCTGCACGTCGTCGGTCAACCCGTAGGTCTGGTAGTCGCCGGCGCGAATGCCGACGAACTTCGCCTGGGGGATCGCCATCCGCTCGCTCTCGAAGGCGAGGTTCATCGACCCCTGCTTGATGACGGAGTAGATGTAGTGCCCCCAGGGATCGCAGTCGAGCAGGCAGTAGACCGGAAGGCCGAGTTCCTCGTGCATCCGACGCAGCAGGCGACGCACGCCGCGCGGAGGCTGCCCGCCGCCTTCGGTCAGGATGCAGTTGTGCTTCTTCCAGAAGCGATCCTCGTTGAAGCGTGCCCACACCGTGCCCTTCTCCACGTGCAGGATGAACTTCGCCTCGCACTTGCCGAACTTGATCACGCTGGGCTCGACGATCGAAGGGATCGCGTATCCGCCGGTGCCCATGCGCCGCAGGTCGATCTCGTCGCCGTTGTCGATGATGGTGAGATTGCCGACGACCTTGCCGCGTTCGCTGGCGAAGACGTGGAGCTCCTCCCGAAGCGACCCGAGCGCGACCTCGAGATCCTCGAGGATCGGATCGGACTCCTCCTGGCCGGTGAAGGTCTTCTCCTTCGTGCCCGCGATGGTGTGCAGGCTCTTGTAGTACATCGATCGCAACGACAGCGTCTTGCCCTGCTCGATCAGCTCCTTGCAGCCGCTCGCGAGCAGCATCGTCTGCATGAACTTCCTGGCCTGGCCGAGGTTGAACAGGTTGCGCCGCTGCCGGGCGTCGCCCATCTCGAGGATGCGCCGACGGGTGTTCCATCGCGTGTTGGAGAGGGCCCGCGTCGGGATGTCCACGAAGGGATCCTCGCCACCGATCGCGGTGGCGGAGACGTCGCCTCCGAGTTCGACGAGGCGCTTGATGGTCCGTTCGTCGGTGCTTCGACGCCCCGCGGTGGAGGTCGAGGCCGAGGTCTTGCCACCGGCGGCCTTGCGCGTCGTCTTGCGATGGACGGTCTTCTTCTTGGTCGCCATCAGCGGCTCCCTCCCCGTTTGGCCTTGCGCCGCGTCTTCGACTTCGAGGCCGATCGTCGCGAGGTCGATCGCTCGGCGCCGCCCTCTCCGAACAGGTCGCCACCCTCGTCGTCCTCGACCGGCCGCCCCTGTCGCGACTCCACGATCACCACGCCCTCGTCGCGGGCGAGCGACCCACCGTCGTCGATGATCCGTCCTTCGTCGTCGAGGATCTGATCGACCTCGGCGGTCTTCACCTCGGCCTGCTTCAGCAGCGCCTCGTGGACGGCGGTCGGATCCCGTCCGGTCAGTTCACCGCAGCTCTTGGCGATCTCCCCGATGTAGCGGAGAAATGCGCTGCGCCGTTCGCCCTGGCGAGCCATCCTTCTGCGGCGATTCAGGTAGGTCTGCAGCTTCCGACCACACTCCTGCAGCGCGAGGCGCATCTCCTTGCGGATCTCGTCGTAGTCGGCGATCGCCTCCTTGCTCTCGCTGGTGAACGGCACCCACACGCTCGCCATGTGGATCATCACCGTGAGCGGCGCCACGGGGACGCCTCCACGCGGCTGGGTGAGGCCGTAGTTCCTCCAGTTGGTCTCGAGCACCGCCTTGAAGCTCGAGCACGCGGACTGCTGGTACTGCAGCGGCACGCGGTTGGCGAAGCGGATGACCCGAGAGGGCTCGTCGCCGGGAAGATCCCCGCCGTAGGCGATCGCCGCCTCGATGATGAAGGGACGTCCGCGATACACCGACGGTGGACGAGTGCTGGCCGCATAGAACTCGCCTCGCACCTCCTTCAGCAGACCCGACAGCAGCGTCTTCGTGCCGATCGCCTGCACGCAGGACGTCGGCGGCGCAGGAACCCGGACCTCCTGGATCGCCGCGTAGAGACGCTCCGCCTCGTCGTGGCCGACCTGCTTGATCCAGCTCCGATCGGAAAGGCCCGCCCGGCGACAGATCTCCTTCGCGGAGGTCGGGCCGACCCGGCAGAACTCCTGCTTGAAGAAGGCCCCGAGCTGTGTCGCGCTGGTCCGCTCCAGCATCTGGATCAGGGTTCCCAGCTCGATGCCCATCGGATGGGGCTTGATCTCCTCGGTGTCCGGCGGCAGTTCCTCGACGGCTCGGTCGAAGAGGATCTCCTCGCCGGTCGGCGTGCGGTACTCGATGCGGGCGTGCGGGTTCGCGATCGCGGTCTGCTCGAGATATTCGTCGACCGACTGGCGTCCCTTGAGATGCCGCCCCTCGAGTTCGATCGAGACCTCGGTGCCGTGTCCGTCTGGGAAGCGATCGGCCTCGCCCGGACGCTCCTCGTCGCTGACGATGTCGGCGCGATTGCGGGAGGTGTCCATCTTCAGGACCACCTCGTGCACCGGCGTCTTGGCGGAGGTGCGGCTGAGGATGACCACCGGCTTGCCGGTCGTCATGAGGCCGTACATGCCGGCCGCGGAGATTCCGATGCCCTGCTGGCCCCGGCTCATCTTCAGGCGATGGAACTTGGATCCGTACAGCAGGCGACCGAAGACGTTCTCGATCTGCTTGCGCACGATGCCCGGCCCGTTGTCGCGAACGAGCACCTTGAAGCGGGTCTCCGTCAGCGGCAGCAGCTCGACGCGGAGATCGGGCAGCACCCCCGCCTCCTCGCAGGCGTCGAGGGCGTTGTCGACCGCCTCCTTGACGGTGGTCAGCAGCGCCTTGCGGGGATTGTCGAAGCCGAGGAGGTGTCGGTTCTTCGCGAAGAACTCGCTGACCGAGATCTCGCGCTGCCGCGTCGAGAGCTCCTCGGCGGTGGACCCGCGAGCGCCCGCGCGGCGGCTGGTGGTCTTGCGTCGTCCGCCGGGCAGGGTCGGGGCCTCCTTCGCAGGCGCGGCTCTCTCGGTCGGCGGTCCCGACTTCGGGGGAACGAGTGTCGGCGTCTCCGTGCCGCTCATGACTTCCTCCATGGTGCCTCGAAACCGTGGCGGCGACCGCGGGATGGCGGTTCGGGCACTCGGTTCGGAGGCAGCGTAGGCGATCGGCATCGATTCGACATCGCCTCGAAAGTTCGGTTGCCCGCCCGAACCGCGACGCGCGGCATGGCGACTCGTGCTACCTTTCCCGCCCCATGGAAACCACACTCATCATCCTGAAGCCGGACGCGGTCCAACGAGGCCTCGTCGGACGCATCATCTCCCGCCTCGAGGACAAGGGCCTGCAGCTGGTCGGTCTCAAGCTGATGCAGATCGACGACGCCCTGGCCTCCAAGCACTACGCCGATCACCGTGAGAAGCCGTTCTATCCGGGCCTCGTCCGGTTCATGACCAGCAGCCCCGTGGTCGTGGCGGCGGTGCGCGGCGTCGGCGCGATCGGCGTCTGCCGCAACCTGATGGGGGCCACCTTCGGCTCGAAGGCCGCCGCGGGCACCATCCGCGGGGACTTCGGGGTCTCGAACAGCTTCAACCTGATCCATGGATCCGACAGTCCCGAGGCCGCGGCCAAGGAGCTGTCGCTGTTCTTTGGCGATGGCGGCGTGGTCGACTTCGACCGGCCCATCGACTGCTGGGTCTACGACACCTCGGGCGGATCGCCCGAGTAGACGCCGGCGACACTTCGAGAAGCAGTGGGAGATCCCCGGTCACCGTGCGTCCCCGGACGGACGGCTGTCTCATGCGCCGAGCCTCTTCTCGGAACCCCCTGAAGCGTCCGACGTGGCGTTGGCATCCGCCCCTCGGACCGAGCCGAGCGGGTTGATGGATCGGGCCCGAGGGTCCGGGTTCAACCCTCGTTGAAACCGAATCTCAATGGAGACGTACATAGAGGGGAGAGATGGCGTGGTGATTCGGATCCGTGACGCCCCAGGGCCGGCTTCGGAGATCGGAATCCGTGGAACTCCACGAACTTGCGCGTCTCAGTGCTCGTAGCGATTGCTTCGGGCCACCCCATGGGGTCGAGCGGATCTGCCCGTTGGAGGCCTTGGTTTCGAATGCCTCTTGTCGTCGTTCCTTCTCGATCAGTCAGACATCTGCCTCGAATGTGCCTCCTTCTTCAGTGAAATACCCCAGCAAAGCAGAGCATCCCACCAACAAGTAGACGCCTTGATTGTGAGTGACGCAGATCGGCGCTAAGAAAATTCACCAATGGATGATCAACAGCGATCATCACCTCGTCAGAATAAGGGGCCTCTCTGGTCTGACGCGAACTCGGGAAGGTTCCCCAACACCAGCCAGCAAAGGAACTTGGAGTCGAAACTACGCTCGAAGCGATGAGACCCATCAGCATGCCAGACCGTTATCGAACCAAGTTGATCGATCAGACCCCCCTCACCACTTCCCGGATTTGATGAGGCTCGAAGGCGAACGACGATGCTCAAGCCAATGAGTCAAACCATGATCGGCAGGAACTCGCCGCTCGACCGGCTGAACCGCCGCCGGGGCCTCACCCGGCCCGGCAGTCGGGTGTCGACGACCGGCAAGGCGGCTCGGGCGGAAGTCCGCCTGACGGCCGAGGAGGAACGACTCGTCAAGCAGATCCTCGAGGAGCCGATCGACTACATCGACTCCGAGGAGTTCTACCGCGAAGGGGCCGAGAAGCGGATCTACGACGAGGCCCCCCCGATCCAGAAGCCCGACGTCTCCTGGTACCGACCCCTGATGGACAGCTTCATCAGCGGCCGCGAGCGGGAGACTCGATCGCGAAACACCGGGACGGTCCTGCTGACCGGGGCCGAGGAGCGGGTCCTCTTCCTTCAGTACAACTACGCCCGACACCGCGTTCGGGAGATCCAGAAGCGCCTCGGCGACCGCCTTCCGGACGCCGCCACCGCCCGCGACCTGCTCTCCTGGTACCGCATCGCCCGCGGATATCGCGAGCAGATCGCCGAGACCAACCTCGCTCTGGTGCTGGCGATGGCCAAGCGGACCCGGATGAGCGAAGTCGACTTCGCAGACATGGTGAGCGAGGGGAACATGGCCCTGCTTCGTTCGGTCGACAAGTTCGACTGCGGCCGCGGTTTCAAGTTCTCGACGTACGCCTGCCGGGCGATCCTCAAGGCCTTCAGTCGCCAGGGAATGAAGCTCAGCAAGTACCGACAGCGGTTCCCGACCGACTTCGACCCGGCCATGGAGAAGTCCAACCACCTCGAGACCCTGCGAGCCACCCACGAACGGGAGTGCGCCGACGAGGTGAAGCACATCGTGGCCACCAACGAGGCCGATCTCTCGGATGTCGAGAAGACGGTCATCCACTACCGATTCGGCATCGACACCGACACGCGGGAAGCCTCGCCACTGACCCTCGAGCAGGTTGGACAGATCATCGGGGTCACCAAGGAACGGGTCCGCCAGATTCAGAACAAGGCCCTGGAGAAGATCCGACTCGCGTTCGAGCAGATCTATCCCGCCGATGGCGAGTCCACCGGCGAAGGCGTCTCCGAGAACTGATCGCGATCCTGCCGAGTTCGGTCCCACTCCGATCCCCCCGTGGGCGGCCCCGTTCGGGTCGCCCGCGTTCGTTTTGACGCCGTTCGAGGCCTGGACGATGGCGGTACGATCCTCCCCATGCGAGACAAGATCGTCGACAGTGCGGCCAACGCTCTCGAAGGCCTGGTCAGCGATGGAATGACCATCGCGGTGGGCGGGTTCGGTCTCTGCGGCATTCCCGAGCAGTTGATCATCGCGCTGCGCGACAGCGGGGCGAAGGATCTGACCGTCGTCAGCAACAACGCCGGGGTCGACGGCTGGGGACTGGGCCTTCTGCTGGAGTCCCGGCAGATCCGGAAGATGGTCTCGAGCTACGTCGGTGAGAACGCGGAGTTCGAGCGCCAGTTCATGGCAGGAGAGCTCGAGGTCGAGTTCACGCCTCAGGGGACTCTGGCCGAGCGAATGCGGGCCGGCGGCGCCGGAATCCCGGCCTTCTACGTCAAGACGGGTGTCGGAACCGCCATCGCCGAGGGCAAGCCGACTGCGGACTTCGACGGCGAGACCTATGTGATGGAGCGTGGCATTCGGGCGGATCTGGCCTTGGTGAAGGCCTGGCGGGCAGACCCTTCCGGGAATCTCATCTACAGAAAGACCGCCCGGAACTTCAACCCACCCGCGGCGACCTGTGGTCGCATCACGGTGGCCGAGGTGGAGGAGATCCTGCCCGTTGGGGAACTGGCCCCAGACGACATCCACACGCCTGGGATCTTCGTGGATCGCCTCGTCCGAACCGAGTCGGAGAAGCGGATCGAGCAGCGAACCATTCGCCCCGGATAACCACCCTCTGGCCTCGAACGGGCTGCGAACAGGGGAGCTTGGGTGGCGTAGTCTCCTCTGGTTCACCCGATCGGGGGATCTCGCGGTCGGCGCCCGGCACAACCGTTGCAAACGGCCCCGGCAAGGGTGGAGTCGACTCGGAATCGTTGGATCCCGCCGTAGTTGCCCGGCGCGTGCCGATATCCTCAAGTCCTCGGGGATTCCGCCATATTCGAACCCCGTGTCCGTTGTAGTCCCAACCGATCCAATCACGATCCCTCACCGATCCCGTCGGACCCGAGGCCCCAGTCATGCAGCACCCCTACCGAACCATCCGTCTCCTGCCCGCCACCATCGCCGCGACCGTCTGTGTGGCGCCGGCGGTCGCGCAGTTCGGGGGCGATGCCGGCCTCGCCGATGCCTTCCGCCAGGACTTCTACCGGCGAGATCTGGTCATCTTCAACAACGTGCTCGATCTCGAGGACTGGCAGCGACCCATCGTCGAGGTGCTGCTCGAGGACTACGCCGCCTCGTTCGAAGCCGGCCTGACCGCGATGCGGAACGAGATCGCCGACATGCGCGTCGACGCCTCCGGCGACGGCCGGGCCATCATGGAGCGCATGATGCAGCCCCTCGAGGCGTGGGAGCAGGACAAGGAGCTGCTTGCCGACCAGTTCCTCGCCAACGTCCGGACCCAGCTCAGCCCGGTGCAGGAGGCCCGCTGGCCGGCGCTCGAGCGAGCGCTGCGTCGCGAGAAGGATCTTCCGCAGTCGGAACTCTCGGGCGAGGGCCTCGATCTCGTCGCGGTGCTGGCGAGAGTTCAGGTTCCCCCGCAGGTGCTCGAAGCGATCGCCCCGACCATCGACCAGTACGAGACCGACCTCGATCGCGCCCTGCTCGCGAGAGCGCAGCGCATGGACTCGCTGCAGCCGGCGGTTCGTGAAGCCATGCAGGAGATGAACTTCCAGCGGGGTCTGCAGATCATGGAACAGATCATGGCGGCCCGCATCGAAGTCCGCTCCGCACAGGAACGGGGCCTCGAGGCGATCGCCTCCGCACTTCCAGAGGAGTTCTCGGCGACCTTTCGGCAGGAGGCGCTCGAGCAGGCGTTCCCGAAGGTCTACGGTCCGAACTCGACCATCTCCTTCATCGCCGCCGCGAAGGCGATCGAGGATCTGACGCCCGAGCAGCTCGAGGGCATCGAGGCGATCGAACGCGACTACCTCGCGCAGCTCGAAGTCCTCAACGCCCGCATGCGAGAGCTCTACCGCATCGAGGAGCCGCAAGAGCCGCAGCGTCGATTCGAGCGAATCCTGCAAAGGCAGCAGGGCGAGTCTCCGCGTCGCCGCACGTCGGGCGAACCCGAGGCGATTCGCACCGTGCGTGGCGAGCGGGAGGAACTCGGACGTCGCACTCGCGAGGCGATCCTGGCCCTGCTGACTCCGGATCAGAGCACTCGCCTGCCCGGCTTCGCCAAGCCCGGCAGCATGCTCGACAAGGGCCAGTCCGACGGACGGAACTACCAGGAGACGCCAACCCTCAACGCAGGCGGTCTCGGCGCCAAGGGGCCCAGCAAGGATGAACGCCGCGGGAACGCCTTCGCCCCAGTGGACCGAAGCCCCCGCAACGAGGAGATCGAGGTGGAGAAGCGCAAGGATTCCGACCGGATCCGATCCCAGCCCAGCCGCGGTGGGACGGGCGGCCGGGGCGGCAGCACGCCCTCGGGCCGCGACGACTGACCAGCAGGTTCCCTTCCTCCGACCCGAGAATCGAACATCCACCGTGAGTGATCTCAGCGACGCCATCGCCTCCGCCAACGGCACCGTGACCCGAACCGAGGTTGCGCCGCCACTTCGCGAACGATGCGAAGCGCTCGGCATCGACTGGTTGGACAAGGCCCCCGCGGCCGACGACGAGGCCGTCGATCTGCTCGACGCCGACGTCGCGGTGCGACTGAGGGCGGTGCCGATCGGCCTGTCCGGACGGCGTCTGACCGTGGCGATGGCCGACCCCACCGACCTCGCCTCCGTGGACGAACTCGCGGCGATGACGGCGCACGCGATTCGCCGCGTGGGCATCGAGGGCGCGGCGTTCGCCGAGCTGATGCGATCGGCGTACGGAACCACGGCGGCCCGCATGGCCCAGTCGCTCGCCGACGACGGCGGACTCGCCACCCCCGAGGCCGAACACAACCTCGACGCCATCGAGGCCGACGACGTCCACCGGATGGCGGAGCAGCCGACGCTCATCAACCTGGTGAACCTGCTGCTTCTCGAGGCGATCCAGTCGCGAGCTTCGGACGTCCACATCGAGCCGTTCGAAAGCGAGTTGCGGGTCAAGTACCGGATCGACGGCGTGCTGGTGTCCCAGCAGTCCCCGCCGAAGCATCTTCAGGCGGCCCTGATCGGCCGCGTGAAGATCATGGCCAACATGAACATCGCCGAGCGGTACGTGCCGCAGGACGGACACATCACCCTGCGGTTCGAGGGTCGCAAGGTGGACATCCGCGTGTCCACGGTCCCCACGCTGTACGGCGAGAGCGTGGTGATGCGTCTGCTCGACAAGAGCTCGCTTCCGCTCGATCTGGTCAGCCTCGGCATGAGCGAGCGACATCGCGAGCTGATCGATCGGATGATCGCCAAGCCGCACGGCCTCGTTCTGGTGACCGGCCCCACCGGATCGGGCAAGACCACCTCGCTGTACGCGGCGCTCAGCAAGCTCTACGACCCCCGCAAGAAGATCATCACCATCGAGGATCCCGTCGAGTACGAACTCGAAGGCATCAACCAGATCCCGGTGAATCCCAAGCGGGGCCTCACGTTCGCCACCGGCCTGCGGGCGATTCTCCGGCAGGACCCCGACGTGGTCTTCGTCGGCGAGATCCGCGACGCCGAGACGGTCGACATCGCGATCCGCTCGGCGCTGACCGGCCACCTCATCTTCAGCACCCTGCACACCAACGACGCCATCAGCTCGATCGGTCGTCTGGTGGACATGGGCGCGGAGCCGTTTCTCGTGGCCTCCGTGGTGGAGGGCTTGATGGCCCAGCGGCTCGGACGGCGGATCTGTCCCAAGTGCGCCGTGCGCCGTCCCATGCCCGAGGAGACCGCGGTGCGACTCACCGAGCGGGAACTCGCCGCCTTCGGAGGCGAGATCACCATTGGCGAGGGTTGCGAGGAGTGCGGCGGATCGGGATTCAAGGGTCGGATGGGCTTCTTCGAAGTCATCCGCATCGGCGGTCCGTTGCGGGCCGCGATCGCCGCCAACCGGCCGGTCATCGAGCTCAAGTCGATTCTCGGCGACGACTACATCACCATGCGTCGCGACGGCATCGAGAAGGCTGCAGCGGGCCTGACCACCGTGGACGAGGTCCTCCGGGCGACGCAGGACGTCGACGAGTTGGAGTGAAGCCGCCGTGGCGACCTTTCGATATCAGGCGATCGACAGCGGCGGCACCGTCTCCACGGGATCGCTCGACGCACCGGACCGCATGGTCGCGGTGAAGATGCTGGAGCAGCGGGGACTCGTTGCGCTTGCGATCGACGGGGATGGCGTCGCGACGGCGGCCGCGGGAGTGGCCGCTCGGCGCCGCAACAGTCGCCCGACGATCTCGAGAGCCGAGACCGCCACGCTGGTCCGAGAGATCGCCACCGCGATCGAGGCCGGCCTGCCCCTGCTGCAGGCGTTGCGGACGGTGCGACGCCAGGCCGGCAATCGGAAGCTCGAGACGATTCTCGACTTTCTCATGGAACGGGTCGAGGCCGGACAACCGCTGGCACGGGCCGCCCAGGAGTACGGACCGCCCTTCGACGATCTCATCGTCGGCATGTTCCGCGCCGCCGATGCGACCGGTCGCACCAGCGAAGTGCTCCATCAGCTCGCCGACCTCCTCGACCGCGCGGTGGAACTGCGGCGAGAGGTCGTTGCGGCCACCGTCTATCCGATGATCGTCGCGGGCCTCATCGCGGTCAGCACCGCAGTGCTGGTGACCTTCCTGCTGCCGAGACTGATGGCGCCGATCGCGGGACAGAGCGGCATCGAACTGCCCTGGCCCACCGTGGTGCTGCTGGGCGTGGCGGACCTCCTCGGATCGTGGTGGTGGGCGATCGCCGCGGCCGCCGTCGGACTCGTGGCGCTGTGGCGATGGTGGATCCGCGACGCCGGCAACCGCCTGATCTTCGACCGCTTCGTGCTTCGGGTCCCGATCCTGGGCCGCCTGGTGCGGGACATCGCCGTGGCCCGCTTCACGAGGACTCTCGGCACGCTCGCTTCGGCGGGCATTCCGATCCTCTCGGCGCTGCGCATCGTCCGCGACACCCTGGGCAACGCGGCGCTGATCCGCGCCATCGACGAAGTGCAGGACAAGGTGACCACGGGCCAGTCGCTGGCCGATCCCCTCGAACGCAGCGGTCACTTCCCGCCCCTGCTCATCCAGATCGTCAACATCGGTGAACGGTCCGGCCGACTGGAGAGCATGCTGCTCCATGCGGCGGTCGCCTTCGATCGACAGGTCGACTCGTCGCTGAAGATCTTCACCAAGGCGCTGCCGCCGCTGCTGCTGGTGGTCATGGCCTCCCTTGCCGCCTTCGTGCTCGCGGCGATCATCCTTCCGCTTCTCCAGATGCAGGAGGCGATCGGCGCCTGACCAAGACCTCCAGCCGAGACCTCCCACCGAGACCTTCAGGTATCCCTCCCATGAGCAATCGCAGTCATCGTTCCCGCGACCCACGACGCCAGCGAGGCTTCAGCCTCATCGAGGTGATCGTCGCGGTCACCATCATCGCCATCCTCGCGGCCCTCGTCGCTCCGCGTCTCACCCGGTTCCTGGGTCAGGCCAAGGAGAAGAAGGCCTACGCCGACACCCAGAGCCTCGCGCAGCAAGTCAAGCTGTACATGACCGAGCAGGGCCTCAGCCGGCCCTCCGACGACTTCGAACTCGACATGCTGCTCGAGGGCGACGATCCCTACCTGGACAACGCCGACCAGTTGATCGATCCGTGGGGCAATCGATACGTCATCGTCATCCCGGGCGAGGTCAACGTCGACTTCGACATCGTCTCCTACGGCTCGGATGGCGAGCGTGGCGGCGAGGGCGACGCCGCCGACATCGTGCACGGACTTCGTCCGGACTCGTGATTCCGACATCGCTCCCATGCGACCTTCCGCCCCGTCACCGCGTCGTGGGTTCAGCCTCGTCGAGATCCTGATCGTCGTGGCGGTCATCGCCATCCTCGCCGGACTCGTGGTGCCCCGCGTCGGTGGACTGAAGAGGCGAGAGGAGTCGCTGGCGGTGGATCGCGTGGCGGACCTCCTGACGATGTTCGCCTTCCGAACCTCGGCGGGCATGCAACCGGTGGGCCTTCTGCACGACGCCGAGGCCGGTCGGATCGAGCTCCTGATCCTCGACATCGATCCGTCGCAGGCGGACATGCCGGTGGTGTGGCAGCCCGATCGCCTCAGCATGCCTGTTCTGTTGCCGGAAGGCCTCGAGATCGTGTCGGCGTCGGAGGATCTCGCCTCGCTGCCCCGAGGGGACTGGATGATCGCCTCGAAGCCCGGAGGCGATCGGCCCCGCATCGAGCTTCGACTCGAGGGCGACGGCGTCCAGGTCGACATCGTGCTGGAGCCGCACGACCTCGCGGCGAGGCGCTCCGATCGTTCGCAACTCCGACGACGGGAGCCGCGGGATCTCGACGAGGAGGGGCTCGACCGCGACCAATGGTGACCTACGCCATCCAACACGGGTGCCGGCACCGCGGCTTCGCGCTCGTCGATGCGATCGTCGCCGGCCTGCTCCTCGCAATCGGGCTTGCGGCGATCATCTCGCTCGGCTCGCGTGCGCTGTCGCTGCAGCAGCGGGGCGAACGGGAGGTCGTCGCGGCGTCGCTTCTGGACGAGATCCTCGCAACGGTCCTGATGGAGGGCCCCGCCGACTATCCGAAGCTGCACTCGATGTCCGGCGTCTTCGACGAGCCCTTCGCGGCCTTCGAGTACGAGGTGGCGATCGACGAAGGTGCTCCGGGCGTCCCGTTCCGGGTGGTCGCGACGGTGCGGCACGAGTCGGGAGACTCCTACAGTTGCGAGACGTTGATCGCTCCGAAGCTCGGCGAGGAGCCGGATCCGCCACGACAACCGCTCGAACCGATCGATCGCGAGGCGGCGCTGCTCGAGGCCGAAACCGAGGACCAGCCATGAACGAGAGGAGTCCCATGACGACACCGCACCCCAACGCCGCCCGTCGGGCCGGATTCACGTTGATCGAGATGATCGTCGCCGGCGTGATCGCGGCCCTGGTGCTCGGCGCGGTCACCTTCAGCCTCTCGCAACTCGGCCGCTCCCGAAACGTCGCGGTGGCGAGGCTGGAGAGCTCGATGCGGGCGAGGGCGGCCTTGGAGAACGTTCGTCGGGACATCGCCGGCGTCATCCGCGATGCCGATCTCCTGAAGGTTCGGGTGCTGCTCGTGGACGGCACCGCGCCGACCGCGTTCGGCCTGGTCGATCGCGACGAACTGCTGCTCTTCTCCAACAGCCTGAGATCCACGAGGGAGACCGCGTTCAGCGGCGAGGGCATCGAGTACGAGACGCACTACCGGGTGGAGGAGGACGATCTCGGCAGCGTGCTCTGGCAGCGTCGCGACTTCATGCCCGACGGCTATCCCGACGCCGGCGGCATGGCGGTGCCGCTGGTCGAGGGCGTGGTCGCCCTGCGCATCGAGGCCTACGACGGGGTGTCCTGGTACGAGGAGTGGGACAGCGACCTCGACGGCCTGCCGTGGGCCCTACGGGTCTCCGTCAGCACGCTTCCGTCGGACGAGGATCTCTCCGACCCCGACCCGCGTGGTCTGACCACGCTCCGGACCTTGGTGCCGATCGATCGGATCGTGCCTCCGCCACAGGAGACCGAAGAGGACAAGCTGGCCGAAGAGGCCGCCGCCGAGGCGGCGGCGGACGACGCGGCCGCGCAATCGCTTGAAGGTGGAGACGCCGGCGGCCTTGGAGGCGGATTCGGCAACGGTGGCGGTCGTGGCGGCGACGGCGACGGTGGCGGTCGCGGCGGAAACGGAGGCGGTCGGGGCGGTCGGGGCGGTGGCCGAGGAGGCCCGACTCTGGGACCAGGCCTTGGACCAGGCCTTCGGGCGTCGCCGGCGAACCTCAACCCCAACACATCCGTCGGCCGAGGCAGCAGGACCAATCGGCTCGGCGTGCAGGACTTCTGACATGCGTCGCGGCGCCGTCGTCGTCATCGTGATCTGGGCGATCGCAATCGCCGCGTCGATCGTGGCGGCGGTTCAGTTGGTCTGCTTCCGGCAGGCGACCATCGGACGGGAGACGCTGGCGAGGGTTCAGGCCCGCTGGGCCGCCCGCGCCGGCATCGAAGAGGCGATCGCCATCATGGCCTGGCACGGCGAGAACCCCGATGCCGACGATCCCCGCGCGGTCGTTCGCGATCTCGAGCTCGCTGCCGACGGCGATCTGTCGACGGGTTCGTGGAGGATCCGCCACCTGCGGGACGGCATCGAGCGTCTCGGTCCCCTCGACGAGCATTCCAAGCTGAACGTCAACCGTCTCGGTCGAGGCGAGCTCCTGAACCTCGAGGACATGTCCCTCGACGTCGCCGACGCGGTCATCGACTGGCGAGACGACGACGACGAGGTCACGGGCATCGGCGCGGAGAGCGACTGGTATCGGAATCGAGACAGCGGCTACCAGCCCCGAAACGCGGACTTCCGCCATGTGTCGGAACTCGAACTGGTCGCGGGCATCTGGCCGGAGCGGCTCCGCGGCGAGGACTGGAACCTCAACGGCCGCCTCGATCCCAACGAGGACGACGGCGACGCCAGCTTTCCCGACGACAACGCGGACGGGGTGCTCGATGGCGGCTGGGCCGCGGTGCTGACCGCCTCGAGTCGGAGCAGCGGCCGCACCACCTCCGGCGAGCCGCGCCTCGATCTGCGGACCGCCGAAGAGGGGGATGTGCTCGAGCGCCTCGGCCTCGACGACGAGCAGGCCAAGGCCCTGATCTCCTACGCCCAGCGTCCGGACGCCTCGATGGAGGCGCTTCTGATCGAAGACCTCGGCACGCTCGCAGCCGGTCAGACCTCCTCGAGTTCGGGGACCGCGGTGGCCCGAACCCGCCGAAGCCGGGCGGGGATCGGCCGGAGTTCAAGCTCCTCCAACGCTCGACCGCTCGACCAGGTTCAGCTCCGAACGCTGTTCGCCGAGGCGACCATCGGCCAGGACGATCTCGAGCCGGGGCCGGGACGCCTGAACCTCAACTCCGCCTCCGCCGAGGCGCTGCGGGTGCTGTTCCCGGACGATCCGGGCATCGCCGACTCGATCGTCTCCTATCGGGACTCCAAGCCGGAGGGTCTCACGAGCATCGTGGACCTTCTCGAGGTCGATATGATCACCCCTCAGCGGTTGGCGGCACTTCGCAATCAGGTCGACGTGACCGGAGACGTGTTCACGATCTCCAGTCGAGGCCGGGCGGAGGCAACGGGGCTGGAAGTGGAAATCCTCGCCACCGTGGATCGTTCCACCCTTCCGGTTCGCATCCTCGAGTACCGCGAACCGTAGTCGACGCTCCCGAGTCCCCCAACGTCCCTCGTGCCCTCCACGACCTCGCGAACTTCCCGCCCTCGGCCCAGCTCCGGCGATCCGGATCGGACGCTGGCGGCGCGTTCCGCATCCGGCGGCGGCTGGGAGTGCCTGCTGATCGAGTGCGCCTCGACGGCCGATCCCGGCTCGCGGCGCCTGCTGGACCGGCGGTCGTGCCGATCGGACGAGGAACTCGCCTCCTGGGTCGAGGAGAGCCGGGCGGGCCGATGCCTGATGATGCTGCCATCGGCGGCCACGATCTGTCGGGTCTTCCGATTCCCCGGCATGCCCGGGGATCAGATCGATCAGGCCTTGCGGCTTCAGGCGGAAAGTCACCTGCTGGGTGGAATCGCCTCGCACCGCACCACGATCGTCCGGGTGCCTCAGCCTGAGAGTGGCGAAGCCGTCGGACTGCTGCTGGCATGGCCCGAGCAGGCAACGACTCGCATGCCTTCCGGTCGAGCTCGCCAATGGGAGATGGTTCCCGAGATCGCAGCCCTGCTCGAAGCATGGCGAACCGCCTCGGTCAAGACGCCACTGGTCTGGGCCGATCCCGCAGATGGGTCGATCGGCGTGGTTGCCGGCGACGCCGGGACCCCGATGCTCCGGGCGACCTGCGAGGCGGCGGAGGGCGACGAACCGTGGGATCAGGTCGTCCGCCGCGTCGTTGGTGAAACGGTGCTCGCGGCAGGAGGCAGCGCCGAGGTCGCCAAGAGCACCGTCGAACGGGCCGACGCCGGCATGATCGAGCAGGACTCGGTGCGTGCCAGTCGTCCCGGACTCTTCAGCGACCTCGATGGCCTTGACGGCCGCGACTCGGTCGGCGCCCTGCTCGACGCCGCGATTCGCACGGCTCGCGGCCCCCTCGCCGCCGCCGCGACCCTGACCGCCGAACCGCCCTCCATCCGTCGAACCGGAGTGTCGGCGACGTTCGAGCGTGTTGCGATCGCCCTGACGACGCCCCGGACGGCGATCCGAGTCGCGATCGTCGCCGTCATCGTGGCGCTGGCGATGCCGCTTGCAGGCGCCGGCCTGCGAACCGCCATCCTTCGCGCGAAGCTTCCCGACCCGGATGCCTTCGAGGCGGCGATGAAGGCGTCTGAACAGCAGCTCGCGGTCTACCGCGAACTGGAGGCGCAGGCCTGGCCCATGATGAAGATCCTCGGGGACCTCTCCAACTGCATGCCCGAGGCGATCGAGGTCGAATCGCTCACGATGGGCCATGGCGAGCCGGTCGTCGTTCGAGGCTTCGCCAAGCCGGATGGCGACATCACCGGTGCCGATGCGGTGCTCGAGATGGAGCGACGACTGCGGGCGACCCGCGTCTTCGACAAGATCACCAAGAGCTGGGATCCCCCGGACGCCCGCGGGATCTACGAGTTCTCGATGTCGGCCGAGGTGGCCCGCCCCACGACACGGGCCCGGGTCGACGAGAACGACGACTTCGCCGTCAACACCCTTGCCATTCGCCGCTACGGCCCTCTGGTCGCGGGAGGCGTCACCTCCGCCGGCGATGCATCCGAGGCCTCCCCGTCGATCCCCGACTCGACGGGAGACGAGGCAAGCACCGCATCATCGGACAACACCGCACGAGGCCGAACCGATACGGAGGCGGCGACATCGCCCCCCGCTTCGGCCGATTCGGCGACAGCCTCCTCGTCTGGCGGCAGCACCCCCTCGCGTGGCATCGGTCGGCGCGGGTCCTCCGCATCCGGCGATGCCCCTCCCGGTGGTCGGGGCGTGGACATCCCGAGTTCCTCCACACCCAGCGAGACCGTCGACTACAGCGATGCGGAAGTCGCCGCGATGAGCAAGGCCGAAGCGCAGTCGGCCCTTGGGCGCGTCGCCCGGGCCAGACAGTCGGCGTCGCTCGACGACGCGGCCAAGGAGCGCCTGCGAGCGCTCTTCGACAAGTTGCTGCAGCGGGTGAGGGAGGCCGAATGAGCGGTATGCCGATCACGCGCGACGACGGAATGGATCGCAACGGCGACGGCGGCACCTCGCTGAAGGACCGCTGGTCCGAGTTGCCGCTGCGATGGAAGCGCCTGCTGATCGCCGTCGGAATCGTGCTCGGCTTCGTGCTGTACGTGGATTGGGTCTGGCCGATCGCCGAGCGGTGGAACGCCGAGAGCGATCGCATCGAGGCGGTGCTCGACCGTGCCGAGGGCAATCGTCTGGAACTGCCGAACTCGCTTGCCGCCACGGTCGAGAGTCTCGGTCCGATTCGGATTCCCAGCACCGAGGGCGAAGGTTCGATCGCGCTTGCCGAGACCGTCAACGCGGCGATCCGCAACCATCCCGTCAGCAACTTCTCGTTCGACGCCCGTGCCGGCGCCAGACTTCCTCCCGCCGCCCTGCGCGAAATCGCCTCGGGCGCGGGGGATCGGGTCGAGCGCGTGGTCGGCGAGATCGGCTTCACCTCGACCCCCGAGGAGGCCGCCGACATCATTGCCGAACTCGAGGCGAGTCCAGACCTGGAGTCGATCAGCCGCCTCCGCATCACCCGCAGTCAGACCCTCGATCGGCGGGTCGACGTGAAGATGACCGTCGAGGCGTGGGTCCTCGGATCCCGCGGCAGGAGACCCCGCTGATGGCCGGTCGATTCGAACTGCCCTCGGGCGCCCGCTGGTCTGGATCCGCCGTGGCCGCGGTCGTGGCCGGCGGAATCGCCCTGGTGGTCGCCCTCGCAGCACTCGGCACCGTGATCGGCACCGTCTTTCGGAGCGGCGCGGAGAGCGTGCAGCCGGACCTCGTCGAACCACTGCTGGTCCGGCACGAGGAACTCGTCGACGTCAGCCGTCGTCGCTTCGACGGCCGGTCGGCGTTCTTCCTTCCCAAGCCGCCGCCACGCCCGAAGCCGCCACCGCCACCGGTTCGAGACACTCCTCCGGCACCACCGCCGCCGCCGCCTCGCGATCCGGGACCACCGCCGCCGCCCGCCAGCTACGGCGGGCCGAGACCTCGAAGCGTGATGGGCGACGTCGTGTTCTTCGAGAGCACCTCGCCGGACCGGCTTCGGGTCGGCGAGGAGTCCGGTGGCGTCACCGTCATCGCCACGACGCCCCCCTGGAAGGTCCGCCTCGGATGGTCCGGAGGGGAGTACGACGTCGATCTCTGGGGCGACCGGGTCGAGGGCGTCTTCTCGTCGAACCCCTTCGGCAGCGGCGGAAACTCGTCGTCGCTGTCGGGCGGCAGCAGTCTCAATCCGAATGTCCCTCCCGCGTCTCGTCGCACCGACGATGGACCGGGAGGACCGGGGTTCGGTCTTCCCCGAGGCGGAGCGTCGGGCGGAGGCGGCGCAGCGCAAGGTGGTCGCGGCTCCGGCGGATCGGATT
This sequence comes from Planctomycetota bacterium, assembly GCA_017859745.1. Taxonomy (GTDB): domain Bacteria; phylum Planctomycetota; class Phycisphaerae; order Phycisphaerales; family SM1A02; genus VGXO01. The sequence goes on from JAFMML010000022.1 coordinate 27,537, forward strand.
CGGCCGGAAGTTCGCCCGGACAGGTCTCCGACTCGGCCGCGCGAAGCGAGGGCCCCAATGCATCCGCACTTCTCGCCGGCGGAACCGCCGGGGACGACGAGAGCGGCTTCTCCCCCGACAACCCCGCCGAAGTCGGCAGCGTGGAGGGGCGGGAGTTCGTTCCCATCTCCGAACTGCCGTCGGCACTCTCTCCTTCCGACATCGACGCCATGAGCCGCGACGAGGCTCGAGCCGCCCTGAGCCGTGTGGCCCGGGCCCGCGGCCGCAACATCGATCCCCACAGCGCCGAACGCCTCCGCGAGGAGTTCGAGTTGCTGCTTCAACGACTGCGCCGTGGCGACTGATTCGACCCCGACGCTCCGGCGGCCTGCCGATCGCTCGGCAATCGCCGCCATGATCCCCCGTTCCGCAGACGCCGACGTCCACCCCCTCGCCCCGAGCGAACCGGAGCCGTGCTCGTGACCCGATTCGAGATCCGCACCGCGTCCCTCGCCCTGCTCGCCTGCCTCGTCGTCCCCGGCGGCGTTCGCCTCGCGGCGGCGCAGGATGAGACCGCACCACCCGTCGAGGATCGGCCCCTCGTCCTCGAAGGAGGCGAAGCCGTCGACGACCTTCCCGACGAAGCCGCCCCCGTCGCCGAGATCCTCGACCGCCGAAACCGGCGACAACCCGCCGACGACTCGCCGGTGGTGCTGGGCTTCAAGAAGGAGAAGCTCGAGTCGGTCATCCCGTTCATCGTCGAGTGGACCGGCAAGGTCGTGATGTTGCGCCTGACGCAGGTCGCGCCGATCGAGATCACCCTCGTCAACGACCGGCCGATCAGCAAGGACCGGGCCCTGGACCTGATCTTCCAGGCCTTCCGCATGAACGGCATCGGCGTCGTCGAGACCGAGGACGTGATCATGATCGAGACGCTGACCGACATGGAGAAGATCCAGCCGGCGGTGATCCTCGGCCCCGAGGTCGACGTGATGAGGATGACCGAGGATGGCAACATCGTCATCAAGGTGTTCCGTCTCGAGAACACCGCGGCCGGCGAGGTCTTCCAGCGCCTCGAAGGCTCGATCCCGACCTACGCGACCCTGACCGTCGACGGCAACTCCAATCAGCTCATCCTCGAGGGCGACGTCGGTCTCGCCAAGCGGGTCCAGCAGCTGATCTCGATCCTCGACGTGGATCCATGGGTCGACGTCAAGACCGAGACCTTCCGCCTTGCGTACGCGGACGCCCAGACCCTTGCCGACAACATCCGCGAACTGTTCGAGCCGACCTCGTCGACGGGAAGCCGCGGCGGATCTTCCAGTCGCACCCCGGCTCGAGGGCGTGGCGGGCAGCAGCAGAACACCGCGGAGATCCCCCAGGTCGGCACCAGCGACCAGTTGGTGGTCACGGTGCTGCCGCAGAACAATGCGATCACCGTCCGGGCCGAGCCCGACGTCATGGCCAGCATCAAGCGCCTCATCGTCGAGGCCTGGGACATCCCGCCGACCCGCGAAGGCCAGATCTTCCGCCTCTACGACCTCAAGTACACCGATCCGATCAAGGTGAAGGACGTGCTGTCGGCGCTGCTCGAGAGCGGCAGCGTCACCCGGCGCCCGGCCTCCGCGGGCGGGCGGGCCCCGGGCGGCGGTTCGGGTGGCGGCGCCGACGTGGCGGTCGCCAACATCTTCCGGATCGAGGCGTATCCCGACTCGAACCGCCTCGTGGTGATCAGCCGCACGCCGGACAACTTCCTCTGGCTCGACCAGTTGATCGATCAGATCGACAAGCCGTTGTCGGTCGGCCTTCCGGTGTCGGTGGAACTCAAGCACGCCAACGCGGTCGACGTCGCCGAGATCCTCAACGCCCTGCTGCAGCAGGCCGGCGGCGGAGCGACGCTCGAGGCCCCGGCCGAGGGTCTCACCGGCATCGACTTCGCCAGCGCAGGCGGTGGCGAGGGCGGCGCGTCCGGCGCCACCGACGAGGGCAGTCGACAGGAGATCCGATTCCCCTGGCAGCAGGCCCGCGCCGGCACCGACGCCACCGAGGTGAGCGCCATCGTCGGCAAGAGCCGCGTGGTGCCCAACGCCGGCCAGAACAGTCTGCTCGTGCTCGCGACCCCCGAGATCCAGGACGCGCTCCTGGAGATCATCGGGGATCTCGACCGCCCCGGGCGCCAGGTGCTGATCACCGCGGTGCTCGCCGAAGTCGAACTCGGCGACGACTTCGCGTTCGGCGTCCAGTTCGGTCCGACCGGCTCCATCAATCCCCGCAATCCCAACAATGCCGTGGTCGTCAACTCGCCGGGATCGGGACCGATGTTCTCCGGCTCGTTGGATCCGGTCTTCCCGGGATCGCTGACCAGTTCGACGCTCAACTTCGGCGTCGATGCGACGGTGCTGCTGCAGGCCCTCAGCGAGAAGACCAACGTCCGCATCCTCCAGCAACCGCGGGTCTTCACCACCGACAACAAGGAGGCGAAGTTCTTCGACGGTCAGGACGTGCCCTTCCAGACCTCGACCAGTTCCGGCGGAACCACCGGCGGCACCGTGGTCAGCGACTTCGAGCAGATCGCCGTCGGGATCGGCCTCAACGTCCGGCCCCGCATCACCAACGAGCGCAACGTCGCCATGGAGATCGCGGTGCTGCTCTCCAACGTCAACACCCAGCCGGGGTTCACCTCCGTCGGCAACAACCCCGTCATCAACCGGCGTCAGACCAACACCTCGGTCACGATCAAGAACGGCCAGACCATCGTCATCTCGGGCATCCGCCGTGAAGGCACCACCAAGGTCAAGTCGGGATTCCCCATCCTGGGCGACATTCCGGTGCTCGACTGGGTCTTCTCCTACACCGACGAATCCGAGGCCGTGAAGGAGCTCGTGATCTTCATCACCCCACTGGTGGTGAGCAATCCCGACGAGAACGACACCAACTTCAACGAGGCCGACCGACGTCGCCTCGACCAGCTCAGCCGGCCGCTCGACGACATCACCCGCAAGCTGATCATCGAGAGTCGCGTGGTGCCGACCGACGAGGAGGAGAAGGCGGACGAACCGCCGTTGATGGATGCCCCCTCGGAACCGTGATCCTCGCTGGATCCTCGTCGTTCTCGCAGGCGGCGCGTCGGTGCTCCTCGCACCGGCCTGCACTCGGAGCATCGAGAACGAATCCTCGCAGTTCGCGTTGGAGGGGATTCCACCGCAATTGCCGCCGCTGATCGCCCCCGAAGTGCTTTCGGACCGGGCGACCCGGGCGGGCATCGACGCCGCATTGACTCCGCTGGGGTTCGTGAAGTCCGACGGCGTTTCGCCGCCGACGCTCTCGCCCGACGGGCGGCATCTGGCCGTGCAGTTGGCACCGGCACCGAACTGGGTCGACCTCGTGGCCTGGCGACCGGAGATGCCTCGACCCGCTCCCGCCATCGCGCTGGTCCCCGTCGATCCGGATGGCGGCCTGGGCACCCCGGTGGTCCCACGGGAGCCGCTGCTGCTTGGACGATCCTCCACCAACGACGGAGTGCTGGTCGAACGTCCCGACGGCGATGGCACCCGCAGGATCGGCATGGCCTTCTGGGACTCCGGCGACGTCGAGTGGCTTGTCGAGGACGACGGCGTGGCCGCGATGGCCGTCCTCGGCCCCGACGGGGATCTCGCCTGGTGCCGGAGCGGCGCCGTCGGAGAGCCCGCCAGCCTCCGCCTGCTGAGGCGGAACGGCGAGCTACGAGAGTGGCCGCCACTTCCCGAGTCGACTTGGATGCTGCCGGCGTTCGCCGGCGACGGCCGACGCCTGTTCGCGATGCTTCTCGAGGACGGTCGGGCTCGGCTCGCCGCCTTCGACCTTCGGGATCCCGACGAGGCCGTCGAGACGTGGACGTTCTCCAGTCGCGTCGATGCGCCGAGGGCCCTGCGAGCGATCCTCGCGACGGGACCGGACGCCTCGCCACCGGGCGCATCGAGTTGGTCGATCCTCCATCCGGATTGGAACGCCCTGTGCCGATGGCATCCCGCCGACGGACGTCTGGATCGCCTTCCGGAAGGCACCTACGCCCTCACCGGCCCCGTCGGCGACGGTCGGCTGCTCGCGGATGCCAGTGGACTCTGGCACGTCGGATCATCGTCCGGCGATGACGAGCCGCGACTCGACCTGCTGTTCGACGGCGTCTGGATCCCGCGGGTCTTCGAGACTTCCGACGGCGGAGCCGCCGCGATGCTCTTTCGTCCGGATCCCACGGGGTTTCAGGTGGTTCGCCTCTCGATCGATCGCCTCGATGCGTATCCAGACGCCGAGTCCGGGGCATCGAACACCGGACCGCCACCGCGCTGACTTCCACGCTGCGGCCCGACGCTGGACGAACCTCCCGGTGATCGATCTCGGTCGCTGGTGACCGATATGGGCCTCGACAAAGGCCTCGGTTCATCCCCGGCGATGAACGGTGCACGGTTCTGCATCCGGCGAGGCCCCTCGGGGCCCGACATGCACGCCGAGCGATGGTTGCGGTCAGAGGGCGTCGGACTCAGTCCTCTTCGAACTCGTCGTCCTCATCGTCGTCCTCGAGGTCGTCCTCGTCTTCGTCCTCGTCGTCCTCGAACTCGTCCTCGAATCCATCCTCGTCGTCCTCGTCCTCGTCATCCTCCTCGTCCTCGTCCTCGTCCTCGTCATCCTCCTCGTCATCCTCGAGTTCGTCGTCGTCATCGTCATCGTCGTCGTCGTCGTCATCTTCGTCTTCCTCGTCGTCTTCCTCGTCGTCGAAGAAGGGGAAGTCCTCCTCGTCGTCCCAGTCGTCGCCGGCGACGACCACTGCGAATCCAGGCGATGACCGCTCGAGGGCGGCGAACGATGGCGCCGTCGCGACGGCGGCGTCGGCAAGGGTGGGCTCGGCACGTCGGAGCATGGATGAGATGGTTGCGTCGACGGTCGACATGGGCGGCTCCTGTTTGGGTCGAGCCTTTCTATCGGCTCCCCGATCGCGAGAGGTATAGCAGGACTCCAACCTCGTCAACCGGGCCTCACCGGAACGGAATCGCCACCGTCGAGGCCGGCGAGCTCAGCAGGATCCAGTTCTCCTCGATTCGGATCGCATCGAAGCGAGGCCCGAGGGTCCGAAGCTCGAGCGCCGGGGCCAGTTGTCGCCCTCCGTCGGCGAGGCCGAATCGATAGATCGCGTAGGTGAACTCCGTTCTCGGCGTCCCGTCGTCCCCGATCACCGGTCCCGCTCCCTCGAAGGAGAGCACCACCGCTCCGTCGGACGCGAGGCCCGCGAGCAGGTAGTTGCGATCTTCGTGGACGGCGTCGAGACCGAGGATCTCGCCGCCGACGTCGAGAACCATCAGTCGGTTGCCGAAGATCGCCGCCGCGCGGCCCTCGGAGTCGATCAGCAGCTGCTCGAAGCGTTGCACGTTGGTGCGATCGTTCGAAGCGCCCTCTCGCTCGAGGTCGCCAGCCTGCGCCATCCCTCGGCCATCTCGGGTTCGCCAGACGGACAGGCGATCGGACCCCTCTCGCACGATCAGACGTCCCGCCCGAGGCCACGCCTCGGCGCTGTGCCGAATCTGCGGCTGTCGCAGGGACCAGCGGTCGTCGGACGTGCCGTCGCCGGGCAGCAGTCCATTCCAGGAGATCCCGTCGTCGCTGCCCCAGATCACCTCGCCCAGAGGCGTCTGTCGGACCCAGCGAATCGCGATCTCGGGTGCCGCGTCCAGTTCCCAACGCCGCACGATCCGCCCTTCCCTCGAGATCAGGGCCACGACCGGTGCCAATCCTCCGGCGGCGCGGGACTCGCCCGCGATCAGCACCCCCAGTGGTCCCGGTTCGACCAGCTGCACACGATCCATGACGCCTTCGAGCGTCCATCGCACCGTGGCGCCGTCGGATGCGTCGAGGGCGACGAGGTCCCCACTTCGACGTACCAGCACGAGTCGGTCCCCGACGAGAGCCGGAAGAATCTCTTCGGGGTCCTCCTGCCCGCCCCTCGTCGTCCCAGACGAGGTCCGTCGACCGCTCGACGCGCCTGCCCCCTCCGGACGAGCGGTGGGAAACAGCGTCGACACCGAGGGATTCAGCCACGGCACCTCGCCGCGTGCCGCGTCCACCGCCATGACGATCGGCTGTCGCCGGTCAACATTCTGCCAGACGAGCAGCGTCTCGCGTCCACCGATGGCCGTTGCGCCGACGACCAGCGGCGAGGGATCCTCGATCGGCACGGACCAGACCGTGGTCAACTCCGGACCATCGGTTCGGAGTCGCTGCATTTCGCCCTCGTCCGCCAGCAGCACCAGATCGCGAAGATCGCCGGCGCTCGGCGCGAACTCCACAAGTCGGCCGGGCCACTCCACAGCCATCCCCGGTGTACGCCCCAATCGTGGAGCCGAAGATCGCTCACGTTCGACCATCGCATCGAGACGCTCCGCGAGCACCCCCTGTCCGGCACGTCCGACTCCGCCTGCCGCGCCCGCGGACGGATCGAGATCCCCCGCGGCGGCCTCGACGGCGGCTCGCACCTCGGCCAACCGAGACAGGGTCGCCTCGAACGGCTGCCCGGACCTCTCCAGTCGATCGGCCGCTTCGAGGCGGGCCCGCCCGGCGGCCTCGGTCAGAGGGAACTCCGCCGCGACGGCGAGCAGCTCGGCCGCGGACGCGCCCGATTCGAGCAGTCGGTCCAGTCGAAGATCCGCCAGCGCCGCCCCGGGAGCCAACAGACCGTCGCCGTGGACTTCGGCGAGGTCTCGCATGCGCTCGCGTGCCGCGACTCGAACGGCGATGTCCCGACCGTTCTCGCTCACCGATCGATGGCCCAGCGTCGGCTCCGAAAGCAGGGACTGCCAGACCTCGATCGCGTCGCCGAACTCTCCGCGGTCGACGTGCCAATCGCCGCGACTCAGGCGCTCGCGAACCCGCTGACCAGGTTCGATGGCGACGGCGGCAAGCAGATCTCGAACCCGCGTGCCGAACTCGCGATCCCGCCGAACCGCGAGGTCGAAATCGATGAGGCGTTCGAAGAGCCGATCCCGCTCGGCGGCGTCGCCGGACCGCTCCACTGCGGCCAGCGCGAGCTCGGCCGCCTCGATGGCGGCTTCTCGGTGGCCGCTGGCGATCTCGAGATCCATCATGGCGATCGGCCACTCCGGATCGCTCGGCGCCGTGGCCAGCCGCGCCGTCAGACGGACGCGTGCCGCATTCGGATCCATGACGGAAGCGATCGATTCCGTCGCCACGAACACGATCTGTCCATCCGTGCTCAACACGTTGGCGGCCTCGCTCCAGTCGAGCGTCCTGCGGATGCGTCCCGACTCGAGGTCCACGATCCGAAGCGCTTCTCCACCCGGAACCAGCAATGCGTCGCCGACGACCTGCACCCGACCTCGGAGACCGTTGCGATTGGCCACGCCGGGGTCGCCCGCCAGAACATCGCGATTCCGTTCGGCGTATCGCCAAAGCGGAGAATCGAGGTCGGTCGCGTCGTAGGCGACCACATCGCTCCCGATCGCCAGCACGATCCGACGGTCCCGCAACTCGGCACCGAGCAGGTACCGGGGCTGTGCGGCGGCGATCTCGCTGGTGCCGTGCCGGGCAAGCCGTGCCCCGGTTCGGGCATCGAGTTCGAGGATCGCCGTCTGGTCCGGAGCCATCGAGAGCACTCGATCGGCGACGAGGAGCGGCTGGGACAGTTCCCACGGCTCCGTCGAGTAGCGGCCCTCGCGAAGCGGCACCGCCTCGCGACGCAACCAGTCGATCGAGCCGTCCGCAGCGTCCACGCTGGCGATGACACCCACGGACGCAGCCACCAGAACCCGGCCTTCGGACGCGACGGGAGAGGCGTACGGGCGAGTACCCCCGAGACGCACCCCGCCGCAGGATCCCAGCGGCACCAGCCACCGCACCCGCCCATCCTCCAGATCGAGCGAGGCGAGATAGTCGATCGTCTCGAGACGATTGGTCACCCGCCGAGCCATCACGAAGACGGCATCCGAGTCCACCGCCACGACCCCGTACGGGAAGAGGTCGTCGCTGTCGCGATCGTTGCTCAGGCCCGCCGCGAACGCGGCGAGATCGGTCGTCCAGAGAGGATGCCCCGTCTCGCGATCGAGGCAGACCACGTGCCCACTCCCGGTTCTCCGGTTGCCCAGCGCGTGCCCGGACAGCGTCACCACGCGATCCCCTTGGAGCGCGACCAGCGTCGGATCCCCGATCGCTCCAAGTTCCTGCCCACCCGTGGGGTCGATCGGGGTGCTCCAGCGCTCCCGCCGACTGAGACGGTCGATGGCTCGGACCACATGACCTTCGTTGAAGTAGATCCGCTCCGCATCGGCCGCCGGCATCACCACCAGCAGACTGCCGTCGGCCACGATGCGCTCGGCGGTTCGGGAAGTCGGTCGGCCGGAGCGCCTCGATTCTCGAAATGCTCGTTCGTAGGGGCTGTCGGGCAGCGATTCCCGCCAGAGTTCCGACCAGGCCTCGGTCGAGAGGTTCTCGGGATCCGCTCCGAAGGGGTCGGCCGCACGGTCCTCGGCGGGCCATGCTCCAAGGGCCTCGGGGCCCTTGCCCTCGGCCACCCACCGGGCCAGCGTCGTCACGCGATCACGGCGCGACCGCGCGGACTCGTCGGCGAGGCCCGGGTGCCCCTCGAGTCTCCCGAGCCGACGAAGACTCCGATGTCCGAGGCCCGACTCGGCATCGAGTTGCGCCAGTCGCAGACCCGCCTCCAGACCCGCCGGGGTCCAGAGCGCCGTTCGGAAGGTCTCCTCGAGTTCACCCGCGTCGAGCAGGCGATCTGCCCGGATGGTCGCCAGATCCGCAAACGCGGCGGCGAGTTCGGGATCCGAACGCAGGATGGACTCGACCTCCAGACGAACCGCTCGGAAGAGATCGGGGTCGCCCTCGGACGCCGGCACCAGGCGATCCGGAAACTCCCGCAGCAGGCGATCTGCCAGTCGTGCCCCCTCAAGAAGGTTGTCGGCCCGCTGATCCCGCAGGCGATTGAAGAGCTGGGTGGCGGTGGCGGACTCGTCCACCATGACCGCCACGGTCTCCTGCGACCAAGCGGCATGATCGACGCCGCCCGGCAGGGCGAACACCGCCGCAACCCAGCACCAGGATCCGCGTCGCGCCATCCGTGGGGGGATCGGCGGTTCCGCGGTCGAACTGGTCCAGAGGGGGAGCAAACCGACGGTAGAGTAGTCGGGTGATGCCCCCTTCCGCACGCTCTGGCCTCGTTCGCGGACTCGCGCCGTTGCTTCTGGTCGCCGCCGGAGGCTGCGGCGCGTTCTCGCAGGCGCCCAGGATCGAGGTCGAGTCCTTGTCGCTCGTGAAGGTCGGCGAAACGGATGCCGAGGCGGACCTGGTGGTTCGGATCTCCGGAGGCGGGCCGCAGGCCACGATCCTCACGGACTTCCGATACAGCGTCTTCCTCGAGGGCCGCCGGGCCTTCGACGGCCGTTGGGCGGCGTTGGCGGCCGCGCCCCCGGAGGAGTCCATCGTCCGCACTCTGCCGGTGGTGATCCCCGGATCGATGCTTCCCGAGGGCGCCAGACCGGACCAGGGCGTCGCGATTCCGTGGTCGATCTCGGGATCGGTCGGATGGGAGGACCCCGATCGGTTGGCGCGGATCCTGCTCGATCTGGGCTTCGCAACGCCGCGTTCGGGATTCTCCGGACGCGGCGACGCGATGTCGGCGCCACCGGCCGCAGACGAGGACGGCGCCGCCGAGGCGCCGGGCGGCTTCGAGTCGATCGAGTCCTCGACGGCCCCATAACCGTTCCAGCGGCGAACGGTCGAGTCTCGACCACATCACCGCGAGGAGAACGGGCAAACACCGTCAACCCGGTCCCGGAACCGGTCGATCCCCTGCCGTGGAGGCAAGGAGAGGGTTCGATCTGCCAGGGCCGACCATGCAACTCCACGACATTCTTCGCCGCGCTCACGAACACGAGGCCTCGGACATCCACATCGTGCCGGGCCATCCGCCCATGATGCGGGTCCACACGGTCCTCGTGCCCATGGACGACTTCCCCACGCTGACCAGCGAGGCGATTCGTCAGACCATCGAGCAGATCACCACGCCTTCGCAGCAGCAGGTGTTCGATCGCGAGAGCGACCTGGACTTCTCGCACGAGGTGCCTGGCCTGCAGCGCTACCGAATCAACGCGCATCTTCAGCGGAGCGGCCCGGCGCTGGCGCTGCGTTCGATCCGGACGAGCGTGCCGCCGATGGAGAGCCTCGGACTTCCCGAGATCATCGACATGCTCGTGGACCTGCCGCGCGGACTGGTGCTCGTGACCGGCGACACCGGCTCCGGCAAGTCCACGACGCTCGCAGCCATGATCGACGCGATGAACCGGCGTCACCGGAAGCACATCGTGACGCTCGAGGACCCGGTGGAGTACACGTTCACCTCCGACCTCTGCCTCATCGAGCAGCGTGAACTCGGCGCCGACATGCCGACGTTCGCCTCCGGCATGCGTCACGCCCTCCGTCAGGACCCGGACGTCATCCTCGTCGGCGAGATGCGCGATCTCGAGACCGCGGCGCTCGCCATCTCGGCGGCGGAGACCGGACACCTGGTGCTTTCCACGCTGCACACCGCCAGCGCCGCGCAGACCGTCGAACGGATCATCGACATGTATCCCGCCGGACAGCAGGCCCAGATCCGGGCGATGCTGTCCAACACCCTGGAGGCGGTGGTGTCGCAGACGCTGTTCAGTCGCGCCGATCGTCCGGGCATGGTCCCGGCGGTCGAGGTGCTGCTGTGCACGCCTGCGGTTCGAAACCTGATCCGCGAGGACCGGACCTTCGAGATCCCCAACGTCATCGAGACCAGCCGGCAGCGCGGCATGAACAGTCTCGACTCCGCGATCTCCGAGCTCTACTTCAACGGCTGCATCAGCCGCGAGGACGCTCTCGAGAAGGCCACCAACCGCGACAAGCTCGAGCGTCAGCTCGCCGCCTGATCCGTTCTCCCGACCGAAGCACACGATGCCGCAGTACCGCTACCACGTCCGAACCTCCGCCGGCGCCGAGAATTCCGGCACGCTCGCCGCCGAGACCGTCTCCGCGGCGGCCTCGATCCTCCGCGAACAGGGGCTCCATGTCCTTCAAGTGGTTCCCGTCGGCGTCTCGGCCGCACGCCTCGGCGGCATCGTCGAGCGTCTGAACGTCTCGACCGGACCCGGCCTCAAGGACGTTCTGGACTTCACCACCCAGCTCGCGGTGATGACGCGTGCGGGCATCGGCATCCGGCAGGCCCTCGAGGGCATCGCCGATCAGGTCGAGCATCCGAGGTTCAAGCGGATCCTCCAGGAGATCCGCATGGACGTCGAGGGCGGCAAGCAGTTCTCCGAGGCGATCGCCCGCTACCCGAAGCTCTTCAGCCCGCTGTACGTGAGCATGGTCCGGGCCTCGGAGATGTCGGGCTCCTTCGCCAAGATGCTCGACCGCATCGCGAGCTATCTCGCCCAGGAGGTCGAGACCCGTCGGATGGTCGTCGGCGCGAGCATCTACCCCGGTCTCATCGCCACCATGGCGGTCGCGGTCACGGTGTTTCTTCTGACCTTCGTGCTGCCTCGCTTCGCCGCGGTGTTCTCCGGCCGCGAGGACGTCCTGCCGGGTCCCACCAAGTTCCTGATGGGACTCTCGAGCTTCATGATCGACTGGTGGTGGATGCTGATCGTGGCGATCGCCGCCGGCATCTTCGGCGGCATGCTGGGGCTTCGCACCGCGACCGGTCGCCTGCTGTTCGACCGCTTCAAGATCTCATGCCCCGGCATCAACAAGATGTTCCGGGCCCTGTACATCAGCCGCAGCCTCCACACCATGGGCCAGCTGCTCAATGCGGGAGTCCCGGTGCTCGACACCATCGCGATCACCGGCGACATCGCCGGGAACGCCATGTACCGCCGGATGTGGCGGAACGTCTACGGGGGCGTGAAGCAGGGACGCAAGATCCAGCAGCAGCTCGTGCGACACACGCTTCTGCCCAAGTCCGTGATCCAGATGATCGGTGCCGGCGAGGAGAGCGGAAAGCTCGGCGAGGTGCTCGAAGAGGTCTCGACCTACTACCACCGCGTCCTGCGGGACGCCATCAAGGCGATGACCGGCATGATCGAACCGCTGATGATCGTCGTCATGGGCTCCTGCGTGGGCTTCATCGCGATGGCGATCATCCTCCCGATCTTCAAGATGAGCAGTCTCGTCACCGGATGAACGACGCCGCCCACGGGCGGCCGAGGGGACCTGCATGCGCACCGCCACACGACGCGGATTCACGCTGATCGAGACCGCACTCGCCATCGTGGTGATCGGCGTCGGCGTGCTCGCGCTGCTCGCGGCGCAGGTCGCCTTCCACCAGCAGAATCGCTGGTCGACCCATGCCAGCCGCGCCATGTTCCTCGCCAACGAGCTGCGGGAGACGATGATGCACCTGCCGCGTCACGATCCCGTCACCGGACACGACGCCGCCGCCACCGTCGATCCCGCGACCGGATACGACCCCGAGACCGGACTCAGTCCCTGGGGGCCGGAGTTGAACGAGTTCGACGCGGGCGACTGGGACGACGTCGACGACTTCGACGGCGCCGAGTTCTCCGGACCGCTCGGCAACGGTCCGATCGACGCCTCGCGCCGAGTCGTTCCCGGCCTCGACGGGTGGATCCAGCGGGTTCGGGTCTTCCACGTCGATCCCTTCGATCTCGACGAGGAGCGACCCCGCTTCTCCACCGATCTCGTCCAGGTCGAGGTGGTGGTGCTCTACCAGGCGCCGGGCGCCGGTGAACCCGAGGAACTCACCCGACTGAACTGGCTTGCACCGTGAGGAGTTCGCCCATGCACGACGACATCCGCAGCAGGAGCGTCCGCTTGTCGAGACGCCGACCGGTCCGCCGCGGCGTCTCCAGCGTGTTGAGCATGATGTTCCTGGTGATCTTCGGCTCCCTCGGAGCGGCGATGGCCGTCGTCGCCCAAGGCAACCTTCGAACCGCGGACTCGGCGCTTCGCGTGGCTCGCGCCGGGAGCGCCGCGGAGACCGGCATGGTCTTCGCCAGTCGCCGCCTGACTCTGGAGGCCGCCCGCTTCGTGGTGCGTCGCGGCGTGGTCGATGCGAAGTTCGCCGAACAGCTCTGGCGCGGCACCTACTCGCCAACTGGGCCTGGGGATCTCGTGATCCTGCCGCCGGAGGGGTACGAGACCACCAGCCCGCCGGTGGGCATCGCCCAGGCGATCCTCGATGCGCACTTCGTCGACGAGGGCACCGTCGCCCTCGAACCCGGAGACGGCATGCTGCCCGCCTTCGACGAGGTCAGTGGGCAGATCGACGCCGCCCCCATGCGCCTCGGCACCGCTGCGGACGATCCGACGTTTCGCATCAGCTACCGATTCGTCCCGGACACCTCTCGGATCCTGATCGTCAGCGAGGGTCGAGACGGCGACGTGCGTCGCACCCTTCAGATGCAGTTCGAGCTCGACAAGAGGATCGAGTACGCGGTGCTGTCTCCGAACCGCCTCATGATCGGCAAGAACGTGGTCGTCGAGGGTCCGCTGGGAACGACCTACGGCCTCGCCGACGGCGAGTTGAACGCGACGCACGGCCATCCCCTGCTGCTTCGCAGCGACTTCAACTACCTCGACGATGTGCTCGACGGATCACTGCAGATCCTGGCCGAGGCCATCGCGGCCCACGACGTCGACGGGGACAACCGCCTCCGCACGCAGCATCCGCTGGAGATGGTCGCGCTCGCGGGAAGTCCCGCGCTCGTCGACCACGACGGGGACGAGTACGTGGACGACTTCGATCTGTTCCTGGGGCGATTCGACCTCGACGGCGACGGACGGGTCGTCTGGGACGCCTCGCGGGCCGCCGCCGCCGGACACGGCGCGTTGGACGTCGAGTTCTCGGGGATCGACGACCAGCTCGCCCGCCTGCTCGATCGGGCGAGGTCCGACCGCGACGGCGATGGACTCGTCGACGAGGCGGATCGCCGACTCGGCTGGGACGACGGCATCGTCGATGCGCTCGACCGAGTCGCGAAGATTCGCGGAGACGTGCGTCTGGCCGTGAGCGAATCGGACTGGGAGGACGCGGCCGGAGCCTCCTGGCAGACCCTTGTCCGAGGCACCATCCGCGCCGGAGAGATCGCCCCGACGACCTTCGCGATCCCTCCGGAGGACCTCCGGGTGATCACCACCGACATGTTCTCCGACACCGCCACATGGTTCGGGGGACGGGCGGACGGCGACTTCGCCCTGCAGGTCGCGCAGGGCGTCTCGGGCGGTGGGACCTTCACGCCTGCGGACGAAGCGGACTGGGAGGAGGTCCCCTTCGGCTCACCCAACGCCTACGACTGGTACCGCCGCCCGGTCTACGAGGGCATGACCTTCCGCAATGTCCGCATCCCGGCGGGCACCAACGCCCTGTTCCGCGACTGCACCTTCGAGGGCGTCACCTACCTCGAGACCGAGACGAACTGCGAGGACGTGCATTGGAACTACGCCGGCGCGATGGAACGCATCGAAGGCGCCGAGGACTCCGAGCCGATCTTCGCCGTCCGCTATCCGGACATCGTGGCCGCGATTCCGGGATCGCCCGATCCGGTCACCGACACGAAGGCCGTCTCCAACAACCTGAGGTTCGACGGCTGCACGTTCCTCGGTTCGATCGCAGGCGACACGCCGGCGGCGTACACGCACTGGCGCAACAAGGTCCAGTTCTCCGGTCCGACCCGCCTGTTCAACGATCCCGACGATCCGGATCTCCTCTCGCAGCCCGACGGTCCCCTGCTGGCCGCGGCGCTGTCGTCGCTGTCCGAGAACGACCTGAAGGAACTCCGCAAGAGTTCGATGATGCTGCCCGGGTGGTCGGTCGACGTGGGCAACTTCTCCAACGAGCAGGCGGAGGACCCCGACGACACGGCCCGCATCCGGATGAGCGGCACCGTGGTCGCAGGCATCCTCGACATCCGCGGAACCGCGGATCTGCACGGCACGCTGCTCATGACGTTCCAGCCGATCGAGGGCCAGGGCCCCCTGCACTTCGGGGGCAAGCCGGACGCGTTCAACACCACCATCGGCTACTTCGGGAGCCTCGACGGCGACTTCGAAGGCTCGACGCCGGGCGAGGACACCTTCGAGGGCTTCGGAGAGATCAGTCTTCGCTGGGATCCCGATGCGGATCTTCCAGACGGCATTCCGTGGCCCATCCATGTGGTGCCCCTGCCGGAGTCCTACCGCGAAGCGAGGACCGAATCGTGAGTCGCAAGCGTCGAATCCCCACCGCGCGACGCGGCTTCAGCCTCCTCGAACTGATGGTCGCACTGGCGATCTCGGCGCTGCTGTTGACAGCTGCGCTGGTGGCTCTCGACGCCTCCTTCCGGGCGTATCGACGCACCACCGAGGAGGCCGCCACCCACACCACCGCGCGCATCGCGATGCACCGCCTGCTGGCGCTGGTACGCACCGGCAGCGACTTCGGTCCGCTTCCGACGAATCCTCTCGACGAGGAGTTGGAAAGCGAGTACCTCGAGGTCCGAACGCCCGACGGTCGGTGGGTGGTGATCCGATGGGACGGCGAGGGCGAGCGGCTGCTGATCGCCGTGGACTCCTCCGATGGGGATCCCGGAACGCCCCACGTCCTGCTCGGCGGCGTCGAGCCGCAGTTCCACGCCGACGGAAGCCCCATCCTTCCCTTCCGAATCGCCTATCAGGACGGATGGCGCGTCCGCCGGGTCACCGTGGATCTGTCGATCCAGCCCGACGACGACATCTCCACCAGCATCGCCCACGAGCCGCCGCCGCCGATCCGTCTCGTGGGCAGCGCCAGTCCGCGTTCGATCGCGCCCTGACGAAATCGATCAATCCGCATCGGACTGAAGTCTCGCCTCGTAGTGGGCGACCGTGGCAGCCATGAGTCTTTGGTGGGCGCCCAGCGTCGAGGGATCGTCGGCATCGAGACCTTCGGTCGAGCGCTGCACGTACGTGCCGTCGGATCGCATCTCCCACGCCTGCCTGCGGTCGTCGAGGGCGATCTGCAGGATCTCCCACAGGCGACGACGCAGCGGCGGAGTCTCGACCGGGGTCGCGACCTCGACTCGGGTGTTGAGATTCCGATACATCCAGTCGGCGCTGCCGATGTAGAAGTCGCCTTCGATCGGATTCTCCCGCCCCCCGGAGAACCAGAAGATCCGGCTGTGCTCGAGGAAGCGGCCGATGACGGAGATCACCCGGATGTTCTCGCTCAGGCCCGGCACCCCCGGTCGCAGGCAGCAGAATCCGCGCACCATCAGGTCGATCCGGACACCCGCGCAGCTGGCCTCGTAGAGGGCCTCGGTGACGCTGCGATCCTCGAGCTGGTTCATCTTCGCGATGATGCGCCCCGGTCGCTCCGGCGAGTGGAGATGCATCTCGCGTTCGATCAGATCGAGGAACGATCGCTTCATGCCCACCGGCGCGACGAGCAGCTTCTGGTACTCGCGCTGTCGGCTGCGGCCGGTCATGTAGTTGAAGAGTGCGACCAGATCCTCGGTGATCGCGGGATTGCAGGTGAAGAGACCGACGTCCTCGTAGAGCCGCGCCGTCTTGGAGTTGTAGTTGCCGGTCCCGATGTGGGCGTAGCACCGGATGCCGCTGCCCTCCTGCCGGACCACGAGCGCGGTCTTGGTGTGGGTCTTGAGCCCCACCACGCCGTAGGCCACGTGCACTCCGGCATCCTCGAGCTTTCGGGCCCAGGTGATGTTGCGGGCCTCGTCGAAGCGGGCTCGCAGCTCGACCAGCACCGCGACCTGCTTGCCGCTCTCGGCGGCCCGGATCAGGTTCGGGATGAACGGGCTGTCGCCGCTGGTTCGGTAGAGCGCCTGCTTGATGGCGAGCACCCGGGGATCCTCGGCGGCCTGTTCGATGAACCGCTCGACGCTCGCATCGAACCGCTCGTAGGGATGGTGCACGAGGATGTCGCCGCCGCGCATGCGGCTGAAGACGTCGGCGTCCTCGCCCTCGAGCCCCGGCGGCACGATCCCCCTCCACTTGGGATACCGCAGTTCGGGCATGTCGAGATCCGCGATCTGGTGCAGCACCCCGTAGTCGAGCAGGCCGCGATTCTCGTAGATCTCGTCGGGCCGCAGATCGAGCTCCTCCATCAGGAAGCGCAGGATTCTCGGGTTCGGGTTGGGCGTCAGTTCCAGACGCACCACCCGGGCGAAGCGCCGTTCCTTGAGGGTCTGCTGGATGTGCTCGAGCAGATCCTCGGCATCCTCGGCGTCGCCTTCGACGTCGGCGTTCCGGGTCACCCGGAACGGCATGACCTTCAGAACCTCCATGCCGGGGAAGAGGTCGTCGAGGTTGTTCTCGATGATCTGTCGAAGCGGAATGAACCGCCTGGATCCAGCGAGGCGATGCAGTCGGGTCGGGAGCTCGGGGACCTTGACCCGCGCGAACAGCTGCTCGCTCTCGCCCGGCCGTCGCAACATCACGCCCAGCGACATGCTGAGGTTCGAGATGAAGGGGAATCGATGCCCCGGATCGACCGCGAGAGGGGTCAGGATCGGGAACACGTTGCGCCGGTACCAGGCTTCCGCCTCTTCACGTTCGCCGGCGTCGAGGTCCTGCCATGAGGCCACCTCGATGCCCGCCTCTCGAAGTTCGGGAAGGATCAGGTCGCGATAGGCCCGGGCCTGGGCGTCGATGTCCTCGAGCACCGCCGCCCGGATCTGCGCCAGCAGTTCCGCCGGAGGCGTCGGCTCCCACGGCACGCTGCCCACGCCGGCCTCGATCTGGCGGCGGAGGCCACCCACCCGCTTCATGAAGAACTCGTCGAGATTGCTGGCGAAGATCGCCAGGAAGCGGACCCGCTCGAGCAGCGGCGTCCTCGCGTCGAGGGCCTCGTGCAGCACGCGTCGGTTGAACTCCAGCCACTGCAGATCGCGACTGAGGAACCGCGACGGCTCCTTGCCCGACTCGGAGGCGCTCCAGTCGTCGATGGGTGGTTCGGCGACGCGGCTCATCGACCGGACTCCTTCCGTTCAGGTCGGTAGATCGCCGTGCAGCCAGGGGCCTCGCCCACGGCGACCTCGACGAGATGAACTCCTTCGGGCAGTCCCGACGCCATCGCCTCTCCGAAGTGCCGGGCCAAGGCCTCCGCGGTGGGATTGACGCGGTCGAAGGGGGGCACGCCGTTCACCGTGCGGTTCCGGAAGGGATCGATGGCTCGGTCGAGTCTGGCTTCGAGGTCGTGAAAATCGCAGAGCAGCTCCTCACCGTCGAGACTCGGTCCCTCGACCACCACCCCCACCCGGAAGTGGTGCCCGTGGATCTCCTCCGCCTCGCCACAGATGGTGATCGAGTGGGCGGCCGGAAACTCGCGATCGACTCGAAGTCGGTACATGCGAAACGAGTATAGATCGCACCGGTTCGTCTCCATGACTCGAGGGCGTGTTTCCAATCGACCTCCCGGCGGCGAGCGACCGATAGTTCCTGCCATGGACGCGACCGGTTCCGACGCCCCCCTGATGCTCTCGGTCTCTGGCGCTCGCGGCATCATGGGTCGCAGCATGACTCCGATCGTGGCGGCACGATTCGCGGCGGCATTCGGCGGCCGCCTCGCGGCCTCCAGCCCCGGCGGCACCGTGTGCGTCGGTCGCGATGGCCGGGCGGGTGGCGAGGCGCTGTCGTCGGCGGTCTCCGGCGCGCTCGCCGGAGCCGGTCTCAGGGTCGTCGACCTCGGCGTCGCGACCACGCCCACCGTGGGCGTCGCCATCGCCCACCACGGCGCCGTC
Source organism: Planctomycetota bacterium (assembly GCA_017859745.1). GTDB lineage: Bacteria > Planctomycetota > Phycisphaerae > Phycisphaerales > SM1A02 > VGXO01. Next base: position 46,268 of record JAFMML010000022.1, read on the forward strand.
GGCGGCATGGTGGTCACCGCCAGTCACAACCCCCAGGCGTGGAACGGTCTCAAGTGCCTCGACGGCAACGGACTCGCCCCGCCCCCTGCGATCGCCGGCGAGATCATCGAGGCGTTCAAGGCCGACCAGGCGAGCTGGGCGAGCCCGACGGCGATTCCAGCCATCACCCGCGACAAGGAGGCGACGTCGCGCCACATCGACCGAATCGTCGGCTGCGTCGATGCCGAGGCGATCCGGAACGCGGGACTCTCGACCGTGGTCGACTCGGTCAACGCCTCGGGCAGCCGCGGGGCCGCCCTGCTGCACGAGCGACTCGGCGTCGCCGAAGTCCAGCTGCACGGCGATCCGTCGGGCGTCTTCCCGCACACGCCCGAACCCCTTGCGGAGAACCTCTCCGAACTCTGCGAACGCACCGCCGCGACGGGTGCAGCCGTCGGGTTTGCGCAGGATCCGGATGCGGACCGACTGGCCCTCGTCGACGAGCGGGGGCACTTCATCGGCGAGGAGTTCACGCTCGCACTCGCCGCGTGGCGGGCGCTCGAGCGGTTTGGACCGGGCGTGATGGCCGCGAACCTCTCGACAAGCCGCCTGATCGATGCCGTCGCCGAGCGGTTCTCCGGTGCGAGCGTCGTCAGGACCGCGGTCGGCGAGGCGAACGTGGTGGCGGCGCTCCGTGAACACGATGGCCTCGTCGGTGGGGAAGGCAACGGCGGCATCATTCTGCCGCGAGTCGGCTGGGTCCGGGACTCGCTGGCCGGCATGGCGCTGGTGCTCGATCTCCTGGCGTCCCACCGTCGCCCGCTGTCGGAACTCGTGGCCGACCTGCCTCGCCTGTCGATGGTCAAGCGCAAGCACGATCTCGCCTCCATCGGCGGGCTCGCAGCGGTGCCGGCGATGATGGATCGCCTTCGCGAGGAGTTCACCGACGCCGCCGTCGACGACGTGGACGGCATCCGCTTCGATCTTGCCGAGGGCTGGGTGCACTTTCGTGCGAGCAACACCGAACCGATCGTGAGGCTCATCGCCGAAGGCGTCGACGACGCTGCGGCGGCGGCGCTTGCGGATCGTGCCGCCCGCGGCGCCGGTCTCGCCTGAGACGCGGCCCGGCACGCGATCGATGTCGCCCTATCCGAGACTGGTCTCGGGATTGTCGAAGATGAACTGCAGGCGTTCTCGCAGCACGCCGTCGAAGCGGTCGAGCATCTCCGGCCTCAGCAGCCCGATGTGCACCATGTCCCGAAGATGCGCCCGATCGTGGTCCCGCCACGCGAGCAGCTTCATCCGCAGGATCTCCTCGAAGCCCACCCTCGGATAGGGATGCGACTCGCTGACGTGGGTCGGCTCGATGTCCGGGGCCGGAAGCGGATCGCCCTCCCGGGTGATCTCGTTGGCCCACACGATGTGCACCGCCCGCTTGGGACGCGGATCCTCCGGATCGAGCCACATCGGGACGCCGTGGACCTCGACGAACTCGAAGCCCCCCTTGGCGACCGCGGCGTTGGCCCGCTCGAGATCCTCCCGCCGCAGCAGGACGTCGACGCCCTTCGTGGTCCGGGTGGCGTCCTCGTCGACCTCCGCGACCCAGGCCGCGACCGCCCACCCCCCGCAGATCGCGAACGGCACGTCGCCGTCCTGAAGCAGCTGCACGATGCGGATGAGGCGGTGTCTGACCATGGCGATCGCCCGAAAGACGGGATCGCTCATCGGCAGGTCCTCGTGGTACCAGCTCATGCCGAGAGCGTATCCCCACTTCCGATGATCGCCCGCGTCGATCGCCGCGATGGCAA
>JAFMML010000061.1 GCA_017859745.1 Planctomycetota bacterium
ATCCGTCCCGCCGCACCAGCAGCCGGGCACCGTGGCGATCGAGCCAGACCAGCCCGACCGTCCCGAGCCCGAGCGATCGCTCCGCGGCCCGATCCTCGCGCAGCGCCTGAAGCAGGCCCAGATCGTGACGACCCCGCGCCGCATGGCCGCCGGGAAGGCGCTGGCGCCGCCGCGGCTCCGGTTCGCGGAGATGCTCGTGGACCTCGCCGGAGACGCCGTCGCCGGTCAAGATCCGCCGTGGCCGGCGTCGACCATCGCGCGGATTTCGGGAATCGTTGGGCAGGATGTCGTCGTGGCGTGACATGACGAGGATCGTCGCGCCGCGACACGGCCACGCCCACGGAACCCCGCCCCGTTCGGGGTTCCTCTACGAGATCGCGGAGCGATCGCAGCGTCGCCCCGTGTCCGACCCAGGCGTTTGCCCGAAGCGCGCTGCGGTGCCGGTCCGACATGTCCGACACATGTGGGGAGGCGTTCGCAGCAAGCTGCCCTCGCGAAGCGAGGCCTCGACCACTCGCCGCACCAGGCGCCAGCCCGTCGTGCAACGCGGCGCCAGTCCGACCCGTCCGACATGTCCGACATGTCCGACTCGAACGTTTGCCACGACCGTCGAACGCAGTTCGATGACACGACACGCCAACCCCTCCCCGATCGGCAGCCTCGCACCCGACCGGGGTCGTGTTCGCATGACCGGACGCCTTGCGGACCGGACGCTCTCCTGTCCGCGGTATGCCACCGCGATTGGTTCGCCGCGTCTCGATCAAGGACCCGACCCATGCCCACCCCGAACACCCCGAACACCCCGAACACCCAAGACACGTCCTACGGATCACCCGTCTCGGACCCGAACCCATCTGCGACCGACCCCACGTCCCGCACCACCGGACCGGTCGCGACGAGTCCGCCCCGCCTGACCAGCGCTCGTGCTCTCGGCTTGGCCTTGATGCTGGCGGTCTTCTTCACCGCGGCGGCGCTGCTGGGCTCGTGGCCGCCGGCCTGGGCTCCAGCCGCGGTGGCGGCGATCGTCTTCGCGATGTACGGCCTGCTGCTCCGGGTGGAGCGCACCGTACCCCCGGGCACCGACGAACATCGGATCGTCGCCGACGAGGAACGCGTCGCCTTGCGGGTCGGGATCGTCCTTCTTCTTGGCGTCGCCTGCCTGGCCGTCGTCGTCGCGGCGGCGTCGTTCGGCGATTCGGACTGGCGTCTGATCGGGCTCGCCTCGCTCGGCGCGTTCGCCCTGCTCGCCTTCATCGGCCTGCCGTTCTGGGCCGCCGCCGTCTCGGAGGAGAAGGCGAGCCTTCGCGAGGCCCGGCAGCGGACCGTCGAGCGGTCGGACCGTTCCTGACGCGATCGTCCTTCCTTCGAAACGAAGACGCCCGCGGCGCGGGGCCGCGGGCGTCCGGAGAGAAGATGCGTCTCCGCACCGGGCGACGGTCGCGGGTCAGGGCGATGTCCACGCGCCGATCAGGATCGAGAGATCCGTACCGTCGACCACGCCGCTGCCGTCGAGATCCGCGCGACAGGGCACGCCCTTCTTCGGGCAGACGCCCCACGCGCCGATCAGCTCGGCGAGATCGGCGCCATCCACCACGCCGTCCCCGTTGATGTCGGGATTCTGCGTGGGATCGACCGCCACCCCGGCTCGAAAGTCGGTGGTGGTGAAGCCGTCGACGGTGCTCTGCCAGACCATGTAGAACTCCGATCCGTCGGCGGTGCTTCGGATCTGCGATTCGAACTCCGCGACTTCCGGGGCCGCGGCGAACGCCACCGGCGGGCTGTAGGTCTCGCCGAGGTCCGCGGTGCGGGTGATGAAGAGGTCGAGCGGCAGCGGGGCCTCCGCCTGGTGCTCGTACTGGTTGAGCTCGGTGCCCCAGGCCACGAAGAACACCGACGGGTCGTGCGGCTCGTCGGGATCCGGCGACGGCGCCGTCTTCACGATGCGCGGCTCCTTCGCGTTGACGGTCGAGTCGGGAAACGCGGTCATGTTGCGGGGCTCGTCCCACGTCGCCCCGCCGTCGAAGGAGCGCCTGACGAAGAAGTCGTAGTGCTCGAGATCGGTGAACCGCGCGACCGCCCAGTCGGGCGTCCACGAATAGCCCATGGCGATGAAGTCGCCGATCATGATCGCCCGATGGGCGAGGGCGTCCTCGAGGTCGTCCTCCCCGCTGATCGCGCCGAGGCCCGCGCTGCTGGAGACGTTCAGGCCGTAGCTGTTGCCGAATGCCGCCTCGCGGGTGGTCGGGTTCTCCGCCACCGGCGGATCGAGATGCTCCGGCAGGAACCCGCCGATGCCGCGCCGGACCACGATGTCCGACGGACCGCCCTGGTCGTAGAGGCCCTGCTTGAAAAAGATCAGGAAGCGGATGCCGCTCTGCGGGCCCGGCGTCCCCTGCTGCACGAACCGCACCCGCCGGGCGTTCTCGTCGGGCCGGCTGATGATCCAGCCGGCGCCGCCGGTCGCGTCGGGCATCGAGTCGTCGAACGCGCTGAAGACGTGGTAGCGCACGTACTTCCCGATGTCGAGGCCTTCGAGGCCCTTGGTCTCCTCGTAGGCGAGGATCGCCATGCCGCCCATGAGGCCGAGGTTCGCCCGGCTCGCACCGTGCTGGCCGTACTCGTAGCCTTCGTTCGAGCCGCTGCCCATCTGCGTGAAGTTGTCGGTCAGGCGCCGCGGCTCCGGGAACGACTCGCCGGCGAGGAACGCCGCCGTCGGCAGCGAGGTCCCCCAGATGTCGGTGCCCTTGCTGACCTTCGCGCCGCTGCCGCCCTCGCCGGGGCCTTCCGCCTCGCCAGGCTGCAGACCCTGCGGATCCTCCTGCCAGGTGATCATCCACCCGGCACTGCTGCCGCGGTTGACGTCCTGCTTGGCGTCGCGATATCCGTCGGTCAGGCGCTCCGCCGCCGACCAGGTCATCCCGCCGTCGGTCGACCGCGCCACGTAGGTCGCCGCGTAGGGCACCTCGACGAGGCCGACGTCGGGATAACGAACCGTGCGCTGCACGCCGGTCGGGACGTAGTGGTCGACCCACGAGACCAGCACGTTCTTCCCGAGGGAGAAGATGTTCGGCTTCTGCGAGTGTCCCCAGTAGGGCCGCGGCGGCGTCTCCTCGAGACCGTCGTGGTCGCATTCGGCCGAGAACTCCCCCGCGGTTCCGGAGAGGTTCACCGGCTTCGACCAGGTCGCGCCGCCATCGGTCGAGCGGACCGCGAAGATGTCGTTCGCCGGCATCGGCTCGCCCTTGAAGTCCCACACCTCGCCGCCCGCCGCGTCGGCGTAGACGACCACCAGGACCTTCTCGAACCCCTCGCCTTGCGGGTACACCAGCCGCACAAGCTTGCCCTTGGAGGCGGATCCTCCGAAGGTCGTCGAGACCGTCATCGCCTCGTCGAGCTCGAGTTCCTCGAGACCCGCCGCCGCGACGCCGCACGCGGCGAGACCCGCGATCAGGCCGAGGCGCCAATGCCATCGATCACCCCCGATCCCCTTCCAGTCGCCGCCCCCGATCGGTCGTTCCCATCCGATGCCGATCACCGAAGTCATGTCGTTCCTCCTTGCAGATCAGGACGTTGCAACGCCCTTTCGATCGTCCCGGCCGGGTCGTCGAGCCGACCGGGTTCGTCGCCCGGGCGGCACGACGCCGTCCATCGCGACCTTCGCATTGCACGGAGGAGGTCGCAGCGCGTCGCGAGCACGGCACCCCGAAGTTCCGCTGTGCACCGAATGTGTCCACCGAATGGCCCACTGACATGATGTCGTCAGTGACGGCCGAGCCCCGGCCGGATCCGCCACGATGCTGGAACGACCGATGGCGTCAGGAGCACATCGAAGCGGTCCGATTGGGGTGCGATCCCCCGTCCGAGCGATCGACATCGGCTCGATACTTCTTCACGGACCGCGGCGCCCGAGGGGCGACTCGAGATCGCATCAGGCCCTCCGAGACCCGTGACGCGACGGGCCCCGAAGGAAGAACGCCAGAAGAACGCCAGGAGCCTTTCCATGTCACCGATCGCCCTCCGGCACGCCCGCAGCGTCCGCGAGATCATGACGCCGGAACCGGTCTGCGTCGGCACCGACGCCTCGATGCGCGAGTTGGTCGGACTTCTTCGGGAACACGACGTCTCGGGATTGCCGGTGATCGCGGCCGATGGCCGGGTCGTCGGGGTCGTCTCGATCACCGATCTCTTTCGCCGCACCGCGGACTCGATCGTCGAGGCGGGTTCGGACACGCCGCTCGAGCGTCTGCTCGAGGAGGCGCCCTCGCCGTTGCGCTCGTCGATGCTCGACGACGAACCGTTTGGCGGGGGCGACGACGGTGAACTCGAAGCGATGGAGGATGCCTTCGGGCCACCCGACGTCACCGTCGCCGAACTGATGACCCCCGAGGCCCTGACCTGCGATGCGGGATCGGATGCCGCGTCGCTCGCCCATCGCATGGCCGAGCAGGGCGTACACCGCGCCATCGTGATCGACGCCGGCGGCGGGGCCGTCGGCATCGTCACCAGCCTCGACCTGTTGAGGGCCTACCCCGACGCGAACGGGTCCGGACCTTCGCGGCGCTGACTCGTCGCGCCCCGGACGGCGTCTCCATGAGAACGACACTCCTATCGGAATGTCCTCCAATGTCATCGCCGAATGCCGTCGAGTCCTGCACCCACGTCAAGAGGTTCGCAAGGCAATCAGGGAAATCAAGGATTTCAAGGAAACCAAGGCAATGTTGTTGGACTCGAATCCACGATACTACATCCGAGAGTTGGTTCGACGCACAACCTGTTGAACCAGCCTAATCCGAGGCAACACCGATGGTGTACGTCCGACATTGTTCTACAGAGGATTCGAAGTCTTCAAGCGACACCCCCGACGCCCAGTCCGAGGCCTCCGGCGAGAGTCGGGACCCCGCCAAATCCTCGAACCGAATCGACCCGACCGAGCCGACCGAGCGCACCCTGAGGGAACTCGTCGGTCGCAGTCCCAACCCGATGGCCCTCTTCGACCGGGACAGTCGCTATCTCGCGGTCAGCCGGTTGTGGGAGAAGGACTGGGCGGGGAGTTCCAGTCCGCTGGTGGGACGCCTGCACGCCGAGGCCCACCCTGAACTGTCCACGCATATCCGCGACGCGCATGCGCGGGTCCTCGCCGGAGAATCGGTGACGAGCGACGGCGACGCCTTCATCACCCCGGGCGGCGTGGCGCGATTCGGACGATGGTCGGCGGTGCCGTGGCGACGCGCGGGCGAGTCCGAACCGGCGGGGCTCATGGTCTCGATCGAGGACCTGTCGTCGGTGCACCGCCTCGAGGCTGCGATCATCGACCGCGAGGTCGCGGCGACGATCTTCTTCGAGAACGCCGCGACCGGCATCGTGTCGATCGCCCCGAGCGGCCGGGTCCAGCGCTGGAACCACGCCTACCGGAAGATGGTCGGTCGCCACGCCGCACCAACCGGGGAAACCATCGAGTCGCTCATCCACCCGGAGGATCTCGGCGACGTCCGAGGCCTGATCGACCTGCATCTCGAGGGCGGCGGCACCGTCTCCAGCCTCCGCTGCCGGCATCTCGATGCGGACTGTCGGACGGTCTGGGTCCAGCAATCCTGCTCGACGATGCACGACGTCGTCGGCACGCCGGTGTCGGTCATCCTCTTCGTGATGGATCTCAAGGAGCAACTGAAGCTGGAGACCCGCGTGCGGATGCAGGATCGTCTTGCCTCGATCGGCGCGCTGGGGTCGGCGCTCGGCCACGACATGAACAGCGTGCTGCTGGCGATCCGCACCCACAACGACGTCGCTGGACAACCGTGCGAGTGTGGACCAGCGGCCCTCCACGCCAACCAGGCTCGGAAGGGCATCGTCGCCTGCGTCGACTACCTCCAGTCGCTCTCGGACAGCCTGCACATGCTCTCTCGCAGCGACGAGACCTCGGCCCCGACAACCGCGCGATCGACCGACGTCGCCACGTGGTGGCGCACCACCCGTCCGCTGCTCTCCAAGACGCTCCATCGACGGTGCCGCCTGACGCAGTCGATCCCGTCGACGCTGCCGTGGATCCCGATGTCGCCCCATCACCTCACCCAGGCGGTGTTGAACCTCTTCTCCAACGCGGCCCAAGCGGTCGAGGATCGGCACGCACCGAAGTTCGACAAGGGCCGGGTGCATCTCGAAGCGGCCCTCGAGAACGACGGTGACGATCCGATGCTCCGAATTGCGGTGGCCGACAATGGCGTCGGCATGCCGCCGGAGGTCAAGGCGCAGGCGACCGATGCGTTCTTCACGACCCGTCCCGGCGAACGCGGGACCGGACTCGGCCTCGCCCTGGTTCATGAGCTGGTCCAGCAGGCCCACGGACGATTCGAGATCGAGTCGACGCCCGGCGTCGGCACGACCGTGGTGCTTCGGTTCCCCATCGTCGAGGCGGAGCATGCCGCGACGACCGCCGACACGTCGGACGGGGTGACGCACTCGGACGATTCCACGTTCCCGACGATCGAGACCATGCCTTCCAACGACGGCGAGATGGCGCGACCAACCTCTGAAGATGGGCGCACGACGAAGACTCGGCGAGTTGGGGGGGGGGGGTAAAGGGAAAGCGGGCGGACGACAGAACGCGAAAGGCGACACCCGACGGAGGAAAGGCGAAGGTGAACGACGACCGTGCGACTCGCGAGACGCGAAGCCCGTCCGGTCGTACGACGGTCGGCACACGGCCTCCTTCGACAACCCGCAGGTCGACAACCGGACGGACCGCAGGACCGAGACGTGGCCAGGCACCGATGGCAGTCCCCGAGACCTAGACGAGAGACTCGCCACGGAACCGGGCATCGTTGTGAACGGCGTCGCGTCACGGACGCCTTGCCTCGTCACGGTCTCGGTCGAGGCATGACGTCGGTCACGGTCCCGGCCGAGGTCTGGGCCTGACCCTGACGCCCGTACCTGACGCCTGAACCTGCAGCATCATCCCGAGCCCGGCTCCGAATGCTTCACAACACTCGCTCACGGGGTGATCGCACCCCAGGGTGATCGTCCCGATGCCTGTCGGACAACCGTGATCGCCGGCGCCCGGCACCGTCGCGACGTTTCGGCTCGGCCCCGCTCCGCCTGTGCCTTCCGATCAGCGAGCGCGTTGCAGCAGGCTCGACGCGAGCGAGATCTCGTTGATGTCGAGACGGTCCTGCCACTCCGAGAGGCCGCGGCGCGACGCCTCGATCCAGTGCCGTTCGATCCATATGCCAAGCGATTCGAATCTGGACAGTTCCTCCAGCGACCTCGAAATCGATTCGCGACGCGGCGCGTCGCGAATCGAGGACGCCGTCGATTCGAAGCGATTTCGATGTCGACGCGCCCGATGCAGACCCTCGGAGAGGCCGAGCTCGCGAAAACCCAGTCCTGGCCGATGCCCGATCACGCCTCGTCGCGAGCGCTCGTAGACCTCGAGGCCGGCCCGAGCGTCGAGCAGGGCGAAGTCGACCAGATCCGCCATCAGGGCTCGATCCTCCATCGCCGCCGGCTCCGCCAGCGCGTCCAGAATGCGCAGGCCAGAACCGATCACGCCGCCGATGCCGAGCGGATCCGCGGTGGCCCAGCCCGAGGCGGACGTGCAGATCGACGCGAGTTCGTCGATATGGGATCCGAGCGAACCGACGTCGAGACCGCGGCGGGCGCATGCCGTCGCCACCCGGGTCACGGTCGCCAGACCGTCCAGCGGGTCGAGGGTGCCCCCGCCCGGAACCAGGACGCGACGCAGATCGATGCTGCGCTTCCATGAGATCGTTGGGACAATCGTCGAGGAGATCGACAAGGACATCGCCCCGCGCGCCACCGGTCTCGAACCGTCTCCGCGTTCGATGAATGCCTCGCAGGCGGTCTCGGCCAGATCGCGGGCCCATCGCAGCGCGACCTCGTCCCCGCGCCGCTCCGAGACGTCGAGCAGGGCGTGGATCCACTTCGTCAGGTAGTGGAAGTACTGCCCGTCGCGTTCCCATTCGAGCGTCTCGTCGAACGGCTCGTCGACCCGACGCTCGGGCCGCGTCTTCCCGATTCGAAGGCCGCCCGCGGTGGGCCGGGCGTCGTCGCCGGACAACGGCCCCTGCCGCCCGTCCTCGTCGCGATGACGACCAAGCGTGGCATGCACGCACTCGATGATGCGATCGATGCTGCGGTCGCGATCGAGTTCGGGGCGCCTCTCGGCAAGGCGGACCTCCGCCGACACCGCCAGGGCGTCGGTCCAGAGGTAACGAAGATTCGTGTCGGCAGGATCCGATCCTTCGGCCACCCCGGTTCGAACCTCGTATCCATCGAGCAGATCCTGCGCGAGATCGACCGCATCGAATCGAGAGCGGCTGGCGGAAAAGGCGGACGGAATGGCGTTGCGATCGGTCATGGCGCAGCCTCGAGTCGAACGGGTCGGATGGGGCAGACAGGTTGAAGGGGGCGGTTCGGGCGGACGAACGCTTCACGACGCTCGCAGCGCCCCTCCGTCATCTCGCTTCGCTCGACGCCACCTCCCCCGGCCTGCTCCGCAGTCCCGGGGAGGCGTTTGCCTGTCGCGTCGCACTTCGAGTTGGCCCATGCCGCGGGCACGCGTCGACGCCTCGATTCACGCGTCGACGCCTCCCCTTGAACCGCAGTCCAAGGAGAGGCATCGACCGTCGCGACATCGAACCACACACGACGGGTATCGACGTTGCGCTCCGCGCGATCGCGTTCAGGCCGGCGTGGCCGCCGCCGCCTTCTTGTTGATGCCCTCGGCGATGAGGGTCAGTTCGGCATCGGCACGCCGTTCCGCCTCGAGGGTCTTCTCGAGATCGTTCGCCATCGGCGCGTTTCCGACGATCTTGGCCCAGGCGCACGCGCACCCGTAACCGGCGATCTCGTCGTGCTCGACATGCTGCACCGCACCGATGATCGCCGCGTCCCGCACGTGCGACTCGTGCTTGGCGGCCTTCGCGATCTCCATGCAGTCCTCGACGAGGCCCTTCATGCCCTTGCTCTCGGCGCGGGCCGACGGCGCCTTGGCACCGAGCTCCTCGAGCTGGTCGACGAGACGCCCGAGATGCTCCTTCGACTCCTTGCCGTGCTTCTCGAGGAAGGACTTGAGATCGGGATCGGTCGCGGACTTGGCGAGAGCCGGCAGGGCCTCGCTGTTGTGACGCTCCGCGGCGTGGAGCTCCTTGAGTTGATGGATGAGCAGATCGTCGAGGGACTTGAGAGGCATGGGACGGCTCCTTGGCGTGTGGGGTGAACGGTTGCTCGAATCGACGCCGCCGACGTTCGGCGGGTCGAGGGAAGAATCGCCGCGCGGCGTCGCCGCGACCACGGGAATCGCATCGGCTTCGCGATCGAATCGACGGCGGGTTCGCGGTGCGGTTCCCGCGATCCTGCGGCCCGTCCCCGATAGCGTCGCCGCCATGGACGACAGCACGCGACGACGGCGAGAGATGGTCGAGGTTCAGATCGCACGGCGCGGCGTGCGCGACGCCCGCGTGCTCGATGCGATGCGAAAGGTCCCTCGCGAAACCTTCGTTCCGGAGGATCTCCGAGAGTTCGCCTTCGACGACGCCCCCCTGCCGATCGACGCCGGGCAGACGATCTCGCAGCCCTACATCGTGGCGGTGATGGCCGAGGCGGCGCACATCGGCCCCGAGGATCGTGTTCTCGAGATCGGCGCCGGCTCCGGCTACGCCTCGGCGATCCTCGGCCGCCTCGCCCATCGGGTGTACGCGATCGAACGCCACCAGGTCCTCGCCGACTCGGCGAGGACGAGGCTCGAGCGACTTCGGGCGACCAACGTGCGGGTGGTCTGCGGCGACGGCACCCGGGGACTCGCCGACGAGGCGCTGTTCGACGCGATCGTCGTCTCGGCGGGCGGACCGGAGGTGCCGAAGCCGCTGCTCGAACAGCTGGCCGTCGGCGGCCGTCTGATCATGCCCGTCGGCGAGGCGATGCGTCTGCAGGAACTCGTCCGCATCGTGCGCACCTCCGAGGACCACTACGAGCGGGAGAGTCTCGGACAAGTCCAGTTCGTGCCGCTCGTGGGCAGCGAGGGTTGGTCCGCGGACGGCACCCCGCTTCCGCACCACCGGGCCCCGAGCCCGTCGCGTCTCCGTTCCTCGCAGCGCGAACGCCTCGCCGAGCTGGTCGCCGAGCACTGCGAACCGATCGAGGATCTCGAGCGTTCGAGTCTCGATCCCCTGATCTCGAGGCTTGCCGACGCCAAGGTCGTCCTGCTCGGCGAAGCGACCCATGGCACCAGCGAGTTCTATCGCCTGCGATCCCGCATCACCCGCGAGCTGATCGAGCACCATGGATTCCTCGCGGTGTGCCTCGAGGCGGACTGGCCCGACGCCGCGGCGCTCGATCGCAGGGTGCGAGGCGGCGCCGAACGACCGCTCCGCGAACCGGCGTTCTCGCGGTTCCCCCGATGGATGTGGCGCAACGCCGAGACCGAGGCGTTCGTGTCGTGGCTCGCCGATCGAAACCACGGACTCGAATCGAACGGTCTGCGGACGAGCATGCACGGACTCGACCTCTACAGCCTCGACAACTCGATCGGTTCGGTGCTCGACTTTCTCGAGCGGGTGGCGCCGCGTGCCGCCGAGGCCGCACGGGTCCGCTACAGCTGCTTTTCGCCGTGGGAGCGGGATCCCCAGACCTATGGCCGTGCCGTCTCCTCAGGGCGCATGGAGGCGTGCGAGGACGAGGCGGTGGCGACACTCGAGGATCTTCTCGAACAACGCCTCGAGCACATCGCCATCGACGCCGAGGGTTGGTTCGACGCGACCCGAAACGCGACGGTGATCCGTGAGGCCGATCGGTACTACCGGGCGATGTACCGCTCCGCCGCCGAGAGCTGGAACCTGCGCGACCGCCACATGATGGAGACCCTCGAGGCGATTCTCGAGCACCGCGGCCCCGGGGCCCGGGCCGTCGTCTGGGCGCACAACTCCCACGTCGGCGACGCGTCGGCGACGGAGTTCGCCCGGCGCGGCGAGACGAATCTGGGCGAACTCGCGCGGACGAAGTGGAGCGATGCCGCCCGACTGGTCGGGTTCGGAACCCACACCGGTCGGGTCGCCGCCGCCGCGACCTGGGGCGATCCGGTGCGGTTCATGACGGTGACGCCCTCGCACGAGGACAGTTACGAACGGATCTGCCACGACAGCGAGTTGCGGTCGTTCTGTCTGTCGCTGCGACGCTGCCCGTCGGAGGATCTGAAGATGCAGTTGGAGGCGCCACGCCTGGTACGGGCGATCGGGGTCGTCTACCGGCCCGAGACCGAACTGCTGAGCCACTACTTCCAGAGTTCACTGCCGCGACAGTTCGACGAGTTCCTCTGGATCGACGAGACCTCGCCGGTGACGCCGCTGCCCTCACCGATCGCCGCGGGAGATCCGGAGACCTATCCCTTCGGGTTGTGAGAAGTCCTCCTCGGGATGCCAAACGGCGAAGGACGGATTCACTGGCTGTATGAAACACCTCCCCAGCTCCGCCGGGGAGGTGTCTCGCGAGCGAAGCGAGCGAGACGGAGGGGCCGTCCGGACAAGGACGGCTACGAAGCGGGACTGGAGTCGCTGTCGTGGTCCGGTCTGCTACGAACACCGGCCGACGCTCGCAGCAGACGTTCGAGTCAGACAGAGTCGGATCTGTCGGACGGGTCGGACTGGCGCCGCGTCGCACTTCGGGCTGGCGCCTGGTGCGTACATTCGTCGACGCCTCGCTTCGCACGGTCGGCCTGCTGCGCAGTCCCGGGGAGGGCTTCACGAACGTGCGCTACTCCCACGCGGCGAGCAGCAGCGTGAGATCGGCACCGTTCACGGTCCCGTCTCCGTCGAGGTCCGCGGGACAGGGCGTGCCGTCGCCGCAGGTTCCCCAGGCCGCGAGCAGGATCGACAGATCCGCGCCGTTCACCGCCCCGCTGCCGTCGAGGTCCGCCGGCTTCGAGTCGAGATCGCCGAACAGGTCGTTGTAGAACGTCCAGTTTCCATCGCCGAGCGCCTCGAAGAGGGCGGGCGTCGAGTGGTCGACGCCCTCGGCCACGAGAAACGAGTGCGGCACGCCCAACGCCTCGAGGTCCTCGTGGAAGGACACGTTCATCTCGTAGAGGAAGTCCGCGGTGCCGACCGCCTGCCGAACGAACGGGGCGTGCTCGAGGATCGCGTCGAGGTTCTGCTCGGCGACGGTGCGCGGGTGCTGCAGCGTGTAGTACTCGGCGCTGCCACCGAAGACCTGCTGGAAGATCAGTTCGCGCAGGTTCGGGGGAATGTCTCCGCCCTTGGGCGCTTCCATGAAGTCGTCCTGCAGGGGCCCCGCTCCGAGGATCGAGATGCCTGAGAAGAGATCGGGACGGCGAAATCCGAACCGCGCCGCCCCCTGCCCGCCCATGCTGAAGCCCTCGACGATGCGGGCCCGTCGCGACGGGATCGTTCGAAGGTTCGCGTCGACCTCCGGGAGCAGCTCGTCGAGCACCACCGTCTCCATCGGGACGACGCCGTCGAACCCGTTGCACCACATCCGGTAGTTCATGCCGTTGGGCATGACCACGATCATCGGGGGGATCAGGTCCGCCTCGATCGCGTCGGCGAACCATCCGCTGATCGGGGCGATGCTTGCGACCGCGGCGCCGCTGCCGTGCAACCAGTAGAGCGTGGGGAATCGGCGCTCGGGCTCCAGCTCGTACTCCGGCGGCAGCCACACGTGGTAGCTGACCGTGGTGCCGGCCGCTTCGCTTTCGAAGAGATGTTGCGAGACGCCGGGGGCCTCGACCGGCGGGGTCGTCCACTGGGCGTGGACCGGCATCGTCCACGCCGCTGCGATGGCCGCCGCAGCCGCCGTGGTTCGCATCCCCGAGGCGAGAGCCGACGTGAGTCGACGAACCTGCCCTCCCGAATCCGCAATGGCGTCGAGGAGGACTGGGGTCGTGGCGGAAGCGATGTGCATGGTGGAGTCCATCGGTCGGGCGTCTTGACGAACGGGACATCGGAGTCGGTCGACACAGGCCGGTCCGCCACGGTTCGACGTGGAGTCGGCACCGTTCACGGCGTCCTCTCCAACTCGCAGACGCAGGACGTGGCGACCGTGCCCTTCATTGCCGGTCGATCGAAGACCCGTCGGTCGTTGCGGCCACACGCGCCCGGCTGCCCGCATCGGGTCATCCCCCGCAGGGTCCCCACCCCCCCAGCATCACTGCAAGATCCGCCCCGCCCACGACGCCGTCCTGGTCGAAGTCCGCCGCTGAACCGCCGCCGGCCTTGCCCCAGAGGCCCAGCAGCGTCGCGAGATCGGCACCGCCGACGCCGCCATCGGCATCGAGATCCGCCGGGCAGGGCGCCTCGGCGCAGGAACCTTCGTCCGCATAGGTGTCGCCACCGGTCATGGTCTCGAAGTCGACGAAGGCGAGGGTGATCGTCGAGTAGCCGTCCTTCTCGTAGAAGACCCCGAACCGATCGCAGTCGATCGGGACCGGCAGGCTGTAGGCGAAGCCGCCCGGATGAACCTGGATCTTGGTCGGCCAGGTCGCGCCGCCGTCGGTCGAGAGCCACGCGTGGCCGTTGACGCGACCGGTCGTCGAGTCCGGACCGCTGAAGACGATCCGCGACGCCTCGAAGCCGTCGATCGGATCGGTCAGGGCGATCAGTCCCGCGTTGCACGAGGGATCCGGCAGGACGCCGTTCTCGAGTGGCGACCACGTCGCCCCGCCGTCGGTCGAGATCGCCCGCCGACGGAGCGCGGCACCGCCGAAGTGCCGCGCGTTCAGCAGGATCGAGCCGTCGGCGCGCTCGACCATCTGGACCTCGTTGCCGACGCCCGGCGAGCCGTCCGCGGCGACCTCGCCGTACTGCCACGAGACGCCCCCGTCGTCCGACCACGCGGCGTACACCTTCCAGACGCCGAACGGCCCCTGGTTGAAGGGCATGACCAGGCGACCCGCGTGCTTGCCCCGCCGCAACTGGATGCCGACGCCCGGACCGCTGGCGACGCTCGTCACGATGGTCGGTCGCTTGACCTGCGCCGTCACGTCGGCCGGCGTGGACCACGTTGCGCCGCCGTCCTCGGAGAAGGTCGTGAAGGTTCGGCAGATGTTCGGCGCGTCGTAGCCGGGCACCACGCAGCCCTCGCCGCATCCGGTCGGATAGGACTGGTACATCGTCACCACGCGTCCGGCGTGCGGACCCTCGCGGACCTCGACGACGCAGGGATTGTTGAGGCTGAAGCCCGGCTGGTCGTCGACCAGGACCAGCGGACCCCAGGTCTTTCCGAGATCGTCGCTCGCCTTCATCACGATGTCGTTGGCGCCGTTGTCGGCACCGGACTCCCGACCTTCGGCGAAGGCGAGCAGGCGACCGGAGGCCAACTGCACGATCGAGGGGATGCGGTAGACCGGATAGCCGTCCTCGCCGCCGACGAAGACGTCGGCCGAGGGCAGCGGCGGCGGCGGCACGTCGATCTCGTACTTCGATTCGAGATGTCCCTCGATGGCGAGGCGATCCGCTTCGGACAGCACCTCGCCGTAGACGAGCACCTCGCTGATCGAACCGGTCAGGCGATTGTCGAGGTTGAAACGACTGCCCAGGATGATCCCCGACATGCTCGTGGCGGGATTGGTCCCGGTCGCGTCGGGCATGCCGTTGACGAAGAGCGCCTGCGAACCCGCCTCGACCGTCGCCGAGACCAGACTGACCCCGCCGGCGTTGACGGTGCTTCCTGGAATGGTCGTGCCGGCGCCGGAGTACAGCACCCAACGGCCCGGCGTCGCGATCTCGCCGGTGATGAGCGCGGTGCGGCCCGAACTCGACGAGCTGTCGAAGATGTAGCCGCCGTCTGCGGACGTCGGCCGACAGACCACGATCACGGTGTGCGGCGAAGAGAGCACCCCGAACTCCGAGGACGCGTTGGCCGACCAGAGGAAGTCGTCGCCGTCGAAGTCGACCGCAGGCATTCCGTTGGCGAGGTCGAGATCGAACCGCGGACGCTCGGCGAGGTTCGAGGAGACCCGGGTCAGGTGCCGACCGTTGGTCGACTGGTCCGACCACGAGGTCACCATGCTGCCGTCCGCGGGCGAGTCCGTCTCGCCGTTGACGCCCGCGTCGGCGCGGTACCACGCGTGGAGACCGGGATAGGCCGGGTTCGGCGAGCCGTCGCCGAGGATCAGCGGTTCGCCGGCGACCGCCGCGTGGGCGACGGCAGCGTTGATGCCGGTCAGCAGCGGGAGGACGAGGGCGGAGACCGCCGCCCTGCGGATCCGCATCGGTGAGTGGTCGAGATTCATGCCCAGAGGGTGACACCCGACGAGGGACCGGGCAAGCGCGAGCACCCGAATCCTCCGGCACCGAGATCGAGTTCATCGATCCCCGCGGTTGCGGCCGTCGCAGGGACCTCGGAGAATCGTGGGCATGGGGCCCGGGTCGCCGCAACCTTCGTCGCCATCGGCGGTGTTCGACCAGCGTCTGCCGATCGTGCTCGCGGTCACCGGGCATCGCGATCCCGTCGAGGCGCCGGACGGCGTGCTGCGCCGGGCGATCGAATCCATTCTCGAGGATCTCGATCGTCTCGCCCCGCGGACGCCCATCGTCGCGCTGTCGCCGCTTGCCGAGGGTGCGGATCGGATCTTCGCCGAGGCCTGCCTCGGGTTCCGGGGCCGCCGCC
>JAFMML010000062.1 GCA_017859745.1 Planctomycetota bacterium
GTCGAACGCTCGTAGGCGCAGACACCGATCCGACTCGATCCGACTCGATCCGACTCGATCCGACTCGAAGGACCAACGCCATGCCCGACGCCTCGACCTCTTCGCATCCGCAGCCTCGTCTGCGGCCTCGTCTGCGGCCTCGTCTGCACAACGCCATGTGGCCGGGCATCGTCGGCAAGGAGGAGGGCACCGACCATCCGCCGATCGCCCTCGGTCGGATGCTCGAACTGACCGCAGCCGCCGAGGTGGACGGCGTTCGTTTCGAAGGCGTGGACTGCTTCCTGTTCCATCCCCACACCGACCCCGACGCCTCCGAGGACGACCTTCGGCGCATCGCGGACACGATCGCCGGGCACGGTCTGGCGATCGGCTCGCTGGTCGCCCCGGTGTGGCCGGGCACGGTCGGCGACTCGGCGATGGGCACCGACGAACAGCAGGCGAAGTTCCTGGACGCCGTCGAGAAGTCCTGTCGCATCGCTGGGGTCTGGAACGACCATGGCGCACGCTCGTACGGCCTCCTGCGCATCGACTCCGCCGAATTCGGGGTCGCTCGTTGGCGAGAGGACCCCGCGACCCACACCGCCCGCATCGCGGACACCTTCCGAAAGGCGGGCCGCATCGCAGCGGACCACGGAGAGCGTCTCGCGATCGAGGGCGAGATCTGCTGGGCGGGCATGCACTCCTGGCGCGACGTGCTGGATCTGCTGGAGGCCGTCGGCATGCCCGAGACCGTCGGCTTCCAGGCCGACCTCGCGCATTCCTACCTGTATCTCATGGGCTACAACGCCCCCGAACACGCCCTCGTCGAGCCCGATCACGACGACGAGGCGTTCTGGTCCGCCTACGAGACGATGACCGACGCGCTCCGACCCTGGACCATCGACTTCCATGTCGCCCAGAACGATGGCGAGGTCCACGGCTCGGGTTCGCACGAGAAGACCGGCAAGCACTGCCCCGCCGACGCCCCGAACGGCAAGCTCGACATCGTGCGTTGCGCCGGATACTGGCTGAAGGGCGCCACCGACCGCGGCATCGAGCACATCTGCTGGGACGGCTGCATGTTCCCCAACGCGACGCTCGAGGAGGGTCGAACCTGGAACACGATTCTCGACGTCATGATCAAGGTCCGCGACGCCCACGGCTGGAGCTGACACGGCCGACGCCCCGACCCGACCCGACCCACGCCCCGCCACCACAACACGACTCCCCACCATGCCCAACGACACGCACAGGAAGGAACTCCGAGTCGGCATCGTCGGCTACGGCTTCATGGGCCGAACCCACACCAACGGCTACAAGCGGGCCAACGATTTCTTCAACCTGAAGTACCGCCCCGTGCTGCAGGCCGCCTGCGGGCGCGACGCCGCGAAGACCCGGGCCTTCGCCGACCAGTGGGGCTGGCAGTCGGTCGAAAGCGACTGGCGACGCCTGATCGAACGCGACGACATCGACGCGATCGACATCTGCACGCCGAACGACTCGCACGCCGAGATCGCGATCGCCGCGGCCGAGGCGGGCAAGATGGTCCTCTGCGAGAAGCCGCTCGCCCGCACCGCCGCCGAGAGCCTGCCGATGGTCGAGGCGGTCGAGAAGTCGGGCGTCGCCAACACCGTCTTCTACAACTACCGCCGTCTGCCCGCGGTCACCCTCGCCAAGCAGGTCGTCGACAGCGGGAAGCTCGGACGGATCTTCCACTACCGCGCGAACTTCCTGCAGGACTGGACGATCGCCGCGGATCTTCCGCAGGGCGGCGCCGCGCTCTGGCGGCTCGACGCCGCGGCTGCGGGCAGCGGCGTGACCGGCGACCTGCTCGCCCACTGCATCGACACCGCGATGTGGCTCAACGGCGGCATCGTCGACGTCGCCGCCCGAACCGAGACGTTCATCAAGGAACGCGTGCATCAGGAGACCGGCGCGACGCAGCCGGTCACGATCGACGACGCCTGCTCGTTCCACTGCGGGTTCGCGAACGGATCGCTCGGACTCTTCGAGTCGACCCGCTACGCCCGCGGCCACAAGGCCCTGTACACCTTCGAGATCAACGGCGAACACGCGTCGATCCGCTGGGACCTGCACGATCTCAACCGCCTGGAGTACTTCGACCATCGCGACGAGGGCATCCTGCGCGGCTGGCGGAACATCCACGTCTCCGACGGCGACCAGCCGTACATGAGCCACTGGTGGGTGCCGGGACTGTGCATCGGCTACGAGCACAGCTTCGTGCACCACGTCGTCGACTTCCTCAAGGCGCTCGAGGACGGCACCCCGTGCCCCCCGACCTTCCGCGACGCCTACGAGACCGCGAAGGTCTGCGATGCCGTGCTCGCGTCGGCCCGGGACAAGGCGTGGAAGGACACCGACGTCCGCTGGACGGGCTCCTGATCTTGACCTCAACGGGCGGTCGGCATCACCGACCCGAGCCGGTCTCGGATCGGGATCGGCGCTTGACGTCGAGTCGCCGTTCGTGGGCCAGCCGCTCGAGACGGCCCGACATGCGGACGATCGCGTGTCCCGGCCCCTGTCCGAACACCAGATCGGCGCGCTCCCTCACCCGCCCTCCGTACGCACGCACGAGGGGCGCGATGCTCCGGTCCCACGTCCTCGCCAGCCCTTCGGCGTCGAAGGCGACGCCGGCGCGCTCGGCATCGCGCCGCGACTGCTCGAACTTCCACGTCCGCGCCGCATCGAGATCGACGTCGATGCAGAGGGTGAAGTCCGGCAGCGTCATCAGCGGCGCGTAGAGCGGATGATCGATGCCCACCCGCCAACCCTCGAAGAGCACGATGTCCACCGGCTCGACGCATGGCGTGCCCGAAGGTTCGCGATCGTCGAGCGCCTTGCTGAAGCGCGGAATCTCGACGGCGAAGGTGCGGGTCCGATCGACGAGCGAACTCAGGACGTCCCGGCAGAGGCCGACGTCCATCCCCTCCATCTCGACGCGTGAGGGGATGCCCCGCGCGAGACGCTCGGCATGGGTCAGGTAGAAGTCGTCCTGGGAGACCTCGATGCAGACCCGTCCGGCGCCTCCGTCGGCCGCGGCGATCTCCACAAGCAGGAACTTCAACAACTGCACCAGGGTGCTCTTCCCGCAGCCCGGCGGCGCGTTGATCGCGAGCAGGAACGCTCGCCCGGGAGATCGCTCGACATGGCGGCGGGCCAGATCGTCGAGCACCATCGCGAGCGGCAGGTAGACCCGCCACAGTTCGTGCAGATGGATTCCCAATGCCGCCAGCGGCACCACGTCCTGTCCGGTGCTTCGCCTCGCGGCCTCGAGCTTCGGAGCCACCCGCAGGAGCAGTTCGGCCCGCTCCTGAAGGCACCACGATCTTGCATCCGTCACGTCGGCCGCGATCCCGCCGGCGCGGCAGTGGTCCGCGCAGACTTCGATCAACTCCCGCTCGAGCGGGTCGTCGTCCCTCGATGCGACCGCCTCGAGGGCGGTTCGCCACCTGGGGTCGTGGCGATCGGACGCCGTCCGCCCGATCTCGATCAATGCCCTCAAGGCGGCCTCGAGGTCCTCGTCGTCGACCGGAACCGCCTCGTCGAATCTCGCCGACTTCGGGTCTTCCACCCCGGCGATGATACGAAGGCGACGGTCGCCCGCCCGGTGGAACAGCGCACCATTCTCCCGGTATCGAATGGGTGGTTCGCGAGAACAGACCAAGTCCCTCTCGACCGGGAGACGGCCCTTCGATCGTGGTCGGACGCACGCCTCGGATCCCATCGCGACGAGATGGGCTCCTCGCTCGATTCCGTCTCGAACGAGTCAACGATCCGGCGTCGTCCCGGAGAGATGCTCCAGGCGCTCGGCGGGGTCGTGCACGTGATCCGGCGCGAATCCCGCCTCCTCGACGAGATAGCGTTCCCAAGACCGATGGCGATCGACGATCGCCGCGGCGGCGATGCGGCCCGTTGCGGTGAGGCGGACCACCCCCCGCTTCCGCTCGACCAGTCCGCTGCGAATCGCCCGGTCGACGGCGCCCGAGATCGAACGCTTCGGCAGCATCTTCGTCAGACGTTCGCAGGCGAGTCGATCGAGGCCCTGCTCCGCCGCGCGGTGGAGCGCCGCAAGCAGGTCGTCCGTCGCGACACGTGCCGCGAGGCGCCGTCGCCTGAGGACCTGCGTGACCACGCCATGGTTCGGACTCGCCACGATCGCGAGCGCCACCAGCCCACCGGCGACGAGGGTCATGCTGCCCGCGGCGTTGACGGAGTCGCGCCCGAAGAACGCCGGCACCGCGGTCGCGGCCAGATAGCCGACGACGCCGGTGGCGACGGCGACCGCGACGCTCACCAGGATCTGCGAGGCGAGTCGGTCGGTCAGCAGGCGAGCCGTCGCCGCGGGGCACACGAGCATCGCGATCACGAGTATCGATCCCACCGCCTCGAAGCTCGCCACCGTCGCCGCGGCCACCAGCACCATCAGGGCGAGTCCCAGACCTCGCGCCGCGAATCCCTGCGAGGTCGCGAAGCCGGGGTCGAAGGCCGAGAGGCGCAGCTCCTTGAACAGAAGGATCGTGAAGATCCCAGCGGCAAGCAGCATCGACGCCAGCACCAGCACCTGCCGCGGAACCGCCGTCAGCGTCGACCACCGCAGCAGGCCGTCGAGGTTCTCGGGGGCTCCGAACCAGACCAGCGTCTCCAGTTGCCCGTAGAGGACGCAGTCGGCGTCGAGGTCGACCTGTCGCGCCGCCGCCTGTTCGATGAGCAGCACCCCCAGGGCGAACATCACGCTGAAGACGACGCCCATCGCGGCCCCCGGTTCCACCCGACCGAAACGCTTGACCAGTTCGACCAGCAGCACCGTCGCCATGCCCGCCACGGCCGCGCCCACGAACATCGCCAACGGACTGCGGGTCCCCGCGAGGAGAAACGCGATCACCAGTCCGGGCAGCACGCTGTGCCCGATGGCGTCGCCCATCAGAGCCTGCCGCTGCAGGAGGAGGAAGTTCCCCAGCAGTCCGCAGACCACCGCCGCCAGCGTCGCCGCCAGCATCGGAAACAGATCGAGGCCGACGTCGAACTCGATCACCGCCAGCATCGACCCGCTCACGACGTGGACTCCACCGGGGCTCCACCCCGTTCGGCGAGCGCCGCCTCGAGTTCACGGACGATCTCCTCGCTCAGCACGTGCTCGACCTGATCGACCGACCAGTCGACGTGGTTCGGCGCGACGTCGGCGTGGCGAACGAGGTACTCCGCCCACAACACGTGGTTTCGGGCGACCCGCGCTCCGCGATCGCGGCCCGCGGCGGTGATCGACAGGCCCCCGCCTCCGCCGCCTTCGGCAAGACCACGTCGCCGCAGCGAGAGAGGGAGCATGCGCCGGACCCGCACCGACCATGCGTGCTCGCGAGCGATTCGATCGATCTGCGCCGCCGGCAACGCGCCGACTCCGCGTTCGTGCGCGACCTCGAGCAGGTGATCGCCGGCGATCCGAAGGTCCAGCGACAGGCGCCGCCACGCGCGGGCCAGCACGCCCCGCGACGGTGCGAACAGCAGGCTGGCCAGCAGCACCGCTCCCGCCGCCAGCACGATGACCGCGCCGGCGGGCTGACGCGGCAGCAGCGCCGACAGCACGGACCCGAGATACCCGCTGACCGCACCCACCATCCCCGCGACGATCGTCATGGTGCCGAAGCGATCGGTCCAGAATCGCGCCGCCACCGCCGGCACGATCAACATGCTGACGACGAGGATCACCCCAACCGCCTGCAGTCCCGCGACGACGACCAGCACCACCAGCGTCGTCATCGCGAGATCGATCGCGCCGACTCGCCAGCCGAGAACCCTGGCGAAGGACTCGTCGAAGCAGACCAGCGCGAACTCCTTGAGGAACAGGATCGCCGCCAGCACCGCCACGATCGCGAGCCCCGCAAGCACCACGAGGTCCGACGGGCGAATGGTGGCCGCCTGCCCGTAGATGAACGTCGCAAGACCTGCGGACCCCGTCGCCGCGTTCGCCTGGATCCAACTCAGCGCCACGACGCCCGCACCGAAGAAGACGCTCAGCACGATGCCGATCGCCGCGTCTTCGCGAAGTCGCGAGTGCCGCAGGATCAGGCCGATGCAGACCACCCCGAGGATCGCCGACACGGCCGCGCCCGCCAGCAGAAGCGGCAGCGTCCGCCCGGCCAGACCGAGACCGCCGGCGATCAGGAAGGCGATGGCGATGCCCGGGAGGGTCGCGTGCGCGAGAGCGTCGGTGACCAGGGCCCGCTTGCGGAGGGTGACGAACACGCCGACCACGCCCGCCGCGAGGCCGAGCAGCGTGGTTCCCACGACGACGAGGCCGGTGTTGAACCCCGCGCGAAGCAGCAGCGTGTCCAGCACCTCGGCCAAGGTCGGGACGTCGCCCGACGCGAGGACGTGCGCCGACATCTCGGGTCCCATCGGATCAGCGTCCCTCGAACGCGGCGCGGGCGACGGCCTCGGCGGCCTCGGCCAGCGGTGTGAGGCGGCCGCCGTAGGTCTTCTGGAGGTTCTCCCGGGTGAAGACCTCCCCGACCGGTCCCGCGGCGACGACCCGCATGTTGAGCAGGATCACGTCGTCGAAGTACTCGGGGACCGTCTGCAGATCGTGATGCACCGCGATCACGGTCCGGCCGTCGGACTTCATTCGGCGAAGCACCTCGACGATCGCCCGCTCGGTGGCGGCGTCGACCCCCGCGAACGGCTCGTCCATCAGATAGAGCTCGGCCTCCTGGGCCAGCGCTCGGGCCAGGAACACCCGCTGCTGCTGTCCGCCGGAGAGTCGACTGATCTGGCGATCCGCCACCTCCCGGAGTCCGACCTGCCCAAGGCAGCGCAACGCCGCCTCGCGGTGGGCGCGGGTGACCGGACGGCACCACCCGAGACGTCGGTAGCGCCCCATGCAGACCACGTCGAGCGCCGAGACCGGGAAGTCCCAGTCCACGCTTTCGCGCTGCGGCACGTAGCCGACCCTGGTTCGAACGCGTCGGTAGGCCTCGCCCCAGAACTCGACCTGTCCGGACGCCCGCGGCAGCAGGTCGAGACACGCCTTGATGAGCGTGCTCTTGCCGGCGCCGTTGGGACCGACGATCGCCACGAGTCGATTCGGCGGCGCGTCGTAGTCGACGTCCCACAGCACCGGCTTGCGGTGGTAGGCGACGGTCATCGCATGGACCGAGAGCGGGCTTTCGGGCGAATGCTCGGGGCGTTCGCCGAGGTTCACGAGATCCGCGGGCGTGCGGTGGAGGATCGGGCTCACCGCGATGCCTCCGCCGCGTCGCCGGAGGCTGCGAGGCGCCCGCGCATCCCTCCCGAAGGCGCGATGCCGCCAAGGCCGCGGGCCACGGTCGTCGCGTTGTGGTCGATCATCCCGAGATAGGTCCCTTCGTAGGTGCCGGTCTCGCCCATCGCGTCGCTGAAGAGGCTGCCTCCGATCGAGACGTCGTGACCTTGGGCCCGAGCTCCGACGAGCAACGCCTCGACGTGTCGATTCCCGACCGTGGACTCGACGAACACCGCCGCGATGCCGCGATCGACGAGCAGGTCGACGAGCGCCTCGATGTCCCGGACCCCGGCTTCGCTTTCGGTGGAGATTCCCTGGATGCCGAGGACCTCGAAGTCGAAGCGCCGACCGAAGTAGTTGAACGCGTCGTGGCTCGTGATCAGCACCCGACGATCCGCGGGCACGCTGGCGAGCACCTCGGCGGCGTAGGCATCCACCGCCGCCAACGTCTCGAGATAGGCGTCGGCGTTCTCGCGGTAGATCGTCGCGTGATCGGGATCCTCGTCCGCGAGCGCGTCTCGGATCGCCTCGACCGCCTGCGCCCACAGCCGCGGATCCATCCAGACGTGCGGATCCGGCGCGCCTTCGTGCTCCTCGGCCGCCAGCAGCTCGCCGACCGCGATCCGTTCGGCGACCGGGACGACCGGAGTGCCGGCGGCGGCCACTCGATCGAGCGCGTCGGTCATGCGGCCCTCGAGGCGCAGGCCGTTGCTGAAGACCAGGTCCGCGTCGCGAACCCGGGCGAGATCCGACCGGGTGGGCGCGTAGAGGTGCGGATCGACGCCGGTCGGCACCAGACCCACGACCTCGACACGATCACCGGCGACGTGGCGCACGACGTCGGCGACCATCCCAACCGTGCAGACCACGCGGAGTCGAGGCGCAGATCCCGAATCGGGGACGCCGGCACCGACGCCGGCGGGGTCGCGCCCGCATCCGAATCCCAGAGCGCCGATCGACAGGGCCAGAATGGCCAGCCGGGCTCCCGTGACGGGCGTCCGGCGGCGCGGCGGTCGGGACGGCGGACGAGATGACGGGCCGAGGCGCATCGTGGGATCCATGGCCCCCGCCGGAGCGGAATCGCCCGGCCGAGGTTGACGACGGTAGACCTCGAAGTTTGCCTCGTCAAACTCTACGATGCCCAACGGCGCGGAATCCTCGGGGGACGGTGAGGCACCTCCACGGATCCCGGCCCCGACGCGACGATCAGCCGCGGGGTTCGATCTGGATCCGATTGGCCGCGGCCTGCGAGAGGGTGACCACGGGCTTGCGATGCGGCCGCACCGTGATCGACCCGGCGGCGTCGACGACCTCGACCACGGCGATGGTCGTCCCCGGGCGAAGGCCGTGCTCGGCGGCGAAGGCGAGGAACTCCGGATCCTGGTCGACGATGCGGGCCACGGTGCCGCGATCGCCCGTGGCGAGTTCGCCGAGCGGGGTGAACGCGCTCGCGGCGAGCCGACCCTTGGCGTCGGGAATCGGATCGCCGTGCGGATCGATCTCGGGATGGTTCAGAAACGCGTCGAGGCGGTCCAGCACCTTCGCCGACAGGGCGTGCTCGAGCCGTTCCGCCTCCTCGTGGACCTCCGACCAGTCGAATCCGAGCGTCTCGACCAGAAAGACCTCGATGAGGCGATGGCGGCGGATCATGTCGATGGCGAGGGTTCGGCCCCGCGGGGTCAGGGCGATGCCCCCGTAGCGCTTGGCGTTCGCGAGACGGGCGTCCCGAAGCTTGCGGACCATCGCGGTGACGCTGCCCTTGGTGACCCCGAGCGTGGCGGCGAGACGCGCCACCGTCGCTTCGCCCGTCGGCGCGTCCTGCTGCAGCAGGTAGATCGCCTTCACGTAGTCTTCGACGGTCGACGAGGCCATGCCCGACATGGTAGTTGGCCGCTGCGGCCGCTTCGGCCGCTTCGACGAGCGATCGCCTCGTCCTCAGCCGAGGCGTCGCTCCGACCCGGCCCCGGCTCGGCGAGGCACCAGCGAGGCGGCGCCCGCGAGCGCCGCGGCGACCACAAGGCCGAGAGACGCGGATCTCGCCATCCCCGCATCGAACGGCAGCGACCAGACGGCCATCGCAATGAACGCCATGCTCGCCTGCACGCCGGCGGCGATCAGCAGACAAGCGATCGCAAGTCGAGGAGTTCGAACCAGCAGGCCTCCACCGGCGATCGCGAAGCCGACCACGACGAACGACATCAGATTGGCGGGATGCGACTCGTCGCGGACGATGCCGACGGCGAGGTTCGAGACGAACAGGAACAACGCCGTCGCGAACGCGATCGTCCTCGCGAGGCGTCCCCGGCGCCCTCCTCCGCCGTTCCACGTGGCGTCGAGCGCCACCGACGATCCGGTCAACAGCGTCGCGGCGAGGATGAAGTCCCCCGCCGACCAATCGACGTCGGCACCGTTCGCCATGGCGAGGGCGGGCACGGCCAGCACCGCCGCGCCGAGCCCGAGTCCCGCGAACAACACCCGGTGGCGCGAAGACGGCCTCATGGGCCGAGAGTAGCACGCCGGGCGAGGCTCGGTCCGCCCGAGGCACGGCGCGTTTGGAGACCGACTCGATTCCTGACCGAGAGACGAACGGGATCGTCGCGTCCGCGCGGCGCTCGCCCTGTCGCGAATCCCCGGCCTCGAGCGGAATCCACCCGATGAGCGCACCCACGCCGCCCCCGGTCCGACGCGGTGCCTTCGTGCGCCTTCTCGACGCGGTCGAGTGGCTCGGCAACCTCCTGCCCCATCCGGTGACGCTGTTCGCGCTGCTTGCGGTGCTGATGGTGCTGCTGTCGGGACTCTTCGGCGGCCTCGGCGTCGCGGTCGAGGATCCCCGCCCCATGGGCGTCGCCGGCCGCGCCGAGGACGGCATGATCCGCGCGGTCAGCCTGATGAACGCCGACGGCCTGCGGCGGATCTTCGAGAACCTCACCTCGAACTTCACCGGCTTCGCGCCGCTCGGCGTGGTGCTGGTGGCCATGCTCGGCGTCGGCGTCGCCGAGAAGTCCGGTCTGCTCTCGGCGGCGGTGCGCGGACTGGTGCTCGGAGCCCCCCGCCCACTCGTCACCGCCGCCATCGTCTTCGCGGGCGTCGTCTCCAACACCGCCTCCGAACTCGGCTACGTGGTGCTGATCCCCCTCGCCGGCGCGATCTACCACGCCCTCGGTCGCCATCCCCTCGCGGGCATGGCCGCGGCGTTCGCAGGCGTCTCGGCGGGCTACAGCGCGAACCTCCTGATCGGGACGATCGATCCCCTGCTCGCGGGCATCACCGAGGCGGCGGCGCAGCTGATCGATCCAACCTACACCGTGGCGGCCACCGCCAACTGGTACTTCATGGCCGCCTCGACCTTCCTCGTCACGGGGGTGGGCGTGATGGTGAGCCTGTTCGTCGTCGAGCCCAAGCTCGGGACCTACGACGACTCGGGCGCGGATCCCGCCGTGCTCGACGGTCGCATGATGGAACCGCTGACCTCGATGGAGAAGCGTGGGCTGGCCGTCGCCGCCATCGCCGCCATCGCGGTCCTGGGCCTGATGGCCCTGACGATCCTGCCCTCGTGGGGCCTGCTGCGCAACCCCGACACCGGCGAGGCGATGCGGAATGCGCCGTTCTTCCGGGGATTCGTGACGTGGATCCTCGTCTTCTTCGTCGTCGTCGGCTTCGCCTACGGCCGCGTGGTCGGCACCATGCGGCGCGACCGCGACGTCATCGACGCGATGGCGTCGGCGATCTCGACGCTGGGCCTCTACATCGTGATGGTCTTCTTCGCGGCGCAGTTCGTGGCGTACTTCGGATGGAGCAACCTCGGCGCCATCACCGCGGTGGCCGGCGCCGAGTTCCTGCAGGACGCGGGGCTCACCGGCCCGAGCCTGTTCGCCGGCTTCATCCTCGTCTGCTGTGGGGTGAACCTGATGATCGGGTCGGCGTCGGCGCAGTGGGCCGTGACCGCCCCGATCTTCGTGCCCATGCTGATGCTGATCGGATACAGCCCGGAGGTCATCCAGGCGGCGTATCGCATCGGCGACAGCACCACCAACATCGTGACGCCGATGATGACCTACTTCGGCCTGATCCTCGCGTGGGGCTGCCGCTACGACCGCAACCTCGGCGTGGGCACGATGATCGCCATGATGCTGCCGTACTCGATCGCCCTGATCGTCGCCTGGACGCTCTTCTTCTTCCTGTGGGTGTTCGGACTCGAACTGCCCGTCGGTCCGGGGTCGCCGACCTTCTACGACTCGCCGATCGGTTGACGTTCGAGTCGGAGCGGTCGGACTGGTGCCGCGTCGTCCTTCGCGTCGGCGTCTGTCTCGGACACGAGTCGAGGCCTCGCTTCGCGAGGACGGCACGCTGCGGATGCCGTCCGACGCTCGCGGCAGACGTTCGAGTCGGACGGTGTCGGACACGTCGGACCGGTCGGACTGGTGCCGCGTCGTCCTTCGAGCTGGCGACTGGTCCGGACACGGGGCGACCCCTCGTTGCGCGAAGGCGATCCCGATCCGTCCTCCACCATGCACCTGCACCTTGGGATTTCTGGAACGGCGTACCCTGTCGCCATGCACACGCTGAACGCCCCTCCGAAGCGGATCGTCGCGGCCACTCTCTTCCTGTCGGTCGCCACCCCGCTCGCTGCCGAGACGTCCGTCGCGGCCCCCAACGAGTCGCCCAGCGCCTTCGCCGGTCCATTCCAAGTCGCCGCTCCGAACGCCTCCCCGGTCGACATCGCCGACCGGCGTCAACTGTTCGTCGACCACCATCTCATCGAGGCTCTCGACGGCGTCGAGCTGGTCCTCGGCACCCCCCATGACGAAGGCCCGGTCTTCGCATTCGACGAGCCCTGGGAAGGCCCCTTCAGCGGCTACTCGACGCTGATCGACGACGGAGAGAGGCTGAGGCTCTACTACCGGGGCCTTCCCGAGGCCGGCAGGGACGGCACCGATCGCGAGGTCACCTGCGTCGCGTTCAGCGAGGACGGACGGACGTGGGCCCGGCCGACGCTTCGCCTCTTCGAGGTCGACGGCACCCGCGACAACAACGTGGTCCTCGCCGATGCGGCGCCGTTCACCCACAACTTCACCCCGTTTCTCGACACCCGTCCCGACGTCGATCCCGCCGAGCGCTTCAAGGCCCTCGGCGGCAGCGCCAAGTCCGGCCTCGTCGGCTGGGTGTCGCCGGACGGACTGCGCTGGCGGAAGCTCGACGAGATGCCGCCGCTGACCGAGGGGATGTTCGACTCGCAGAACGTCGCCTTCTGGTCCGAGGCCGAGCAGCGATACGTCTGCTACCTCCGCACGTGGACCGGCGAGGGCTACTCGGGCACTCGCACGGTCAGTCGCGCGACGTCGAAGGACTTCCGGACGTGGACCACGCCTGAACCGATGGACTTCGGCCCCGGCGAGCTCGAGCAGATCTACACCAACCAGACCCATCCGTACTTCCGGGCGCCGGAGGTCTACGTCGCGATCGCAGCCCGCTTCATGCCGGATCGCCAGGTGCTCTCGGACGCCGATGCGGAACGTCTCGGCGTGAACCCCCGGTACTTCAAGGACTGCTCCGACGCGGTGCTGATGACCTCGCGGGGCGGCAACGTCTACGACCGCACCTTTCGCGAGGCGTTCATCCGTCCCGGCGTGGGCCTCGAGAACTGGGTCTCGCGTTCGAACTACCCCGCCGTCGGCATGGCCCGGACCGGTCCCGCGGAGATGTCGATCTACGTCAACCAGAACTACGCCCAGCCCACCGCGGCGCTGCACCGCTGGTCGCTGCGCCTCGACGGCCTGGCGTCGGCGCACGCCGCTCACGAGGGCGGCGAACTGCTGACGAAGCCGCTGCGCTTCGATGGCGACGCTCTCGAGATCAACTTCGCCACCTCCGCCGCCGGCGGCATCCGCGTCGAGATTCAGACGCCCGATGGCACTCCGATTCCCGGCTTCGCACTCGAAGACTCGGTGGAGTCGATCGGCAACGAGATCGCCCGCGACGCCGTCTGGTCGAGCGGCGCGGACCTCGGCGATCTCGCGGGGCGGCCGGTGCGTCTGAGGTTCGCGATGCGCGATGCGGACCTGTTCTCGCTGCGCTTTCGGAGGTCTCGCTGACGCCGCTCTCGCGAGGCGACGCCCCGACCGATCATCCCTGCAACTTCCTGACGAACTCCGCCCGGCTGTTCACGTCGACCTTCCGGTACATCTCGCGGATCGCGCTCTTGACGGTGTTTTCGGTGATGCCGAGGCGATCGCCGATCGTCTTCCGCGACAGACCCTCGACCAGCAGCGCCGCGATCTCCTTCTGCCGGGGCGTCAGCAGGGCGGCGAGCGAACGCACCCACGAGGCGCTCAGCCCCTGCTTCCCCATGTTCACCACAAGCACCGGCGCGACGTAGGGGAAGGGCTCGACCTCGGGGGCTCGCTCGAGGGTGACGGTGAGCCGCACCCGCCGCCGGCCGTTCGGAGTCAGGCCCCTGCCGGAGTTCGCGGTCTCGATCGCAGCAGTCGTCTGAAAGAGACGGAACACCGCGTCTCGAAGCGAGGCCTCCTCCCGCTCGGACATCAGGAACACCCTGTCGATGAATGGTTCCTGCGCGTGATCGCGAAACGGCTGCTCGGAGAGTCGCCCGACGTGGCGAGCGTTGTGGCGGGCGACCATCTCCCGATGGTCACCGACGAGCCGCAGGGCCGCCTCCGATCCCGCGTGGACGACGGTGAAGATCGGCCCGGCGCTGGCGTAGCCGCTGGCCGTGCCGCCCCGGGAGGAGACGTACCGAACGAATCCGGCGATCTCGAGCTTTCGCAGAATCGAGGTCGCCTTCGGCGCCAGCGAGGCATCCAGCCCAAGGAGCTGGTCCGGCTGCACCGGTTCTTCGATCCGACGGGCGAAGTCGAGCACGCGAAGGCAGTCGATGTCGAGCAGCACCTCCCGCACCCCGGGGTCGTCGTGGAACCAGATCTGCTGCCCTCCCAACTCGCGGCTGAGTTCGGCCCGACGAACTTCGCGTGCGTCATCGGCAGGACGAGTCGTCTCGGACCGGGGCATTGAGATGGTTCCCGATGGATTCGGCGTCCCTGAGGCAGAATGCCCCCACGGGTCGATGAACGTACCCCCGTGGTTCGAGACCATCGTCGCGGTGGATGAAGAAAGAGCGGTCGGCCAGCAAGATCACTCTGGCAAGACCCCCCGAACGGGTGGCTCCCCCCCTCCTGAGCATGGCTGAGACGCCCCGAATGGCAGTTGGAGCGGCGTTCCGGTGGGAGGGCGCCGCGACGGGGCGTCCGATTCCCCTACCCCTCCGCAACGACCCGCAGGAGGGCCGGGGGGCGACTCTCGACGACCGCGGCCCGCATCGCCTCCTGAGCGTCCTCGAGCTCTGGGTGATCCGCATCGAAGGCGGCCGCTCGCGCCGCCTCGGAAGGCCATCGCGCATAGGCGTGATGCCAACCGTCGTCGCCTCGATGGAGACGAGATCCCAGGGAACCGTGATGAAGACGGAGGTGTCGCGTCACCTCGCGCCAGGCCTCGGTGAACGAGGCCTCGTGGTCCGGATCGACCCGCCATCGGTAGAGGACCGCCAACTCGCCCGACGCCGAATCCGTCTCACTCATCGGGGGTCGGCGCGGATTCGGCGACGAACCGCGCCAACGCGCCCTCGTCGCCGAGCATCACGAGGGTGTCCGCGCCGCCGTCGGCTCCTGAAGCGGCGCGGGCGCCGCGCACTTCGCCCAGCATGCGAAGGAACGCCTGCTCGACCGCCATGCGCTCGGGGGGACCGGCCATGCGTGTCGAGGCGATCGGGCCGAAGCGCAACGAGACCTCGCCGAGGGCGCCGGGGGTTCCGATCGCGACAGAGCCGGAGCACCGGTTCACGCCCGCGAAGCCGCGCATCCGCCCGTCAGGCTCCAACTGCACCGTGGGTCGTGGTGCCGCCGGGTCCATGGTCGGCGCCGTCGCGACCTCCAGACGCTCGAGGCGCCAGATGGTCCCGGTGATCGAGGGTGTCGGACCACGGGAGGTGGCGGCCCCATCGAGCGCTTGGGGTGATGTCCCGCAGGCGAACAGCAGGCTCGCCACGAGACCCAGGAGGATGAAGGAGGATCGACTCATGCTGACTTTCCTATCGGTCCGGCCGGACCTGTTCCGATCAAACTCCGAGCGGTGTTCACCTCGAACTCGACCGTCACGCCCTCGACCTCGTCCCGGAGAACCATGACATGCCCGGCTGGCTCCGTATCGCATTGGGACTCGTCCTCGGCGTGGTTGTCGGAGGCGTCGCCAACATGGGCCTCGTCATGCTCGGAGGCATCGTGCTCCCCCCGCCCGAGGGCGTCGATCCCACCGA
>JAFMML010000063.1 GCA_017859745.1 Planctomycetota bacterium
CATCGTGGATCCGGCGACGGGCCTCGGCCTCACGACGCCAATTGCGGTCACGGTCGTGGCTCCCGTCGCCGCGCTCGCCGATGGGCTCGCGTCTGCGATCAGCGTCGCGGCCACGAGGGACGGCGCCGACCTCGCCTCGCTGCTCGAGCGGTTCGACGCGGCGGCCCGAGTGGTGGTCGGCACGACGCCGGGCGATGTGGATTCGTCGCCGCGCATTTCCACCATCGGCCCGTGGCCGGAGTAGGCGCGGTGCCGGACACGGTCCGACTCGGTCGGACCCGTCACACGAACTTGGTCTTGCCCGGGATCGGCACCGGCGGCGTCGGGCACTCGGTGAAGGCCAGCACCGCGGGCATCAGGTCCTGCTGACTGTTCAGGGCCTGCTCCCAGCTGATCTCCTGACCGGTGTAGGCGGACTCGCGACCCATGATCGCGGTCAGCGTGCTGTGGGCGACGTTCTGGGCCTCGTTCAGATGATGACCGCTGCGGATCGCCCGCTGCAGGTCCACGTGCTCGGTGACGTAGGGGTTGTTGTTGGGCCCGCGATATCGCCAGGCATCGCCGGATTCGGTCCCGCTGTCGATGCGGGCGAAGCCGGGCCGCATGGTCATTCGACCGTTGGTGCCGGTGACGATCTCTTCGACCTTGCCCGGCGTGCCGGTCTGCTGGCGGCACATGCTCAGCGCGAAGCGGCCGTCTGGATAGCCGTACTCGAGCCCGAAGTGGTCGAAGATGACCCCGTAGTCCGCGCCGGTTCGCGCCTGGCGACCGCCGACGCCGAACACCCGCTCGGGGTGGGCGCCGAAGGCCCAGTTGATCACATCGAGATTGTGAACGTGCTGTTCGACGATGTGGTCGCCCGAAAGCCACGGGTAGTAGAGCCAGTTGCGGCACTGGTTCTCCATCTCGCTGCGGGCCGGATCCGGGGCGACGTTCCAAAGGCCGCCCATGTTCCAATAGCAGCGGCCCGCGACCATCTCGCCGAGGGCGCCCCCGTGCAACTGGGCCATCGCCGCGAGGTAGCTGTTCTCATGCCGACGCTGGGTGCCCGCGACCACGCAGAGCCCCTTCCGATCGGCTTCCTCGCCCGCGGCGAGCACCTTGCGGATCCCGGTGCCGTCGACGCCGACGGGCTTCTCCGTGAAGACGTGCTTGCCCGCGGCGATCGCGGCGGCGAAGTGGTCGGGCCGGAACCCCGGGGGCGTCGCCAGGATCACCAGGTCGCAGTCGGTCGACAGCACACCCTTGTAGGCGTCGAATCCGGTGAAGCAGTTCTCGTCGGCGACGGTCGCCCGTGCGGGATCGAAGTTGGCGAGGTTCGCACGGCTCTGCTCGAGCCGATCCGGAAAGAGATCGCCCATCGCGACGAGCCGCACGTCCTCCGAGGCTTCAAGCGCGTTTCGGGCGGCGCCCGACCCGCGTCCGCCGCACCCGATGACGCCGACGGTGAGGGTGTCCTCGCCTCGGCCGGCGGCTCGAGAGATCGACGGCATGATCAGAGGAACGGCGCCGGCGGCGGCACCGGCCACGAACGTTCGGCGGCCGATCGGCGTGCGGGCGGGATCGGCGGACGAGGGGATGCTGGAACGGTCGCTCACGGGCGGCTCCTCTCGAGGTGCGAATCGAAGACGAGGCCGAGACGCAAGCGCCTCGGCCTCGATGGTCTGTTCATTCGGGACGGAATCGGTCGTCTCGACGCATGGGCGTTCCAGACGAATCGATCAGGCGAAGCGGGTTCGGCCGGGCACCGGCACCACCACCTCGGGCAGCGGTCCCCATTCGAGGTTGCTCGGTCCGAGCACCTGCTCGGACTTCATCAGGTCCTCCCAGGTCAGGGTCTGTCCGGTGTAGGCGGCGTCGCGACCCATGATCGACATCAGGGTGCTCTGCATCATGAAGTCGCCGTCGTTGACGGGGTTGCCGTCGCGGATCGCCTGGAACAGGTGCTGGTGCTCGACCTCGTACATGTTCGGGGTCGGCCCCTTGTAGGACCACGTCGGTCGGCCGTCGTTGTACTCGAGCCGCGTTCGCGAGGGCGCCCAACCGTTGATGAAGCCCAGTCCCTTGCTGCCGGCGACCCAGTCGGTGTTGTCGTTGGAGCAGTTGGCCTGCTGGCGGCAGGTGAGGATGTTGCGGCTGCCGTCGGCGTACTCGTAGATCGCGGTGAAGTGGTCGTAGACGTCGCCTCGCTCGTCGCCTTCGCGATTGCCGCGGCCGCCGATCGACACGCACTTGACCGGCGTCTCGTTGTTCTTCGCCCAGTTCAGCTTGTCGACGCTGTGACAGGCCTGCTCGACGATGATGTCGCCGGCGAGCCAGTTGAAGTGCCACCAGTTCTTCAACTGGAACTCCATGTCGCTCCAGTCGGCCTTGCGGGCCTGGGTGCCGAGCGGGCCGCTGTGGTAGGTCGAGTGCCCGGCGTAGATGTCGCCGAGGTCCCCATCGTTGATCCGGCCGTAGATCGCCTGCTCGGGCTTGGAGTACCGCCAGCAGAAGCCCGAGACCATCGCGAGGTTCTTCTCCTTGGCGGCCTTGGCGGCGGCCATGGCTCGCTTCGCGCCCGGAACATCGACGGCCATCGGCTTCTCGGTGAAGACGTGCTTGCCTGCAGCGACGGCCTTCTCCAACTGAAGCGGCCGGAATCCGGGCGGCGTCGCAAGGATCACCACATCGATGTCGGTCGCCAACAGCTGGTCCACGGCGTCGAAGCCGACGAAGCGGCGCTCCGGCGCGACCAGCACCCGGGTCTCGTCGGCGTTCTCGACGAGCTGGTTGACGCTTCGCTCGATCCGCTCGGGGAAGAGATCCGCCATCGCCCAGATGACCACGCCCGGATCGGCGGCCATCGCGTTGGCTGCGGCGCCGGTGCCCCGCCCGCCGCAGCCGATCAGACCGACCTTGAGGCGGTCGTCGGCGCGGGTCGAGCCCCAGACCGGGGCGACGAGGGGAAGGGTTCCGAGCACCGCGGCGGTGCGCACGAAGTCCCGTCGGTCGACGCCGCGGCCGGCGCCTGCTGGAGTGGAGTTGGGGTCGTTCATGAAACTCGTTCTCGGTCGAGGAAGGTGATCATGCCGAACGGCGGTGGCCACGGACGGCCGGGTTCATGTCTCTCGCGACGCCGCGGAGGCGTCAAGGGTTCTCGCAGAGGACTCGAAATCCGATGAATCCCCCGTCGCAGAGCCACCAGACGCTCTTGGGAAACTGGGGGTCGGACTTGTTCCAGTCCTTGGTGTACGGCGTCGACGCCTCGCAGGAGATCTCCGAGGGCGGGGCCACGTAGCTGCCGCCCACGATCGCGCCCCGACGATCGCCCACATCGACCCACTCCGCGACGTTGCCGAAGAGGTCGACCACACCGAGGGCGTCGGCCTTCCGCTTGCCCGGCGGATGGCTGGTGCCGCCGGAGTTGGCGTCCGTCCAGGCGTACTCGTCGAGCTTCTCGAGGGGGATCTCCGCCGCGGCGCAGGCCGTCTTCCACTCCTCGAGGGTCGGAAGGCGGAAGGTCTTGCCGGTCTTCGCCGACAGCCATTCGCAGAAGAAGACCGCCCCGCGATAGGAGATCGAGATGGCCGGATACCCGTTGTGCCCGAAACCGCGATCGGTCGCGACGTAGGGCGGGCTCGGGCGAGTGACCGCGTCGGACTCGGCGGTCGAGAGCCCCGCCTCCTTGTCGTGCTCGAAGACGAAGACGTCGTAGAGGTCCCAGGTGATCTCGGTTCGCGCGAGATGAAATGCGGTCTTGCCGTCCGGACCCGGCACCGGGAGGAGTTCGATGTCCATCGTCGAGCCGGCGACCTCGACCGTCACCGGGCCGCTGCCGGACGGTTCGGACCTGGTCGTCTGCCCCGACGCATCCACGGCCTGCGACGCCCCGGAGTTCGATGCCGCCGTCGAAGCGGCCTGGCCGAACGTCGTCGACGCGACGACCAGGCCGGACGCAACCGTCGTTGCGAACGACATGGTCGAGGTGCCGACTCCGAGACGACGGCAAAGCGCCCGCGTTCGACGCGGGCGCGGGCCTTCGAGGTCTTCCAGGGGAACGCCGCCGAGAGCGGCGGGACGACATCCGTCGTGGTGATTCATGTTCGGGCAGCGATCCATCGCTCGGGTCGAATGCATCGGAAGGAACGTCCGCGAGGTGGCGTTCGATTCGGGGACACGATCGTGGTCCGATCGGGTCGAACCGCAGAGGTCCTGACGGGTCGTCGGCACGACGTCGACGCCCCCTGCACGGGACACCTCGCCCAACGACTCCAAAGTAGCCGCTGGCGGGGTCCGATGCGAGCGCCGCGCGGAGTTCTCCTCCCGCTGGCGGGACGCATCGATCCGGATCTCTTGCCACCGCTTCGATGGATCAGCCGCACTCGCCGGCCCCGATGGGCCGCGGCTTCGCCGCAGCAAGACGCCCCGGAGACCGACGCGCGGAACCGGATCAGCCGCACTCGCCCCAGCCGATCAGCATCTGGCCCAGATCGGAGCCGTTGACCACACCGTCGCCGTTGAGGTCGGCCGTGGGGTCGCTCGTCCCCCACCTCTCGAGAAGGCTGGCGAGGTCCCCGCCATTGATGATGCCGTTGCCATCGAGATCCCCCGGGCACGTCCCGGCATCGCCGCAGTCCAGGCCCACGATCGCCACGTCGTCGACACCGGCCTCGACCAGCGAACCGCTGCCGAGGTCGCTGGCGATGAACCGCAGGCGGATCGAGTCCGAGGGCTCGACGAAATCGGTGATGCGGAACTCCTTCTCGACCCACGCTCCGGCGTTCTCGGTCACGGTCTCCAAGGGGACCCAGGTCGCGCCGTCGTCGCCCGAGATGTCGATGAGCATGGAGTCCTCGTTGGGACTCGCGCCGGCGTTGTTGGAGTACCACCGCCAGTAGCGGATGAACGGCTCCTCGAGTCCGGTCGCGTCGTAGCGGGCACTGACGAGAGTGGTCTCGCCGTCGTCGACGTCGTTGGTTCCGATGCCGGATCCGACGGGATGTTGTCCGGTGATGAAGCAGAAGATGCCCAGCGAGGTGTGATCGTTCTCCGGTTGCGCGGATGTGCCGTTGGGGTCGACCCGCTCCCACACGCCGGTGGTGGCGGTGTCGCCGGGAGCTCCGACGATCCAGCCCAGATCGACCTCGATCGCGTCCTCGTTGGACACCGCGTCGACGGCGACCAGCGCCGAGACCGAACCGTTGGCCGGCGCCATGGAGACCTGGCCGTCGCTGGACTGGATGCGGAAGCGATAGCTGATGTCGTCGCCGCACGCCATGGCGGGGAACGAGGCCGTGAACAGCCCCTCGCCCGCGGGCGTCAGCACGCTGGTCGTGGTGCCGACCCCCGGGCGGGTCAGCACCAGACGCGCGGTGTCGGGCAGCAGTTCATAGCCCTCGCCGGCGACGATGCCGACCGGAAGCTCGAGCCCCGCGGGATCGATCCGATCCGGAAGACCGGCGGGGAAGTCCCAGGACGCGATCTCGGGCTCGACGGTGAAGACGAACAGGCCCCGCTGCAGGTCGCTGGCGATCACCGTGCCGGAGGCGAGGTACGGGTAGACGCCCCAGCACCCCGCGTACCCCGGCGAGTCGGACTCGGGGTAGGTGTCGAAGTAGGCGACCTCGACGGGTGAACTCGCGGAGCTGATGTCGTAGACCCGGACGCCGCTTCGGTAGTTCGCGGAGAAGAGGCGGTTCCCCACGACGTAGGCGTTGTGGGTCGTCGCCGAATTGCCGTTGGTGGTCGGGCCGAGATAGATCGGGTTCTCGAGATCGGTGACGTCGAGCACGTGGATTCGCGAGCTGACGCCGTAGTTGATCTCGTCCTGCTCGTCGAGGGTGTACAGCGTCGTGCCGTCGTCGGAGACCCATCCCTGGTGGCAGTACGCCGCGGAGGGGTACTGGAGGCGAGCGAGGTTGACGATCGCCGACTTGTTCGTGACGTCGAGGATGTCCACGCCGGTCTGGGTCCCGCCGCCATTGAAGCCGCCGAAGGTGAAGGCGATCTGGCGTCCCGCATAGGGACCGCTTTCGTAGGTGACGATCTGGGCGTCGTGGACGTATCGGTCCGACCAGATGCCCACGTAGGGCGGGTCGATCGGGTTCGCGTTCAGGTCGTAGATCCGCAGCCCGTTGCTGCCGCCGCCGCAGCGGTAGAGGTAGCCGCTGGTGGTGTCGATCGCGACGTTGTGGGAATTGCCGGTGCCGCCGTCGGCCTGGGTGCCCGCGAGAGCGACGACTCCGGAATCGATCTGGGTCAGATCGAAGATCTGGATCCCGCCACCTCCCTCGGTCACCGCGTAGGCGTACTCGCCGTAGGTCTTGATGTCGCGCCAGGTGCTGCTCGGTCCGTTGATGAACCCGATCACCTGGGCGTTGCCCGGCTCGGTCACCTCGGCGAAACCGGTCCCGTTGCCGATTCCGATCATCGCGTACTCGCGACCCGAGGGACTCGTGTAGCCCCAGCAGTCGTTGCCGTTGCCGCTCGCGCCGGGGAACTCGTTCAACGGAATCCAACTGCCGAGGACGGTGCCGTCGGTTCCGAAGAGGCCGGCCACCCCGCCATCGGCGTCCGGATCGCCGGCACGCCACGCCTCCGCACGCACCGGCGGCTCGAGGCCGCGGGCCTTGGGATCGTCTTCGTGGGCGATCGCCGTGGGGACGGCGAAGAGGACCGGGAGCATCGCCGCGGCGACCGTGGCGGGCATCGAGAGGGTGATGTGGTTCACGCGGCGGGATCCGGGCGAGGTCGACGTCGGTGGACGCGGAGAAATCGACGGAACGGCCGTGCTGAGCGGCGTCCCATGACAGGCGGAGTGGCCACCCGAAGACACCGTTCGGGCGACGCCCCCGAATCGCTTCTATACCACTCCAAACCTAATGCGGTTTCGGCCCCGCACCACTCGAACCTCAAGATGCGGCACGGACCCCATGTTGCTCAATCCAAGGCCGGCGGTCCGAGAAGGGCCGGATCGCCCCCCTCGCCCCGCAAGGTCTCGAGGAAGGCCACAAGCGCCTCGACCTCGGCCTCGTCGAGGCCGAGCGGCGCGAGCACGGTCTCCTGGTGGTGGTCGAGGATCGTGGCCCCTTCCAGCGTCGAGTAGAACCGGACCACCGCCGCCAGATCCGGAAGCTGCCCCGCGTGCATGTAGGGCGGTGTCGCGGCGACCTGGCGCAGACTCGGCGTTCGGAATCGCCCCCAAGTCTCCGGCGTCCGCGCCAGTCGCATCGTCTGCAGCGCCCGCTCGCTTCGAGGAGCGTCGCTCCAGCGACTCGCCGCATTGAACCCGTCGGCCTTCACGATGTCCACGCCGAGATAACGGCCTGCATCGGAGGGCATGCCGCCGCCGACCTGCGGAGCACCGATCGCATGGAACTCGCCATCGGAGAGGAGCGGTCCATCGTGGCAGTCGATGCAGCCGGCCTTGCCGACGAAGAGTCGCAGCCCTGCCAGTTCCCGCGCATCGAGCGCGGCGGTCAGCGTTCGATCGCCTTCCCGAAGTCCGCGGACGAACCGATCCAGCGGCAGTTCTCCACCGGTCAGTCGTCGCTGATACGCCGCCATCGCCTTGCCGATGTTGGCGAAGGCCTCGTCGACCTGCAGTCGATCGCCCTCCGACAGACCCGACCATGCGACCGCCTCCGGGTCGTCGGGTGCCTGGGGCACCGGACGCGCACGCTCGGGGAGGTTCTCCAACCAGGCGGCGTCGGGGGCGGAGCCGAAGACCGCCTCGTACTCTCGTCGCAATTCGGGATCGCCCAGCACGGCGCGGACGATGCCGGTGCGGGTGCTCCCCATCTCGTGCGGCCGCTCCATCGGCTGCAGCGCCTGCGACCAGAGGCTGTCGGCGCGTCCGTCCCAGGTGAACCAACGCTGGTGGGCGGCATCGAGGATCGTCGGCGTGTTGCGGGTCCCGGTGCCGAGGCCCTCGGCGATCGCGAGACCGTCGGTGAACGCGCGGCCGGGCTCGTGACAGGTCGCGCACGACACCGAACCATCGCCGGAGAGACGCGTGTCGAAGAACAGACGCTGGCCGAGGACCGCCGCCGTCGCGTCGGTCGCAACCCGGTTGGTCGGCTCGGGGCCGAGCGGTTCGAGACGACCTCCAAGGCCGAGAATCGCCCGCACCTCCTCCGCTTCAAGCCCCAGTTCCGCAGCCAGCGAGGCGGCCGATGCCGCCGGCTCCGCTGCCACGGCGGCGTCGTCGGCGACGGTGGCGTCGGTGGACGCGCGGTCTCCGCAGCCGCCGAGCGGCATGGCGGCCATCAAGGAACCGATCGCGGACGCGACCGCAACGGAACTCGGCCAAACCGCTCTCACTCGAGAACCACCGTCCATTGGGCGCGTTCGAGCACTCCGTCTCGCTCCACATCGACGAAGAGCTCCCAACGACCTCGCATGTGGAAGAGCATGCCTTCGACGAGGTATCGGCCCGATCCGATTCGCGTCACGTCGGGTACGAAGTTCATGCCGTGCCCGTGATGGGGCATCGCCGCATCGACCGAGACCGACGCCTCGTCCGACAGCGGCTCTCCCGCGGCGGATTCGACGTCGACTTCGAGCGAGAACGTCTCGAGCGCGGGAATGCCATCGGGGCCGCTTCGCCAGCGGACGAAGTAGCTGCCGCCCGCGGTTGGCCCCTCGCCTGAGATCACCTCGCTCGGGATGTCCGCCGTCGAGACCCGCTCGCCCGAAGCCGCCGATGCCATCGCCCCGTCGGCCGGCCCGTTCGAGGCGTTCGGTTCCGACCGATCGCACGCCGTCGACGCGCAGATTCCCAGAAGCACGGCCATGCACCGAACTCGGATCGTGATGGTCATTCGCCGACTCCTCCAGCCGGGGGAACCCGCTTGCGGGTCGAGGCCCGTCCCAGGCTGAACACGATTCGCCACTCTCCATCGGCCCCATCGAAGCCCTGCACCCGATGGTTGCCCGTATCGACGACGAGCACCGTGCCGTCCGGGCGGACCGCCAGTCCCTGCGGCGACCACATCGCACCGTCGGCGACGCCAGTCGTGCCGACTTCGTGCCGAAGCGTGCCGTCGTCGTCGAAGAGCAGCAGACGATCCGCGAGGCGATCGCTGACCACGAAGCCCTCCGGGGTCCACGCAAGGCCCGCCGGGTCGAGGGGATGTTCGTCGTCGCTTCGGACCACCCGGGGCAACTCGACGACGTGTCGGGGAATCCCGTCGAGGGACAGCACCACGATGCGGGCCGCGTCGTTCGCGCCGCCGGCGTCCAGCACCGCCAGCGCGTCGCGAGCGGGAGAGGCCGCCATGGCGACCGGGCGGTCGAACTTCGCCCCACCGCTGCCTTGTGGTCCCCAGAGCGCCACCAGTTCGCCTGGAAGCGGTGCGGCATCGGCGCGAGCCGCCGGCATCGGTGCCAGCACGAGGATCCTCCCGACCCGGGCTTCGAGCATCGCGAGCCCGCCCCCATCGAGCCAGGCCAGATCGACCGGCTCGAGCGCGGCATCCGGTGGAGGCGTCTCCCCGAGCGCCGAGATCTGCGCCGCGATGCGCTCGAAGGAGATCGTCCCGGCGGCACGCCCCATGAACGGATCGAGACGGAGTCCCCCCTCGGGGTCTCGATCGAGATCGACGATCGCAAGACGGTCGAGCCCCGGATCGGCAAGGGCGATGCGTTGTCGAACACCGTCGAGCGCCCCGGCGGTGATGCGGCCGAACCGATCGGGAGCCGCCCCGGGACCGCCGAAGGAGGTC
This sequence comes from Planctomycetota bacterium, assembly GCA_017859745.1. Lineage (GTDB taxonomy): Bacteria > Planctomycetota > Phycisphaerae > Phycisphaerales > SM1A02 > VGXO01. Next base: position 9,708 of record JAFMML010000063.1, read on the forward strand.
ACATGAATCGGCACCTCGTCGCGCCAGTCGAACACGACGACGGCCGCGGTCTCGGGCTCCCACAACACCACGAGATCGCCATCGGCGGCGACGCCGCTGCCGAAGTGGCTGGTCACACCGTCCAGCGATGGAAGTTCCGCCACCGTGCCCGGCCCGTCTACGGACTGCTCGGCCGAGTCGAACAACTGCACCCGGCGCTCGAACGGCTCCACCACCGCCGCACGACGGGCATCCAACGAGACCGCGACGTCGACGGGATAGTGGATCCGCCCCTCGCCCTGGCGTGGGATCACCGCGTGCATGCCCCACTGGCCTCGGGACCGGCCCTCGAGATCGAAGATCGAGATGCGATGGTTCAGGCGATCCGCGACGAACAGTCGGCCGCCTGCAAGATCGAGACCGGCCGGCTCCTGGAACAGTCCCGGGAAGGGGCCTCGCTCGCCGAAAGAACCGAGATACGCACCCGCGGCGTCGAGTCGGAGGATGCGGTGGCCGTCCGCGTCGGCGACGAACAGGCGACCATCCGCGGCTGCGGCGAGATCGACCGGTCGGCCCCACCCGCCGGGGACCAGAGACTCGTCGAGCCAGACGAGGGACACGCCGCCCTCGGCGCCGCGCGGCCTCACGGCCAGGCGATCGGTCGTGCCGTCGACGACGAAGAGCCCCTGCGCGGTCTCCGCCAGCGCCCGAGGTGCCACGGACTCGTCGCCGAGATCCACCAACTCGAGCCAGGTCCAGCCCCCCGCGGCGTCGGAGGCCGCCGCAAACCGATCGATGCGCCGCCCCCTCGAGTCGGCGACCAGCACCGTGCCGTCGAGGCCACGCGCAAGCGAGTCCGGCGACCACACCGATTCGAACCCCGTCAGGTCCGCCGGCCTCGGGAGTTCCAGAGTCTCCTGAACGCCGTCTTGGCCGACGCGAATCATCCGGACCGAGTGCTGCGCCGGATCGGCGACGAGCAGATCCCCGTTGGCGGCATGGATCGCCGACGACGGAGCCCGCCATCCCGGCTCGATCGTGGATCGCCACACGACGTCTCCTCGCAGGAGCGGATCCGGGGGAGCCCCGGCCGGGTCCTGCGAAACGCTCCCGAAGGCGATCATCGAGAGCGGAAGCATCGACACGAAGGTTGACGACGAGAAGAGCATCGGGCGAAGGGTAGCGCGCCGATCGCGACGCCGTGGTCGGGTACAGTTCGCACCCCGCGAACGCCCATGTCCAGCTCCAGTCCATCCAAGCAGGGTCCGATCGACCGCTTCGTCCGCTTCGCCTCGATCGGGGGCGTCGCGGTGATCGCGGTGCTCTCGGTGATCGCGTTCTTCGCGATCGATCATGGCGAACACGGAGACCACGGGCACTCGGAGGGCGTCGAGGCGGCCGTCCAGTCCGATGCCGGCGACCCGGCGTCGCGGGAAGGCCTCGCGACGGAGACGCCGGAGGATGGGGCGATCGGCCCCGAGGTCGATGGCACCTTCACCATCGGCGAGCGTTCCGTCGCCGCGGCGGCGACTCACGGTCCTCATCACCTGTGGTGGTTGGGCACCGTGCCGTTCGTGGCGCTGCTGCTGGCCATCGCGATCCTGCCGCTCGTTCCGGCCACGGCCCACTGGTGGGAGTCCAACACCAACCGCCTCGCCGTCGCCATCGGCCTTGCCTACCTGACGCTCGGGTACCTCTTCGCGACAGGCGGGACCCACTCGGCGCTGCTTGCGGTGGAGCACGCCATCCCGGGCGAGTACGTCCCGTTCATCGTGCTGCTCTTCTCGCTCTACGTGGTCAGCGGAGGCATCGCGATCCTCGGCGACTTCCGCCCGACGCCCACGGTCAACACGGGGTTCCTTCTCGTGGGCACCGCGATCGCGAGCGCCGTCGGCACGACCGGCGCAAGCATGCTCCTGATCTGGCCGTTGCTGCGAGCCAACGCCAACCGCAGGCATCGCGTGCACACGGTGGTGTTCTTCATCTTCCTGGTGGCGAACATCGGGGGCACGCTGCTGCCGACCGGCGATCCGCCGCTGTTTCTCGGCTACCTGAAGGGCGTCCCGTTCCTGTGGACCCTGTCGCTGTGGCCGGAGTGGCTGCTGGCCTCGACGGTCCTGCTGACGGTCTACTTCGTCTGGGACACCGTCATGTATCGCCGGGAGGATGCCGAGATCCGCGCGTGGCGCCCCGCCGGCGGCGGATTCCGAATCGTCGGCGGCGTGAACCTGGTCCTGCTCGTGCTCGTGGTCCTGACCGTGGCGACGGTGCAGGAGGGAAGGCCGTTCCCGCTGCTTGGCTTCGACACCTTCCCGTTCCTTCGCGAACTGATCATGCTGGCCTTCGTCGCGGCAAGCATCGGCCTGACGCCTCGTGCCGCGCGAGACGCCAACAGCTTCAACTACCACGCGATCGTCGAAGTGGCCTGCCTCTTCGTCGGCATCTTCATCACCATGCAGGTGCCGTTGGAGGTCCTCAAGGCGAGCGGCGGCGAGCTCGGGCTCGAGAGCCCGAGCGCCTTCTTCTGGATCACGGGAGTGCTCTCGAGCTTCCTCGACAACGCTCCGACCTACCTCGTCTTCTTCCAGACCGCGGAGAGCCTCACCCGCGAGGCGGGCGCCGGCATCCTCCAGCTCGCGGGCGGCGAGTTCATCCGGGAGGACCTGCTCGAGGGCATCTCGCTCGGCGCCGTCTTCATGGGCGCGATGACCTACATCGGCAACGGCCCCAACTTCATGGTGCGATCGATCGCCGAGCAGTCGGGCATTCGGATGCCCAGCTTCTTCGGCTACATGATCTACTCGGTCGCGATCCTGATGCCGCTGATGGTCCTGGTGGTGCTGCTGTTCCTGGTGTGAACGCGCCCATGCGCCGCGAGGGCCGCCGCCGGCCGAACGTCGTCGACGACGATCCGGGGTTCCCGGTCAGGATCCGGGCGTGTCGAGCGTTCCACGGTCGGCCCCCTCGTCGCTTCGCTTCATCGAGGCGTAGATGATCGACTGCACCACCACCGACTCGCCGAGCAGGCGCCCCGCCCGCTCGCCCGCATGATCGAGATCGCGGAAGCCCTCGTCGTCGATCTCTCGTTCGAAATCCGCCAGAGCGTTCTCGACCGCCAGCATCATCGAGGCGATCACGGCCCACTCGTGGCGGCTGTCGGGCCACCACTCGCTCGCCCGTGCGAGTTCGACGGGAACGGTGAACCTCCAGCCGTCGTCGGTCTCGACCATGGAGATCAGGCCGCCCGCGATCGGCTCCTCGTCGAGCGAGAGCGCCGCGGTGCCGTCCCCAAGGTCGAACGCCTCGAGACGATCCCGCTGCTCCCGGAGAAAGGCGAAGGGATCGAGCAGCACCCCGGAGACCCGGCCCCCGAAGTCTCCGAACCGATCGAACCGGGCACCGATCGCCTCCGCGGCACGCTGCTCGTCGGCGAAGTCGTCGGGAAACCGGTCCCTCAGCTTGCGGGAGACCCGGGCGAGCTGGTCGAGCATGTCCGACAACTTCGATCTCACGTCCTCGATCGCGCTCGCCTCGGTGACCCCGTCGGAGTAGGTGACCGGCCGGGCGTCGAGATGGATCAACCCGGGCAGCCGACGGATCTCGCCCTCCTCGACGAGACGGAGGGCGGTGTCGAGCGTCGCCTCGGGCGTGCCGGTCTCGAGATTGGGCTCGCACCCGGCGAGGACGGCGAAGCACGCGGCCACAAGGCCCGGGGCCGCCACGGTTCCGCGGCGTCGCGGTCTCTGCAGCATCGAAGACGGTGAGGAATCTGAGGGCGACATGGTGGCTCGAACGATCGGACGCGGCGGACGGCCTTGAAGTTCCCGCGACGCGGCACGATAGGTGCCCGGCCGCCTCGTATCATTCACACGATGTCCACGGAGGTTTCAGAGATCGAGCGAGACGGCGACCGTCCCGGCCCGGCGGAGATCCTCGTCAACGGTGCGACGCACCCCCTCGGCGCGATCTCGACCGTCGCCGATCTCGTGGCCGAGTTGGGCTGGTCCGACCGGGCCTGCGCGGTCGAGTTGAATCGCCGGGTGGTGCCGCGTCGCGAGCATGAACGCACTCCGATCGCCGCCGGAGACCGTCTCGAGATCGTGACCCTCGTCGGAGGAGGATGAACCAATGACCACCCCCATCGCGCCGGAGACCGTCGCGGATCTCTCCGCGAACTCGACTCCGCCCCTCGAGATCGGGGGCTTCACCCTCCGCAGCCGCCTCGTCGCCGGCACCGGCAAGTACGCCGATCCCGACCAGATGCGGCGGGCGCTCCAAGCCAGCGGATGCGACGTGGTGACCGTGGCGGTGCGGCGGGAACGCCTCGTCGATGCCGAGGGCCGCTCGCTGCTCGACTCGATCGACACCGACCGCCTGACGATCCTGCCCAACACCGCCGGTTGCTTCTGCGCCGAGGACGCGGTCCGGGTCGCCCGGCTCGGCCGCGAGATCCTCGACCAGCTCGACAACCCCGGGAAGTCGTGGGTCAAGCTCGAGGTGCTTGGCGACCGCAAGACCCTGCTGCCGGATCCCACCGGCACCCTCGAAGCCTGCCGTGAACTCGTCGCCGACGGATTCACGGTGCTCTGCTACTCGAGCGACGATCCGATCGCCGCCGCAAGGCTGCGCGACGCAGGCGCCGCCAGCGTGATGCCGGCGGGAAGTCCCATCGGTTCGGGCCGGGGCATCGCCAACCCTTCGGCGATCTCGCTGTGTCTCGAGCTCCTCAAGGATCCCGCCTCCGGAGGCGATCCGAACTACCCGGTCATCGTGGATGCGGGCGTCGGGACGCCGAGCGACGTGACCGTGGCGATGGAACTCGGCGCGGACGGAGTGCTGCTCAACACCGGCATCGCCCACGCGAAGGACCCCGTGGCGATGGCGCACGCGATGCGCCTCGCGTGCGAGGCCGGGTACGTCGGCTACCGCGCCGGGCGCATTCCGATGCGACGCTACGCGACCGCGTCGAGCCCCTGGGAGGGCGCGATCTCCCACATTCCGGGGGAGTAAGGCCGCTATCGGGGCTGATCAGAGTCATCGCCGCAGGCTTCGGCAATGATCGGTTGCAGGGCCTCCGCCATCGCCAGGCAGGCTTGATCCGTGTAGTGAAGGTCCGGCTTGAAGTTCGAACTATCCGTCCAATCGACAATCGTGTCCGTGCAAAGGACGGGGACGCCGAGCCGGTCACAGGCTCGTACGACCGAAGCGCACACGTCTTCGGGATCGCGAAACGTTCGAATCACCACGACCACCGGACATTCTCCGCGAGCCCGAGCGATCGCCACGAATCGGTCGACCACCTCGTCGATCACCCGAGACGCGAAACTGCTTCCATCCGCCCTTCGTTCAAGTCGATCCGCCTTCGCCGCCTGCTCGACCGACTGATCCCACGCCCGTCGCATCAATCCAGCCACGAAGGACCAATCAAGCCAAGAGGGCTCGAAGACGAACGGCGAGTACAGGGGATCGCTGATCCGCATCTGAGCGACGAACTGTCGCCACCGCTCATCGCGGGCGACGATCGCGCGCCCGAACTCGTCGAGGCTCTTGATGGCGGGCTGGATCCGCGTCCAATTTCCATCCGGATTCTCGATCATGCTGGGACTTGTGAAGGGCGCGAGATTCCCGGCCGAAATGAGCGCCCCGATCATCGAGCCCTCCTTGTACACCTGAGAACTCAGGACTCCCAACACCGCCACATCGCCGGGTTCC
>JAFMML010000124.1 GCA_017859745.1 Planctomycetota bacterium
CCACCGCTTCCTGATGGCGCGGTTCTGGGTGCCCGAGTACGGCTCGAGCGAAGACCCCGAGCAGTTCGCGTGGCTGCGGGCGTACTCCCCCTACCACCACGTCGAGCCGGGGCGGCGCTATCCCGCGGTGCTCTTCACCGCCGGCGAGAACGACACGCGCGTCCACCCACTGCACGCCCGCAAGATGGCGGCCCTCATGCAGGCCGCGAGCGGAAGCGATCCCACCGCCGAGCCGATCCTGCTGCACGTCGATCGGGACGGCGGCCATGGTCAGGGCAAGCCGTTGAGCGTCCGGGTCGAGGAGGTCGCGGACCGCTGGGCGTTCGTCTTCTGGCAGACGGGGATCTGTCGCTAGGCGCCCCGCACGATGCGATAGTTCCCGAGGCGTCAGTCCGAGTGGCCGTTGTGATGCGCGTCGTCGTGTCGATCGGAGCGCCGGCGGCCGTCGCGCTTGTCGAGCGTCAAGACGTCGAACAGCCGACCGTCCTCGTCCATCGCCTGGAACTCGAGGATGCCGCCGTGGATGCCCACGTACACCAGATGGTGGCGATGGGCCTTGCGGTGGCCGAAGGTGGTGTTGGCCGGATCGAAGTCCTCGAGATGTCCGCCGCCACCGGCGGTGGTGACGTAGATCACGCCACCCTCGTCCCACGGCACGACCTCGCCGGCGACCATCGGAAAGGTCCGCTCGTAGTCGTGGACGTGGCCGCTGAAGCAGATGTCGACGCCGTGCCGTTCGAGCACCGAGACGATGTTGCGGGCGTTGGGATCGCCGCGAAGCGAAGCGCCCTCGTAGGTGTCGCCGTAGTCGTCGGAGTCGCTGGTCCACGGAGGCTGATGCAGCACCGCGAACTTCCAGGTGGCATCGCTCGCCGACAGGGCGGCGTCCAGCCAGGCCAGCTGCTCGGACTGGTCCGCGAGCGAGCGGTTGCCGTCGATCATGAAGAAGTCCGCGTCGCCGTAGCTGAAGGCGTACCACCGCTCCGGCTCGGGAAGGCTCATGTAGTCGTAGTAGAGCTTCGCGTCCTGCTCGTGGTTGCCCAGCACCGGCATCAGCGGCACCCGATCGATGAGCGGGCGCATGTTCGGGAAGAAGTGGTCGACCCAGTGGCTCTTGTCGCCGCCGGTGGTGACGAGGTCCCCCGCATGCACCAGGAGGTTCGGTCGGGTCTCGTAGGCGAGATCGGCGATGCGGCGCACGACGTCGGGCTGCGACTGGGTGTCGCCGATCGCGACGAACGTGAAGGCGTCGCCGCGATCGCCCGCGGTCCGGAAGGTCTCGAGGCCTCCGTCGAGTTCCTCGCCCTCGACCTCGCCGACGACGCGATAGAAGTACTTGGTGTTGGCCTCGAGGCCGTCGAGCCGGAACTCGTGCAGCATTGCGGGCTCGTCGTGCCGCCAGATCCGCTCGAACGAACCGGACTCGTCGCGGACCCGAACCTCCATCGCGCAGGGCGAGGTCGCCTCGGCGACCACGCTCATCGCCGACGTGGTCGGCCAGATCAGGAACGGCTCGACCATCCAGGCCAGCGTCGTGTCGAGACGCGGCGGCAACGCCGCAAGGCGGGACTGGCGATCGAACCTCGAACGAACCTCCGCGGGAGCGATCGCCCGCGGCAGGATCGAGACCTCCCGCAGACGCCCGTCGAGACCGTGGTTCTCGTTGCGGTCGAGGTAGCCGCCGATCGCGAGCGGCTCGTCGCCCGCGAATCGAATCGGCCCGGACTGCTCGCGACTCTCGCCGACGAGTTCGCCGTCGAGGTAGAGGCGCATCTCGACGCCGTCGTAGGTGCCGACGAGATGATGCCAACGGCCGAGTTCGTAGGGCTCCCGCGAGGCGAGATAGGTCAGGCGGCCGTCGGCGTCGTCGACGCCGGCACTGGCCAGAGCGAAGGTCGGCCCGCTCCGGTCGAAGCCGAGCAGCACGCCGGTCTCGGCATCGCCGTTGTCCTGGATCGCCCCGACCACCCCGCCCCAGCGAAGGGGGCGATCGATCGACACCCACGCCTCCAGGGTGATCGCCTCGATCGACAGCGGCGGATCGAGCTCGTCCACCCGCGCCGCGACCACGAACGGCGTGCCGCGCCCGCAGAGTCCCATCCCGTCTTCCCTCGCCGACCGGACGACGTCCCGGACCTCGCCGACACGCGGCCCGCCGACGGCGACGAGGTCGACCCCCTCGGCCCGCCAGGTCCATGCCGCGTCCGGCGTCTGCGCCTGCGACAGGATCGCGGCGAACGCGCCGCTCGCCAGGGCGTTGATGGTGATCGGGTCGAACATCCGCTTCTCCTGATTCGTCGGGGCGGTCGCGTGCCAACTCCGTCGCAGACCACCGCGGTGGCGATCGGCTCCTAGAGCACCCGTTCGAGCTTGGCGTATTCGAGGACGAGGGTCTTCGCCCCGAGGTTTCGGAAGTCGACCCGCACGCTCGTGGCCCGACCACGCGGCAGCACGGCTTCGATCCGACCCATTCCGAAGCGAGCATGGCGAACGAGCGTGCCCACCGGAAATCGCTTCGCGAGCGATCCGCCGTGCTCGGCGACGTAGTCCGCGTCGTACTCGATGCGCGGACCGGCGTCCGCGGCGCCCGCATCGTCGTCTCCGCCAGCGGCCGGCCGACCCCAGGTCTCGCCGCCCCATCGGTCGGCGCCTCGTCCCGCGGGCCGGCCGGACCGTTCGATGCCGTCCGCGGGAATCTCCGAGAGGAACTGGCTCTCGACGGTGCGCTGGGTCAGGCCGCGCACGGTGCGCAGTTCGGCGGAGGTCATCAGCAGACGCCGTTCCGCACGGGTCATGCCCACGAAGCAGAGTCGACGCTCCTCCTCGAGCTGGTCCTCGCTCGAATCGGCACGCTGGCTCGGGAAGAGGCCCTGCTCGAGGCCGACCATCGCCACGAAGGGGAACTCGAGGCCCTTCGCCGCATGCAGCGTCAGCAGCGTGACCGAGCCCTTCTCGGGATCGATGGCGTCCGCGTCGCTGACGAGGGTGACGCTCTCGAGCCACCGCCGCAACGCGTCCATCAGGGTGGGCTCGCCGGAGTCGTTCGGTGGATCGTCCGGATCCGGCGGGCTCGCCGACGACGGCGCCGTTTCGTCGGGAAGGAGTCCGTAGAGAAGGTCGAGTTCGTCCAAGTCGTCGCCGGTCGAGGCTTCCACGACCGCCGCGTCGTCCGTCGCATCGGTCGCCGCGACATCGGGCGGCGCGATCGCCTCGACGTCCTCGGGCATCTCCCACTCCGCGGCGGCGCTCACCAGCTCGCCCAGGTTCGCGCGACGCTGCGCATCCTCCTCGTCGGGCCCCGAGAACCGCGCTTCGAGCCCGCTCTCCCGCAGCACCGTCGAGACCAGATCGCCGAGGGCCTCCGGCGGCTCCCGATGCGCCGCCTCGCGCCACCGCCTCACGAGGCCGGTGAACTTCGACGCGGCCGAGACCGCCCGCTTGGTGAGACCCTCGATCTCGCCGGCGCGGGCCAGGCCTTCGAAGAGGTTCGGAGCCTCGTCGAGCGACCAGGTCGCCACCCGCTTGAGCGTGGTGTCGCCGAGCCCTCGTGGCGGGTTGTTGACGATCCGCCGCAGCGAGATCTCGTCGGCGGGATTGGCGACGAGGCGCAGATACGCCAGGGCGTCCTTGACCTCCTTGCGCTCGTAGAACGCCGTGCCGCGGGCGATGACGTAGGGAATGCCGCGTCGACGCAGGACCTCCTCGAGCA
>JAFMML010000125.1 GCA_017859745.1 Planctomycetota bacterium
GGACCCGGCCATGGTCGAAGCGGCCCGCTCGGCTCGTAGCCGAGTGAAATCATCAGATCGTGGCTTCGTCGTTCGACCAGCAGGGCCTCTGCAGGCGACAACTTGCGTCGCCACTGCTCGGCGAACTTGGGATCCGGCGCGTCGTAGGGCACGTCCTCGGGGGGCGCCAGCATGGACTGCTCAAAGGGCACGTCCAGGAAGTCGCAGAGCCTCTCGAGGGTCGCCTTGGGATTCCGCAACATCTCCTCGTAGCGGATCTCGGTCCAACGATCGTCGTCGAGGTCGTTTCGTAGTTCGATCCACTCCCGCTCGACACGGTCCCAGTACACCGAGGTCGTCCAGACGTTGCCGCCCCAGCCCATGCCGATGCAGGACCTCGCGACGTCTCGGGGATCGCGGACGATGTGGATGAAGCGGGCTCGAGGCCAGATGTGGCGAAGGTGACCGAAGTGTCGGTGGACCGTCGCTCCGAGGACCGAGCCTCCCTTCGACTCGAACCACTCCAGCAGGCAGCGGTGCCACGCATCGGGAATCGGGAGATCCTCGTCGAGCGTGAATCCGCTGAGTCCGAATGCTCGGTCGGTGACGAGCCGGTCCAACAGCTCGCGGCGTTCGGGCCAGGTTCCGTCGTCTGCGAGATGGTCGACGAGGAACTCCGATTCGTTCCGGAAGGCGATGTGCGAGTTCTGGTGCAGCAGTACGCGCAGCAGGGTGGTTCCGGAGCGAACGCACCCCACGAGGAAGACCGGGGCGCTGTCGAGGCGATCGGGACCCATCCTTCCTGGCCGGAGATCTTCCGTGGAATGCGGGTGCATGGGGGGGTTCTGATCGCTCGGCGTCGGCATCGACCAAGTATCGACCATCCGTAGCGGAACCTGTTTAGAGCCCAGGCCGGTCCACCTCCCTGGCGGTCACTACCATTCGCACTCGATGCCCATTCCGACCTCCACCGATCCGGTCCGAGAACTCGATCACCGCTTCCGCCTCGCGATCTCCGAGGTCCTCGGCATCGTCCCGGAAGCGTGCGATCCGCAGATCCGACCCAGCGGCGACCCCCGCCACGGCGACTACCAGTCCAACGCGGCGATGGCCCTTGCCAAGGCGAACGGCCTGAAGCCTCGCGATCTCGCCGATCGGATCGTGGCGGCGGTCGATCTCACCGGTCTTGCAGAAGTGCCGGAGGTCGCTGGGCCGGGCTTCATCAACATCCGTCTCGAGATGGGGGCGATCGCCTCGATGCTCGCCTCGATGGACGACGCGTCGCTCGGCGTCGTTCGACAGAACCGTCCCCACGGGGTGACGGTCGATCTCTGCGGCGTGAACGTCGCCAAGCAGATGCACGTGGGCCACCTTCGGGCCACGATCATCGGCGACTGCATCGCTCGGGTGTTCGAACGACTCGGTCGAAGGGTGCATCGGGAGAACCACCTCGGCGACTGGGGACTGCCCATCGCGATGACGTTGGTTGCCCTCCAGGAGGCTGGTGCGAACCTCGACACGATCACCTTGGCCGATCTCAATGCCGCGTATCGGTCGGCGCAGGCCTCCGGCAACGCCGACGAGAAGGGTCTTGCCGCTGCGATCGCCAATGGATGCGGTCCGCATCGCATCGCCGAACTCGAGGCCCAGAACCACGACGCCCGCGCCGCGGTCGCCCAGGCCAAGGCGACGCTTCTGAAGCTGCAGGCCGGCGACATCGAGCTCGTCAGGGATTGGAAGAAGATCATCGAGTGCACCATGCGCGAGGTCTTCGAGACCGCGGTGACGCTCAACGTCGTCCTCGGCCCCGAGCACAGTCGCGGCGAAAGCTTCTACCGGGATCGCCTTTCGACGGTCGTCGAGGACTTCATGGAGTCCGGGCTCGCGAGCGAGGACGACGGGGCCATCGTCGTGAAGTACCCCGATCGCGACCGGCCGATGCTGATCAGAAAGTCCGACGGCGGGTTCCTCTATGCGACCACCGATCTCGCGGCAGTGAGGTTCCGGGTGCAGGAACTCGATTCCGAACGGGTGATCTACGTCGTGGACGCCCGACAACGGGATCATTTCAAGGACGTCTTCGACGCCTGCCGCATGATCGGCTGGGATCGAACTTCCGACGGCGAGCGTGCCGAGCTGGTGCATCTGGGCTTCGGAGCGGTGCTCGGCCCGGACAAGCGTCCCCTCAAGACCCGCTCGGGCGAGAACGTGACGCTGGCGAGTCTGCTCGCCGAGGCGGTGGCCCGAGGCGAGTCGGAGGTGTGTGCGCGATCCACGGATCCGGACAGCCCGACGCACGGCCTTGACGACACCGAACTGCATGCGATCGGTCGAGCCGTCGGGATCGCCGCGGTCAAGTACGCGGACCTGTCGTTGGAGGTCTCCCGCGACTACGTCTTCGACCTCGACCGAATGGTCTCGTTCCAGGGCGACACCGGTCCGTACATCCAGTACGCCCATGCCCGCATTCGCTCGATCCTCGAGAAGGCCGGCGTGGAGGTGCCCTTCGAGATCGAGTCGCCGGCGCTGCCCGACGTCACGCTGACCCTCGGCGAGCCAGCCGAGCGGGATCTCGCCCTGACGCTCCTGGCCTACCCCGGCGTCGTCGCCGACGTCGCCCGGACGCTCGAGCCGAGCCGGCTGTGCGCCTACCTGCAGCGGGTGGCGGCGGCGTTCAGCGCCTTCTACCGGGAATGCCCGGTGCTGAAGTCGGAGGAGCCGACCCGTTCGAGCCGCCTGCGGCTCTGCGACCTGTCGCGCCGGGTGCTCGCCGACGGCCTGGGGCTGCTCGGGATCGAGTCGCCGCGGCGGATGTGAGAGCACGGTGCGGGTTTTTGCCGATCAAAGCGGGTTGCTGGTGGAAGAATCGGGTCTGGAGTGACGATCTCCCCCAAGAGGGGCTCCGGATCAGGACAGGATCAGATGCTGTGACCCAGACGCCGCGGATGCTCGCCATCGTTCCCGCTCGTGGAGGGAGTCGTGGCGTGGTGCGCAAGAACCTTCGCGAGATCGGAGGCCGACCTCTCATCGCGCACACCGTCGAAGCGCTTCGCGACTCCGGAGTGGCGGACCGGCTTGTGATCTCGAGCGACGACGCGGAGATTCTGGGTTGGGCGTCGGTTCACGGTGTGGAGACGATTCCAAGGCCTCCCGAGCTCGCTCGGCCGGATTCGACGATTTCCGATGTCGCAGTCCATGTCGTCGAGAGTCTCGAGTGGAACGGAGTCGTGGGCGTGTTTCAGCCGACAAGCCCCCTTCGCTCCGGCAAGACGATTGCGGAAGCGTTGCGGCAGTTCGACGTCGCGGATGTGGACAGTCTCGCCTCGGTGGTCCGGGAACATCATCTATTCTGGTACGAATCGGGCGACGGGCTCGATGCCGCTCGTCCGCTCTTCGAATCGAGAGTGAACAGGCAGTTCGCCCGGCACGGAGTCCTGAGGGAGACCGGGGCGATCCAACTGGTCTCGGCCGCGGCGCTGTTGCGGCACCGGTCGATGGTGACACCGCGACACCGTCTCTTCGAGACGCCGTCGATCGAGTCCGACGACATCGACACGCCCGAGGATCTCGACCGGGTTCGACGCCGATCATCGCGCGGCACCGTGGTGTTTCGTCTGAAGGCCGACCGAACGGTCGGCAGCGGTCATCTGCACCATTGCCTTCAGTTGGCCGAATACCTCGACGTCCACCGTCTGGTGTTCCTCCTGAAGGACTGC
>JAFMML010000126.1 GCA_017859745.1 Planctomycetota bacterium
AGACGACCACGAGTCCGGCGATCAGCCAGAGCCATCCGGGATCGGGGCGGAACAGAGGACGCCGCATCGGCGGCTTATCGACCGGGTCGCCGGGCGGGATGGAATTCCAACCGAGCACCTCTGCGTCGACGCCGCATGACGGCACCACACGCGGTTGACTTCGTCGCCTCGGATGACGCCCCCGCCGAACCCCCTACAGCTCCACGTACACCATGTCCGGTTCGACCGCGGCCGCCGCCTCGGGGTGGAAGACGGCGTTGGCCATCTCCTCGAGCCCCGGTCGCGTCGCGATCTCTCCGCGGATCTGGGCGTCATCGAAGGACCGAGCCTGCTTCCCCTCCACCGCCGCCGCAAGATCGAGCGCCAGCTGCGCCTCGCTCTTGGCGAGCATCAACGGCGCGAGGGCCCGGCGGAAGCTCTGCAGTCGACCATCGGCGTTCATGAAGCTGCCCGCCTTCTCGACCCACGTCGCGCCGGGCAGGACGACCTCGGCGGAAGAGGTCAGGGACGTGGGGAGCGTGTCGATCAGGACGAATGGCGTCTTCGCGAGACCGGAGGCGAGCCCGGGTGAGACCCAGTCGCTCGGGTAGTTGCCGGTGACCACCGCCGCGCCGAGCGACGGGGCCTTCGCAGCGAACCCATCGGCGTCCAGCACCTCGCCGCCGAAGGACTCCAGCACCTTGCGGACGCCTCGGGCGTTGGGTGCCTTCTCGGCGCGGATCGTGAATCCGCCGGGGAAGGTCTTGTCCTCCCCATCACGCGGCACCGGGCCGACCGCCAGCACCGCCTTCGAATCGATCGATCGCACCCAGCTCGCCAGCAGGAAGACGTCCTCGCAGGAGAGCATCGGGCTCGCCATCAGTCCCACGGAACCCTCGCCTCGCTCGGCGACGGCGGCGGCCGGGACCTCGTTGGCCCTCGCGTATGCCGCGGCGTACGCCTCGGGCCCCTGCTCGAACTCGAACGGATCCAGTCCCTTCACCGCGGGGATGCCGATGCGATCCTCCCGGTGGACGAACTTCCAGCCGTAGCGGACCTCGTCGGTGATCCACCACTTGTTGACCTCGGAGTTCTCACGCGGCTTCAGGCGGTAGACCTGCCCGTCGTGGTGCTCGACCCAGAGGTTGTCGCCGCTTGCGGTGAGACCGTCGATCGAGGGCGTCCGCTCGAGGAACCAGACCCGCTGCTGGAACAGGAAGTCCTTGTCGAGCAGCGCTCCCACCGGGCAGATGTCCGCCACGTTGCCCGAGAGTTCGTTGTCGAGGGCGCGTCCCGGGAAGACGTCGATCTGCTCCATGGCCCCGCGGCCCTCGACGATGAGCTCGGCACTGCCGGTGACCTCGCGGGTGAAGCGAACGCACCGCGTGCACATGATGCAGCGATCGGAGTACAGCAGGATGTGCGGCCCGACGTCCTTCTTGGGCTGCTTGATCTTGTTCTCGGCGAAGCGGCTCTGACCTCGGCCGTACTGGTAGGAGTAGTCCTGCAGGTGGCACTCGCCGGCCTTGTCGCAGACCGGGCAGTCCACCGGATGGTTGATCAGCAGGTATTCCATCACCGACTTCTGGTTGGCGATCGCCTTGGGCGTGTCGGTGTGCACGACCATGCCCTCGGCGGCCGGCTGCTGGCAGGTCGGGACCAGCTTCGGGATCTTCTGAAGATCGCCGGTCTTGGGGTTCTTCTGCCAGACCTCGGCCAGGCAGATCCGGCAACTCGCCACCACCGACAGGCCGGGGTGGTAGCAGTAGTGCGGGATCTCGAACTCCGCGTCGAGGGCGGCCTGAAGAATGTTCTGGCCGGGGGTGAACGGCACTTCCTTGCCGTTGATGGTCAGGGTGGGCATGGCGTCGGCGGGGTGGGGCGTGGTGGGAGGTCGGACCATGAGTCGCCGACGGAGAGGGCGATCGCCCCAACCGCTCCGGCGTGAGCAGTGTA
The DNA here is from genome assembly GCA_017859745.1 of Planctomycetota bacterium. GTDB lineage: Bacteria > Planctomycetota > Phycisphaerae > Phycisphaerales > SM1A02 > VGXO01. The sequence continues at coordinate 1,936 of JAFMML010000126.1, forward strand.
GTGGGTACGACTGAGCCGCCATCGGCGACGGGACCCCAGTCGCACGGCGCGGGGGGGCACCGGCAGGGCGACTCTGCCGACCCGAGGCCCCGAGCGAACGACCGCGGGCAAACGGGCCCCGGAAAGAGCGGCCCTGTGACAGGACTCTTCCCCTTTGGCCGCCCAACACCGCAGATTGCTGAACCCGCCTCCGCGTCTCTCCGATCTCCCTATTGGCCGGCCATCCCGTTGGCCATCTCCGCCCAGACGAAACCGGAAGGCTCAATGATTCGCTCACCCCTGGATTCGAGTTCCGCCACGGGTGGGCCGCCGCTGATCCTCAACCTCTGCGTCAACGGCATGGTCCCGACCCGGGACATGACGCCGAACGTCCCGATCACCCCTTCAGAGATCGCCGACGACGTCCTGCGATGCGCGGAGATCGGAGTGACCACCGTCCACATGCACGCCCGGGACCCGGACGGGAGGCCCACCCACCGGAAGGAGGTCTACGCCGAGATCATCGGCCGCATTCGCGAGCATCGATCCGATCTGGTGCTGGGCGTCTCCTGCTCCGGACGGGAGCGCCCGGACTTCGAGCCGCGCTCGGAGGTTCTCGACCTCGAGGACGACTTGAAGCCGGACATGGCCTCGCTGACGACGTCGTCGCTCAACTTCGCGCGCCAAGCGAGCGTCAACGCGCCCGACGTCGTCCAGCGTCTCGCCGAACGGATGACGGAGCGCGGCATCCTGCCAGAGCTCGAGATCTTCGATCTGGGAATGGCCAACTACGCCGGCTACCTGCTCGATCGCGGCATCCTCCGGGGACCGCTGTACGCCAATCTCTTCTTCGGCAACGTCGCGACGGCGCAATGCTCGCTGCTGGACATGGCGGCACTGACCAATGCCATGCCGGCGGGAACCACCATCGCGTTCGGGGGCATCGGCCGCTGCCAACGCGCCGTCGCCACCACGGCGATCGCAGCGGGATTGGGCGTGCGGATCGGCATCGAGGACAACATCTTCGCCGATCACGCCAGAACCAGACTCGCCACGAACCTCTCGATGGTGGAACAGGTCCATCACCTCGCCGAACTGCACGAGCGACCGATCATGTCCCCCCAGCAGTTTCGCGACGCGTTTGGCATGGAGCGATCCGAGTGCCATCGCTGATCGTCGCCGGAGCCGGATCGTGGGCGCGGAGCCTCGCGGTCGTCGCACAGCGATGCCTGGGAGTCCCGATCGCCGCGTACGCCGTGGATCGCGAGCATCGCAACCGCGAAGATGCGGATGGAATTCCCATTCGCGAGATCGACGAGGTGCTGGACTCGGAGGATCCTTCGAGCGTCGAGTGGTTGATCGGCATCGTCGACTATCGACATCGCATGAAGGGCCGCGCGGAGATCGCCGAGCGCCTGCAGGCAGGGAAGCACTCGATTCGCGGCTTCGTCCATCCGACCGCCTGCGCCGATGGGGCCTCGATCGATCCCACCGCCCTCGTGTTCGGGGGGGCGATCGTCGGTCCCGGCACCTCGATCGGACCGATGACCGCCGTCGTGCAGGGGGCCATCGTCAGCCATCACTCCTCGATCGGCCCCTGTTGCTACGTCGGTCCGGGAGCAAGCATCTCGGGGAACGTCACGATCGGCACCAGGACGTTCGTGGGAGTCGGCGCGGTCGTCCGCGACGGCGTCTCGATCGGTGCCCGGTGCCTGATCGGAGCCGGCGCCGTGGTCCTCGCCGAGGGGCTCGCCGAGCTGCTGCCGTCCGAGCGCCT
>JAFMML010000023.1:0-6238 GCA_017859745.1 Planctomycetota bacterium
TCCGGCCCTGAAAATCCAGGCCTGAGTCCAGGTCTGGACGTCCGCACCGCTCACCGGGAGGACGCCCTGGACGCCGCCCTGGACGCCTTGGGCGCCCTGATGGATCGATCGTCGCTCTCCGTCCCCGACCCCTCCGACGCATGCCGGTGGGGGGAGAGGATCCCCGCGACCACTCGATCGGGTGAATAGTACCCCCAGAATCGGCATCTCCAAACGATTTTTTCGGTCCTAAGGTGCATTCCTGCATGTTGGGGTGCCGGAGTCCTTGCCGTGGCCTTGACACGCTGGGCGGGCCGAAGGCCACCTCGGCAGCGTTCAGCGAGCAGCAACCAGCACAATCATCGCTCGCGGAGCGATTCGACGCCGATGGCCTCCCCCGTCCGTGTTGACCGGGCCGCTTGCCGCTCAGGCCAGGACTCGGTTCCTGCGAGTCCCCGTCGGCACGGGAATCCGCCCGCGCCCGCCTCGACAACCGGCTGTGGCATCGCCGCGTATTCTTCAAGTCACGCGGAGACCCGGGGGGGAGGCGAACCGATGTTCTCGATCGGAGTTCCGGCCGCCACGAAGGGTGGTGAGTCCTCCGCTCCAAGGCCGGCCCCCGGTCGGCGACACCCACAGGTCCTCCGGGTCCGTCCGTTCTCGTCCGTCAGGTTTCTCGAGGCCCCCCGATGAAGTCCCACGCTCGCCGTCTCCATGCTCGCTCCGGTCCCCATGGCTCGACCTGTGTTCGCCTGCTGCAACTGCTGCCCGTGCTGCTTGTCGCCATCGGTTGCGGAAGCGGCGGTGGAGACGCCGGCAGCGCCGAGCCGACCGGCGCCTCGAGCGGAGCCACCACCGCTGCGACGGCGCCGGCCGCGGACACCCAGTCTTCGAAAGCGCCGGTCGCCGCGGCCCCGGCGGCTCCCGTCCAGAGCGCTCCCCCGATCCGTCTCGACCCGCCATCGCTCGACTTCGGGTTCGTGGCGCCTTCGAGCGCATCGACTGGCACGGTCGCCCTGGTCAACACCGGCGCGACGCCGCTGAAGATCCTCGCGGTGCAGCCGAGCTGCAAGTGCACCACCATCTCCGACCTTGCAGGGAAGGAGATTCCCGCGGGTGGCTCGGTGGATCTGGAGGCCACGCTCGACGCCCAGCCGGCACCGGGACCCAAGCGGGCCCAGATCCGAGTGCTGGTCGAGGGCTACACGCAGGTCGTCACCGTGCAACTCCAGGCCGAGGTCGCCCTGCCGGTTCGCGTGACTCCGCCGTACATCAACGCCGTCGAAGGCAAGAACCAGACCGGGCGTCTGGTGGTTCAGGCGACCGATGGGAAGCCGTTCCGGATCTGCTCGGCTCACGGTCTCCCGCCGCGATACCTCGGCTTCGATCCCGCGACCGAGGAGCTCCGCAGCCAGTATCTGCTGGAGTACGACGTCGCCGACTTCGGCAGCCGTCTGCCTCGCTACTTCGTGATCGAGACCGATCGACCCGATGCGCCGCTGGTCGACGTGCTGCTGCGGCACGAGAACAGCTTCCCGGCGATCAACATTCGCATGAAGGACTACCGGATTCCCGCCGGGGTGTTGGCCACCGGCCAGTCGAAGGAGTTCACGATCCGCCTCGACAACCGGATCGATCGTCCCGCCCCACCGATCAACGCCGCGATCAGCCGCAGCTCGGACGGGATGGTGGAGTTCGTTCGGCAGGAGATCGACGCCGAGAACGAGGAGGTGCTGGTGACCCTGCGCCTGACCCCGAAGGCGTCCTTCGAGGGCTTCCTCTACCTGCCGTTCACGATCTTCGCCCAGAACGGCCAGACCCAGGATCTCGACGTCTTCGCGAAGGTCTCGCCGGGCGGCGCCATCTCCTGCCCGGAACCCGCCTCGGCGGGCGGGTGACTGGCCGGATTCGAGACAGTTCCGGTCCGGCGATCTCCCGGTCCGAGATCCTCGACGTGAAGGAGCGATCGGGGCGATCGGGGCGATCGCAACGATCGTCGAGGTCGAGAATCGTTTCCCCGCCGAATCCCGCGGCATCGCCCACGTGGCGTTCTATTCTTTTCGTGTCCGCGGTCCCGGCAGCGATGGTCGGCGCGTCGTCCGAATCGGAGGAGATCAGGTGAAGGCAGCCTGGCGCAGCACGAGAGTCCTCGCCGCCGCGGCTTCGCTCGCGGGCTGGTCCGTCTCGAGCAGCTTCTCCGGGGATCTGCTGCTTGTCGATGCGACCCTCGAGGTGGGTCTCGTCGGCGGCCACCAGCCCCACGCGCCGGGCTACTTCCTGCTCGACGAGTGGGTCTCGGGCGGCATGGCGGTGGGGGACTTCGATCGGAACGGCTGGCCCGATCTCTTCGTGCTGGGAGGTGGCGGCGTGCCCGACCAGCTGTTCATGAACGACGGCGACGGCACCTTCACCGACCGCGCGGCGGAGTGGGGGGTGGCGAGCCAGCACTGCGGGGGAAGCGCCGCGGTCCTCGACTTCGACGGCGACGGCTGGCTCGACATCCACCTGACCTCGAGCGGCTTCCAGAACGACGATCAGGGCCGCACCGGCAAGCACCGCCTCTATCGCAACACCGGCGAGGGATCGTTCGAGGACGTCGCCTTCTTCACCGGCGTCCGCTTCGGTTCGTTCATCTTTCCCAACCCCAGCGGCATCGCCGTCGGCGACTACGACCTCGACGGCGATCTCGATCTGTTCGTTTCGGCGTGGCGTTCCGCCGCCGACGGCAACCGGCTCTACACGAACCTCTCCGACGGCACCTTCCTCGATCGCATCGTGCCGGCGGGCCTCCATCAGTCCGGGGTGTGGTGGTTCCAGGGCCGCTTCGCCGACACGAACGGCGATCTGCATCCGGAGCTTCTGGTCTCGGGAGACTTCGGCACCAGCCGGTGCTTCGTGAACCAGCGCGACGGAACGTTCCTCGACCGGACCGAGGTCGTCGGAGCGGGCCTCGACGAGAACGGCATGGGCCAGGCGCTCGGCGACTTCGACCGCAACGGCCAGCTCGACTGGTACGTGACCAGCATCTTCAACGACTCGCCGTCCAAGGGATTCCGCAACGGCAACCAGCTGTACATGGGCACGGACGACATGGTCTTCAGCGAGGAGGGCGTCGCCCGCGGCGTCGAGGACGGCGGATGGGGATGGGGGGCGATCGCGATCGACCTCGACCTCGACGGCTGGGAGGATCTGGTGGAGGTCAACGGCCGTGCCAGCGCCCAGTGGATCGGCGAACCGGGCAAGGTCTTCAGGAACCTCGGCGGAGGCGTCTTCGAGGAGATCGCGCTCGCCTGCGGCTTCGACGGCACCGGCGACGATCGCAGCGTGGTCTGGCTCGACGCCGACCGGGACGGCGATGCGGATCTGGTCGTGCAGGAGAACAACGGCCCGCTTCGCTACTACCGGAACGACGCCGCGTCCGGTCACTGGCTGCAGATCGAGTTCGACACCTCGACGCATCCGCATCTGGCGCCGGACGGCTTCGGCACCCGGGTGGTCGTCCGTCACGGCGGCGTCGAGTGGGTGCGGGTGATGGACGGTGGGCCGAGCTACCTCGCCACGAGCGAACCGGTGGTGCACTTCGGCCTCGGCGACGTGGACCTGATCGAGGAGGTCGAGGTCCGCTGGGCACGAGGAATGGTGACCCTCCTGCACGACGTGCCGGCCGACCAGAGGCTGACGTTGGTCGCGCCGCGCCTCGGCGATCTGGACGCCGACGGATCGGTGGGCCCCATCGATCTCTCGATGCTGCTCGGGTCCTGGGGCGAGTCGGACTCGGTGTCGGCCACGATGGCGGACCTGGACCTCGACGGCACGATCGGCCCCGGAGATCTCGCGACGCTGCTGTCGCACTGGAAACGCTGAGGCGAGACTCGCTGCGATCCGTGAGCGAGGTCGAGACGGTCCGCCCCGAGAGTGCGTTTCACGGCGGCCGCCGACGCGTTGCCATCGCGGGGCCCGAGGCGATCGACTCAACCGAACGCCATGCGCACGCCGCCGATCACCATGAGCGCGATGAACGCGATCCGAATGGTGGGAAGGTTCAGGCGATGGGTCAGCGAGGCGCCGACCCAGGCCCCGAGCATGCCGGTGGGGGCGAGGATCGCGGCGAGGGTCAGACTGGCCGACAGGCCGCGTCCGGCGCCGGCCGCATCGATCGAGGCGAAGGTCGTGTTCTTGGCGATCGCGCCCGCGGTGGCGCTCACCAGCATCACCGCCGCGCTTGCAGCGATCGCTTCTCGCAGCGGCAGACGGCAAAGTCCCCGGAGCATCGGAACCGCCACACCTCCGCCGCCGATGCCCAGCAGTCCCGACACGAAGCCGGTGGCGCCGCCGACGCCGGCGAGGGCGAGCCGACCCTCCCGGGGGGAACCCGACTCCCCACCGGTTCGTCCCGACAGCATCGATCGGATCTCCTGAAGCGCGACGTAGAGCATGAACCCGCCGAAGCACAGCTGAAGCCAGCGCTGGTCGAGGTGGTTGCTGGCCCACACGCCGATCAGCACGCAGGCGACGGCTGCGGGCACCATGCGGAACACGACCCGCCGCTTGATCGCGCCGGCGATCGCGTGGCGACGCGTCGCGGTGGCCGCGACGACGGCGTTCACCACCATCGCGGCCGCCTGGTAGAGCTGCTGATCGCGGCCGTAGACGATCGTCAGGGCGGGGATCATCACCAGCGAGCCGCCGATGCCGACCAGGCCCCCGAGCATTCCGCCGCCGAAGCCGATCGCCGCGATGCCGAGCAGATCGACCCACGACACGTCGCTCACCAGCGCGATCGGGTCGAGGCCCGGGGCAGCCGTGGCGAGGATGGCGGCCGCGTCGATCAACGGACCGCCTTCTCGATCGCTGCTCGAGCCGAGGGTTCATGGCGGAGAACGCACGAGACCTTCGCGACGGTGGGGCGGCGACTCATCCGGGACATTGTGACCAATCCCGGCGGATCGCGCGGGGATCGGGGCCTCGCCCGGGTCGCCGCGGCGTTTCCGCAGCGGCTCCGGATGCGTGGACCTCGGGACGTAGGTTGGCCGCATGCATGCCAACGAGGCGCCGAGCGTCCCCGGGAGCCGTGTCGAGAGCTTCGTCCTGCAGGGGATCGATGCGGTCCCCTGCGAGATCGAGATCGACCTCTGCCCCAGCGGCCTGTCGGGCACGACGGTGGTCGGACTGCCCGACACCGCGGTTCGCGAGTCGATCGACCGGGTGCGGGCCGCAATCCGGAACTGCGGCTACCGCTACCCGTGGAAGAAGACCACGGTCAGCCTCGCCCCGGGCGACCTTCGCAAGGAGGGACCGGTCTTCGACCTGCCCATCTCGATCGCGCTGCTGCTTGCCGACGGAGCGCTCGCCGCGTCGAGTTCGATGGTGGCGTCGCACCTCTTCGCCGGTGAACTCGCCCTCGACGGACGACTGCGTCCGGTTCGGGGGGCGGTCAGCCTGGCCACCCTCGCGAGGAGCCTCGGTCGCGCCGGCGTCGTCCTGCCCAGGGCCAACGCCGTCGAGGCGGCGGCGGTCGGGGGGATCGACGTGCACGGGTTCGAGCGTCTCGACGAGGTGGTCGCCTTCCTGCAGGGCGGCGTGGCGGCGCCGACTCCGGAGGTCGATGCGGATCGACTGCTCGCCGCTTGCGGCGCCGCGATCGACTGCGGCGAGATCCGCGGGCAGGAGGCGGCGAAGCGGGCGATGACGATCGCCGCGGCGGGCGGGCACAACCTGCTTCTGATCGGTCCCGCGGGAGCCGGCAAGACGATGATGGCTCGGGCGCTGCCGGGCCTGCTTCCGCCGATGACCCGGGCCGAAGCCCTCGAGGTCACCCGAATCCACAGTTGTGCGGGTCTGCTCGGCGAAGGCCGCTCGCTCGTGTGCACGCGTCCGGTCCGCTGTCCGCACCACACCGCCTCGACCGCGGCGATCGTCGGCGGCGGAAGGGTGCCGCGGCCCGGCGAGGTGAGCCTCGCCCACCACGGTGTGCTCTTTCTGGACGAACTGCCGGAGTTCTCCCGTGGCGTGCTCGAGAGCCTTCGCGAGCCGCTCGAGGACGGTGTGGTGACCATCGCCCGGGCCCACGGCGCGACCACGTTTCCCGCGCGGGTGCTGCTGGTGGCGGCGATGAACCCGACCCATCGCGGGCACCGCGCCGTCGGCGAGGCGGGCCAGCGCGAGCAGGAGCGCTACGTCGGTCGGATCTCCGGGCCGCTGATCGATCGGATCGACCTGCATGTCGAGGTCTCGGCGGTGCCGTTCGAACGTCTCGCCG
>JAFMML010000023.1:6490-46672 GCA_017859745.1 Planctomycetota bacterium
TCCCCACGATCGAGCACGTGGCCGAGGCGGTGTCGTATCGGGTTCTGGATCGGACGATGTAGCCCCCACGATGCCGCTCGGAGGGCGTCGCCGCTACTCGAGGCCGGGCGCGAAGCCGCGTCGCATGGTGTTCTCGCAGACCGCGCGAGGCTCGACGAACTGGTGCAGGTAGTCGCGACCGCCGGCCTTGCTGCCGACGCCGGAGAGGCCGAAGCCGCCGAACGGCTGTCTTGCGACGAGGGCGCCGGTGATTCCCCGGTTGAGGTAGAGGTTGCCGACGCGGAAGTCGCGTCGCGCCCGTTCGAGGTGGGCGGGCTTGCGGCTGAAGACGCCGCCGGTCAGCTTGTAGTCGGTGGCATTGGCGACCTCGAGGGCCTCGTCGAAGTCCTTCACCTTGATGACCGCGAGCACCGGCCCGAAGACCTCCTCGTTGGCGAGGCGGTGCTCGCGGCGGATCCCCGAGACCACGGTCGGCCCGACGAACGGCTTGCCGACCTTCTCGGCGAGGCCCTCTGGCACCGGCAGTTCGATCTCGACCACGCCCTCGCGGCGGCCGATCTCGACGTACTCGCGGATCTTGCGGGCGGCGTCCTCGTCGATCACCGGCCCCACGTCGGTGCCCGGGGCGAGCGGATCGCCCACGACGAGCGTCCGGGTGCTCTCGACGAGGCGATGCAGGAACTCGTCGTGGCAGCTCTCGAGGACGATCGCTCGACTGCAGGCCGAGCACTTCTGGCCCGCGAAGCCGAACGCGCTGTGCCGCACGCCCAGCACCGCCTCGTCGAGGTCCGCCGACGCGTCGATGATCAGGGCGTTCTTGCCCCCCATCTCGCAGACGACCTTCTTGACGAACGGCTGGCCCTCGGGAGTGACGCCGGCGGCCTGCAGGATGTCGAGACCCACCGCCTTGGAGCCGGTGAAGGCGATGATCGCGGTTCGCCGGTCGCGCACGAGCCTCGCACCGACGGTCTCGCCGGGACCGGGAACGAAGTGCAGCACCTCTCGGGGACAGCCCGCGGCCCACAGGATCTCGCAGAGGATCCTCGCGATCGCCGGCGTCTGCTCGGCCGGCTTGACGATCGCGGTGTTGCCGGTGACCAGTGCCGCCGCGGTCATGCCGCAGCAGATCGCCAGCGGAAAGTTCCACGGGCTGATCACCGCCGCGACGCCGCGGGGCTGGTGCCACTGCTCGTCGAGTTCGCCCACGAAACGCCCGATTCGCTGCGGGGCGAAGAGTTCCGCCGCGGTGCGGGCGTAGAACTCGCAGAAGTCGATCGCCTCGCAGACGTCCGCGTCGGCCTCCCGCCAGGTCTTGCCGCTTTCGCGGACGACGATGCCGGAAAGTTCGTCCCGTCGCCTCCGCATGGCGTCCGCGGCCTTGACCAGGACGTCGGCTCGGGTGGCGAAGGGCGTGTCGCGCCACGATGGGAACGCCCGGTGCGCCGCGTCGAGGGCCCGATCGGCATCCTGCTCGGTGGCGTCGATCGCGACCTCGGGCAGGGTGCAGGTCTCGACCGCGGCGCCGAACGCCGTCCGTTGCGCGGGGTCCGCGAAGTCCCGCATCGACTCGTTGAAGAAGGGCTGCCCATCGCCCACTCCGGGGACTGCGGGACTCAGGTGATGGCGACGTGGCGCCTCGTCGAGCGCGGCGAGGCCCGGGTCGCGTGCCGCGTCGCCGTGCGGCGAGGCGAGCAGCATGTCGGGGGTCGCGCCGTCGGCGAATCCCGCTCGAAGCCACGACTCGTTCGAGGTGTTCTCGAGCAGGCGGCGGACGAGATAGGCCATGCCGGGAATCATCTCGCCGACGGGCACGTACTCGCGGAGGCGCAGCCCCATTTCGGCGGTTGCGGCCTTCAGTTCGTCGCCCATGCCGTAGAGCATCTGCAACTCGATGGCGTTGCGGGGCAGACCCAGCCGATCGAGGTGCGCGAGCGCCGCGGCGATCGAGCGGGCGTTGTGCGAGCCGAGCGCCAGCTTGATGCCGCCCCGACCGGTGGAGCGTGGCGTGGCATCCAGCAGAATTCGACTCATCCGCTCGAAGCAGGCGTCGCTGTCGCGCTTGCGACTCCATACCGGGACCGGCCAGCCCATCTGCTCGGCGTGGATCGTCTCGTAGTCCCAGTAGGCGCCCTTCACCAGTCGCACCGTCACCGGGCGATCGCGACGGACCGACCACTCCGCAAGGTTCCGGGCATCCTCGTCGCCCGAGCGCAGGTAGGCCTGCATGGCGATGCCGCCCTCGAACTCGACCTCGTCGCAGCATCGTTTGAACAGCTCGATCGTCAGATCCTTGAGCGAGCGCTGCTCCATGTCGAAGTTGACGAAGACGCCGCGATCGGCGGCGGCCTCGAGCACCGGCCGCACCGCGGCGACGAGGCCACGCAGCGATCCCTCGAAGTCGATGGGATCGGTGGCGGCGTAGAGCGAGGAGATCTTGATCGAGACGTTGGTGCGGGCGATCGGGCCGAGGTGGTCCGAGTCGAGGCGAGGATTCGGCGCCCACGCCGAGACCGTCTCGTGGAGGTTCTCGACGAGATCGAGGTACTTGTGCCGGTAGGCATCCGCCTCGGCATGGCTCACGCACGCCTCGCCGAGAAGATCGACCGAGAATGCGTAGCCGCGCTTCCAGAGCCGCTCGAGCTTGGGCAGGGCGTCGGAGGCGTTTCGTCCGGCGATGAAGTTGCTCGCCATCCCCTCGATGCGCCCGGACATGGTCTTGGCGACAAGACCCTTCGCGAGCCCGCCGGCCTTGAGTCCGACACCGAGCCCCGGCGGAAGCGTCACGCCGGGCTGCGAGAGGTAGTCCTCGAGGTGATCGTGGACCTGCTCGGAAGTCTTCAGCGTCGGGAAGGCGTCCACGAACCGGAACAGCTGGACCTTGAAGGCCTCGTCCTTCATCGACCAGTTCATGAGCGCGTCGGACCAGTACGCCCCGCTGAGGACGCCGGCCTTGTTTCGGCCGGATCGCTCGAGCAGTTCGCGGCCGGCCTCGAGAATCGCGGCTTCGTCGCCGGCGCTCCCGTCGGCCCGCGCAGGTGCCGACGGGGAGGCGATCGTGACGGGTTCGGGGCGGCGCAGGAACCGCTCGAAGATGCCCATGTGAGAGATTCGGTCCTGGAGGTTGTGGACGGACGCGAGAGGCGGCGAGTATAGGCGTCGGCACCGACCGATCCGGGGCGTTGCGGTACTCTCCACGGCTTGCGCGGCGGGCCGACGTGGACCGCCGCGTCCGGCGAGGGCTCCGGGCGAGCCCGATCCGGACCCGAACCGCCGAGGAGATCATTCATGGCCCTGATGGACGGCAAGCGAGGACTGGTGGTGGGGATCGCCAACGAGCACTCCATGGCGTACTCGATCGCCGAGAGCCTGCTCGCCCACGGCGCCACCTGCATGTTCACCCATCTCCCGAGCGACAAGATGGAGCGCCGCCTCCGCAAGGCCATGGACTCTCTCGGCGTGCCCGACGCCTGGGCGACGTCGCTCGACGCGGCCAGCGACGAGGACCTCGACCGCGTCTTCGCCAAGATCGCCGAGGACGTCGGAAGCATCGACTTTCTGGTCCACTCGATCGCGTTCGCCGACAAGGACTGGTTGAAGGAGGGCGCGTTCACCGGCACGCCGCGCGAGGTCTTCACCCAGGCGATGGACATCTCCGCCTACACCTACGCGGCCATGGCGAATCGGGCGGCGCCGCTCATGAACGATGGCGGTTCGATGATCGCGCTCTCCTACTACGGTGCCGAGAAGGCCGTCCCGGGCTACAACGTCATGGGGGTCGCCAAGGCGGCGCTGGAGGCGACCTCGAGATACCTCGCGATGGAACTCGGCCAGCAGTCGATTCGGGTCAACTGCATCAGCGCGGGGCCGATGCGGACGCTGTCGGCGATGGCGGTCGGCGGGTTCAGCGAGATTCTCGACTGGGTCGAGAGGAAGGCGCCGTTGCGTCGCAACATCGTGGGCCGGGACGTGGGCGATGCGGCGGTCTACCTGCTGAGCGACCTCTCCACCGCCGTCACGGGGCAGACCCTCTACGTCGACAGCGGGTACAGCGCGATCGGCGGGTGAGATCGCCCGGAACGTCGAGTCGCCGCCACACTCGATGGATCTCGACATGCCGCGGGGAGTGAACCCCGGGTTGCCGATGTTCGCAGCGAGTCGTTGCGTCCCCGGTCGCCCATCGACCTCTCCAGACATCCGGAGCGACCATCGCATGAATCCGCTTCGAACCCCGTTCGCCGTGCTTCTGTTCGCCGCGTAGGCGCTGGGGTGCGCCTCGACCGCTCGGCGGAGTCTGCCCGCCACCCCCTCGGTCACGGTCCACGGCCACGAGGGCGGGGTGACGCGGACCGATCTCGGCGAACGGGGGACGAGCTCCGGGGACCTCACCATCTGGTGGGCCAACGTGCATGCCGTTCTGCCCGCGTCGCGGAATCCCGCCGACTCGCCGATCGTCGGCATCGCCGGTGGCTTCAACGTCACCACCAGCCCGTATCGCGAGATGGGAGACGGACTCGAGCACGAGTACCGAGTCTCGACCTTCCACCTCGAGTGGTTCGGCACCGAGGACGAGGTCTGCCGGAGTGGCCTTCACGACTACGCCAACACGGACGGACCACTGATCAACGCCTGTCGGCGACCGATCATCGGCGGCACCGGGCGGTTCCTCGGCAGAGCGGGCGTGGCTCGCGTCGCGCCGCTCGGTGACGACTGGTTCCGCGTCGACCTCTACCTCGTGGACCGGTGGCGATCGGGGGAGGATGGAAGCGTCCAACGCCACGGACCCCGGTGCCGCCGGTCGCCCGGCGGCACGAGCGTGTCGCGCACGCACGCGACCAGATCGGACACGCCCTCGCCGGTCACGGCGCTCACCAGCCGGTCGGCATCCTGTCGTCGCGGTGATTGCGCGGCGGCGGGCAGATCCACCTTCGACATCGCCCGGATCGTCTCGCCCGCGAAGCCCTCCGGCAGCGCCGCCCACGCCTGATCCGGCGCCGCAAGCATCACCAGCAGATCGGCGGTGGCGGCGGTGCGTGCGGCGTGCTCGAACGCGGCGCGATCGCTCGCCTCGAGACCCGCCGGAGCGGCGTCGGCGCACTCTGGAAACCCCGGCAGGTCGATCCACTCGACGACGAGACCCGCAAGGTCGATCCGCGCGGACACGAAGTCGCGCGTGGTGCCTGCGATCGGCGAGGCGATGGAGACGTCGCGGCCCGCGAGGGCGTTGGCGAGGGTGCTCTTGCCGGCGTTGGGCGCACCGACCACGCAGACCCGGGGCGGATCGATCAGGCGGTCGAGGCGTCGCCAGCGGCCCCGATCCTCGTCGGTGAAGTTCGGGGCGTCCTTGCCCGATGCCGCCCGCGCTCGCCATCGCCGCGGCTGGTCGAGAAGCAGCGGAATCGCCAGGGGACTCGCGGCGGCGGAGATGGCGACCAGCGCCTCGGCCTCGAAGCGATCCGCGGCTTCCGGGTGGCGGTCGACGGGGGCGTCTCCCTCGGCTCGGGTCCACGTCGCTCCAGCGGCGACGAGAAGGTCGCGAAGCCGCTCGACGATTCTCCTGCCGCCGTGCGGGGTGAGCCACGCCCGCCGGGCGTCGATCCGCGCGACGACGCCGTCGTCGACATCGGCGAATCGCCGCCATGCCAGAGCCCCGGGCCGAGGCGGCGGCGCGCCCGCGAGGTTCTCGAGCAGCGCGTCGAGTCGCGAGGTCTCGCCTTCGATCGCGATGATCGCGATGGCGCCGACGCCCGGGGGCGTGACCAGTCTCGCATGCAGGGTCGAAGCGTTCGCCTCAGGCGGTGCTGCCGCCGTCATCGCCATCCTCCGAGACGTCCGCCAGTGCGGTGCGGGCGGCGACCGCGATGCCCTGAAGGGTGAGTTCCGGCACGATCCGATTCACCAGTTCGTCGTCGCCGAACAGCGTCTGCGCGTCCCCGCCGGTGGCGACCACGAGCGGGAACGCGCCGTAGCGTTCGGAGTACTGTTCGACGAGTCGCCACACGAGTCCTCGAATGCCGTCGAAGACTCCGTGCAGCATCGCCTCCGCGGTGTTGCGTCCGAAGGCTTCCGCCGGGTCGGGCCGCCGGAAGTCGATCTGCGGCAGCGACGCGGTGCGTTCGTGCAGGGCGTCGAGCTGCATGCGGGCGCCCGGCGCGATCGCGCCTCCGTGGAAGACCCCTTGGCCGTCCACGAAGTCGACGGTGACGGCGGTGCCTGCATCGACGACGATGCAGGCCTGCTTCAGGACGTCCCACGCGGCCGCCGCGGCGAGCAACCGGTCCTGGCCGACGATCGTCTCCGGATCGAGCGATTCGCCGATGGGCACCGCGAGATCGCGTCCGACTCGATGGATCTCGGCGCCGGTCTGCGCCGACAGGTCGGCGGCGAGACGATCGGCCACGGCATCGTTCACCGAGGCGATCACCAGCGCACGGTCTCGTTCCCGATCGTCGAGACCCGTCCACCATCCGAAGGCCGTCTCCACGATCGTGGCGAGGGCGTCGTTGGCGAAGGTGGAGGTCTCCTCGATCCGGTCGTCGGAGAACCGACCAAGGCGGGTTCGCGTGTTGCCGACTTCGATGGCGATCAGGTCGAACTTCACGGGGTGGACTCCTGACGGGGAGTGGGGATCGTGGACTCGGAGGGGCGCGTCGGCGACGTGCCGGGCCCGAGATACGCCTCTCGCAGGAGCTCGAGGCACCGTCGGGCGACGGGGCCCGGCGTTCCGGTTCCGACCGGCGCGCCGTCCAGCGCGGTGACGGCCGAGACGAGGCGGCGGCTCGAGGTGATCAGGATCTCCGACGCGTCGTCGAGGCAAGACGCGGGCAACGCCTGTTCGCGAATCGGCACTCCGTTCGCGGCGAGGCGCTCGATCAGGACCTCGCGGGTGACGCCGGGAAGGATCGGTGGGTCGGCGTCGGTCGGCGTGGTGTGCAGCACGTCGTTGCGCACGACGAACACGCTGGTGTAGGCCCCTTCGGCCACCCGCCCGTCGGCGATCAGAACGGCTTCTTCGGCGCCCGCCCGATCGGCCTGGGTCAGGGCCAGCACGTTCGCGAGCAGGTTGGTCGTCTTCACCCCGCAGCCGCGCCAGCGACGGTCCTCCGTCCGAACCGCCCGCACGGCCATCGGGGTCTCGGGGACCGGCTCGCCGGGGGTGATGAAGGCGAAGATCCGACCTGGTCCGTCGTCGCCTTGGCCGCGGGCGTGACGGCGAATCCCCGGGACGCCTCCGCCGGTCACCTGCAGGTAGAGGAGCCCCTCCGCGTCCGGCTCGGCGTGCAGCAGATCGGTCACCGCGCCGTCGAGTCGATCCGCGAGCGCCGCGTCGAGTCCGATCGCGGCGAGGCCCGCGGCGAGGCGTCTGCGATGACGCTCGAGCATGGGGGCCCGTCCACCGCAGATGCGGACGCCCTCGTAGATCGACTCGCCGAACAGCACGGCGCGGTCGAAGATGCCGATCTTCGCCTCTTCGGCCGCTCGAATCTCGCCGTCGATCCAGACCTTCATGGGCGGAGTCTACCGGCGGATCGGGGCTCGCCCTCAGGTGCGGGCGGCCGCGACGAATCGGGTGGCCCGGTCGAGATCGATCGTCCGTCGCCAGTCGCCGTCGATCTTGATGGCGCTGCCGACGACGATCGCATCGGCATGGAGGAGAAGCTCGCGGGCCGTCGCCGCATCGGCACCGGATCCGACCACGACCGGCAGGGGACCGCCCCGGCGGGCCGCCGCGAGATCGTCGATCGAGGTCGGGGCACCCGTGGCGACTCCGGTGACGACCACCGCATCTGCACCGCAGAACGCCGCCCCGGCGGCGTGTTCGCCGACATCGAGATCCGCCGAGATCGCATGGCTCGAGTGCTTCTTGCGGATGTCCGCGAGGATCGCCACGTCGCTGCCGAGTTCTCGGCGTCTCCTGAGCAGCCGCCCGGCATCGGCCTCGTCGAAGAGGCCCTCGTCGGCGACCGATGCGTAGGCGAATCCCTCTGCGCGAAGGAACGAGGCCCCGGTCGCGACGCAGATCGCCAGCGCCTCGAGGTTCGCGCCGGCGAGGACCTGCACTCCGACGGGAAGATCGACGGCGTCGCACACCGACGCCACGGCGCGGGTCATGGCGGCGACGGTCTCCGGTCCGACGTGCCGCCTCAGGTACGGCCGGTCGTGCATGTTCTCGACGAGCACCGCATCGAAGCCGGCCTCGGCGAGGCGTCGCGCCTCGCCGGCGGCGCGATCGGCGATCTCGCCGACGGGACGACGGGCCTCGGGACTGCCCGGCAACGCATCGAGGTGGACCATGCCGATCAGGGCGCGTCTCGGGAGGCCGGGCAGTGGGCGGTCGTGGTCGTCGTTCAAGGCGAATCTCCGGGATCGGATCCGACGGACATGGTGCGATCGCCGAGTTCGCCGAGAAGTTCGCCGAGATACCGCTGACGCACCCATCGCCAGTCGGACTCGTCGAGTTCCTCGAGAACGGCGATGTCGATCGCCTCGAGCAGGTCTTGTGGCAGATCCTCGTCGAACGCGAAGGCCAGATAGTCCCTCGCCAGCGGTCGCGGCAGCAGCCGCAGCCCGCGGTCGGGGCGGGTCCCGATGAGGTTGTGCAGGATGGCGCGCTCGGAGACGAACGCGTCGAGGTTCCCCGCGGCGAGCAGCTCGATGCCCTCGCGGTCGTCCGCCGCATGCACCGACGGAACGCCGATCGACCGCAAGACGTCCTCCGCGAGACTGCCGCCGACGACGCCGACCCGTGCTTCCACGAGATCCGGGATGTCC
The DNA here is from genome assembly GCA_017859745.1 of Planctomycetota bacterium. Lineage (GTDB taxonomy): Bacteria > Planctomycetota > Phycisphaerae > Phycisphaerales > SM1A02 > VGXO01. Next base: position 15,260 of record JAFMML010000023.1, read on the forward strand.
GAGACTGCAGTTGCGCCGGCGGTCAGGGTGATGCGGCTTGCCACGACGCCCGTGAAGAGCGAGACCGCCACGACCGACACCAGCATCCACGCGGCCCCGATGAGACGGCCCGCCGGCGTGCGTGGCACGGTGTCGCCGTACCCGACCGTCGAGAAGGTGACCACCGCCCACCACATGCCTCTGGAAAGACCGTGGCCGAGCCGTCGGTCGAAGTGGCTGTCGGGGGCCCGGCGTTCGGCGATCCACAGCAGCGTGGCCGCAGTGAGGAAGAAGAGAAGCAGAAACAGCATCAGCTGCAGAAACTCAAGGCCGTTGAAGGAGGCCGTGAGGCTCGGGAGCCAGCCGATCCGCTCGATGGTGGCGACGGCGATCGCGGACGTCTCGAATGCGGGGGACAAGTGGTTCGCGCGGACCCTCCCGGGGGTGATCGCAGTGCCGAGCGCCGACGCCTCGACCCGACCCTCGTCGATCGCGAGCAGCAGATCCTCGAGTGGCCATTCCTGGAACTCGTACTCGAGATCGAGGCGATTCGCGACGCGATCCCAAAGTTCGATCGTGTAGCCCTGCCACTCGCCGAGGGGGTTCTTGAAGGCGAACGGCACCCGGTCCGCGACCGCGACCCGGAGAGGCCGCGACGCGCTGCCGGGTGAGCCTTCGGCCGGCGTCCATGTCCGCTCGGCAGCTGCGTCGCCCTGCGCGAAGGAGGCCGGAGGCGCCGCTCCGATGGCCAGTCCGCAGGCGAGAATGGCCGGCGCGACGAGGGCGCGAGCCTGCCGACGACGCGACGATCGAATCGCCGGCCGCCGGATCCCGGGGACCACCTCGCGGCATCCGCTCCGAACGCGCCACGCGTCCGATGCGAAATCGTTCGGCCCGCGTCGCCGGGCGTCCTCCTCGGCGAGAGACCGCTTCGAACGGCCGGCACCGATCGCCGAGGGCGTGGCATCGATCGACCCTGGTTGCATCTCGTGGCGCATCTCGCTGTCTGTCTGGCCGGGCATGTCGCGGTGCAGGTTGGGTCGACCGATCATGCGTGCTCCGGCCCCGCCGCCGGGGCCATGTCGAACGGACTCGACCGGGAACGCTCGACCGTGATCTAGACTGTAGAGCATGCGAGGCAGTTCCCGGGAATCCCATCGGGTCGAGTCTCGTCGTCGCGACGGCGTCGCGCTGATCGCTCTCGTCGCGCCCGAACAGGGAGTCTCCCTCGAGGTCGCCCCGGCGGCGGGCGGCGCGGCGGTCGGCCTGGCCTCGCCGGCGGGCGAGCATCTGTTCCTGCCCGAGCCGCTCGGGGCGTTCGTGGGGCGTCGACGCACCGGCGGGATCCCGCTGCTTCACCCCTATGCGAACCGGCTCCGCGGGTCCCGATGGACCTTCGGCGATCGAATCGTCGATCCCGACGCTTCGCCCTGTCGGCATGCCGACGCCAACGGCCTGCCGATGCACGGTGAACTGCTGCGGTGGTCTCGATGGCGCGTGGCGACCGGGGCGGACGCCGATGGCGCGACCCTCACCTTGTCGCTCGACTGGGCGGAGCACCCCGAACTGATGGCGGGGTTCCCCTTTCCGCATCGGCTCGAACTCGGATACCGCCTGTCCGGATCGACCGTCGAGGTGCGGGCGACGGTGACGCCCACCGGGGCCGCCATGCCGGTGAGCTTCGGATGGCATCCCTATCTGCGAGTGCCCGACGTGTCGCGCGATGCGTTGACGCTGACGCTCCCGAGCCTCGAGCGCATCGAGATGGACAAGCGTGGGCTGCCGCGTCGGATCGACGGGCGCCTCGTCGCTTCTCCGCAGGGGAACCGGCGGGTGAAGCTCGCCGACACCGCCTTCGACGACCTGTATCGCCTCGTGGGTCGAGGGTCGATCACGTTGGCGGGCGGAGGTCGCGGCGTTCGGCTCGAGCCCGGCGAGCACTGCCGGTTCCTCCAGCTCTACAGCCCGGCCGGGACGGACTTCGCCGCGATCGAACCGATGACCGCACCCACCGCCGCGCTCGACGACGGCGGTCCGGATCTGCCCGTCGTCGAGGTCGGCGAGTCCTTCACGGCGTCGTTCACGGTGCGGATCGTCGACGGGGCGTGAAGCGTCACACGCGGTGCACGAAGGCAAGCAGCAGGGCGAGCCCCGACGTCTCGACCACCAGTCGCAGTTCGATCGGATCGCGAACCCGAGTGGGACGGCGGAACGCCAGCCACGCGCCGCCGATCATCGCCGCCGCCGCCCACAGCAGGCCGCGCCCGTCGGATGTGGCGATCGCCGCCAATCCACCTCCGAGGGCGGTCGTTGCAAGACAGATCGTCCGGGCCTTCGACGGTCCCAGCCGTGCCGGCACCGAGGCGGTGCCGAATCGCCGATCGACATCCGCGTCGTCGAGGTCGCACCAGATCGCATCGGCGGCGACGCGAAGGGCGAGGGACGCGGTCACCAGCGCGACGGCCGGGTCGGTCATGGCGAGCAGGGCGGCCCATGGCGTCGCGGCCCGTTCGGCGGCGGCGAGTGCCAGTGCCGCGGCGAGGCTCGCGACCGCGATCCCGACCGCGGCGTTCTTCAGGATCAAGCGATCCTTCGGTCGCGGGCGGTTGCGGCGGGGGCGTCCCGCGTAGAGCCAGGCACCGAAGACGCTGCCTGCGGGAATCGTCGCAGGCCACCAGCCGAGGATTCCGGCCTCGGGATCGCCGAGCGTGGCCGCCGAGAGGGTCGCGACGACCAGCGCCGCCGCGCATCCCAGACGGATCGATCGGCGGCGAGGCCACAGCAGGGCGTGGCGGTCGGGGTGGGCCTCGGGATCCGCCGGATCGAGCCAGGCGTCGCGCCACTTCACACGATCGAGCAGATAGCTCGCCAGCGCCGTCGGCACGGCGCACGCCAGCGCCGTGCCGATTCTCGCGGGTGCCGGATCGAGTTCGGCGAGCATCGCGAACAGGCAGACCGCGGCGCCGACGTAGGCCGATGGAAGCAGCGCGGAATCGCCGAGCCGTGCCAGCAGGCCCTGGGAGACGGATGCGGTCATGGCGACATCATCCGCGACCGGCCCACCGTGTCGACCCGCCGCCGGCGTGCGAGGCGTCGCCGGTCGGCCGGGGGCCGGCGCCGTGAACGCCTGAACGGATCCAAGTGCTCAGGTGTCGATGACTCCGCGCTCGACGAGCATGGCCTCGATCCGGTCCACACATGCCTCGGTGCCGAGTTCGTGCGAAGGCAGGACCAGGTCCGCGTCGGTCGGCGCTTCGTAGGGGAAGTCGACGCCCGGCACCGCGACGCTCTTCGCGTCCCCGCCGTAGAGGTCGGGGAGCTGCGCCCGGCAGTGCTCGATCGGGGCGTCGAGATGCACCACGAGGAACCGGTCTCCGCCGACGAGTTCGCGGGCCCGGTCGCGGGTGGCCTCCTCCGGCGCCACGAAGGATCCGATGGCGATGAGGCCGGCGTCGTTGAGAAGTCGCGCGACCTCCATCGATCGACGCAGATTCTCCGAGCGTTCCGCCGCCGAGAAGCCGAGGTCGCGGTTGAGGCCCTTTCGCATGCTCTGTCCATCGAGCACCACCGAGGCGTTGCCACGCTCGAAGAGGCGCTTCTCGAGGGCGTGGGCGACGTCGCTCTTCCCGCTTCCCGAGAGGCCGGTGACGAGGATCGTGGCCGGCGACTGCCGCAGCCGCTCGCGACGGGCCGCCGCATCGACGAGGCTCTTCTGGGCCGCCAGGGTCGCGCTGCCCGGCGAGGTGTCCCAGTGTTCGCCGCCGCCGGTGCTGGGTCCGTCGATCATGCCCGCGGCCACGGTGATGTTGGTGACGCGATCGATCACGATGAACGCGCCGGTGGTGCGGTTGCGGGCGTACGGATCGAAGCAGAGCGGCTCGTTGACGACGAGCTGGACCTTGCCGATCTCGTTGAGGCCCAGCGCCACCGCGGGCGAGGACTCCAGCGTGTTCACGTCGATCTGGTTGCGGATCGCCGCGAAGACGCCGGGAGTCTTGCGGCTGGTGTGCTTGATGAGGTACTCGCGTCCGGCGACCAGCGGATCCTGATGCATCCAGACGAGCGTGGCCTCGATGCGGGTGCCGACCTGGATCTGCGAATCCGGCCGCACGAACATGTCGCCGCGGGAGACGTCGATCTCGTCCTCGAGGGTCAGGGTGATCGCCTGCGGGGCCTGGGCGCGATCGAGATCGCCGTCGAAGGTCACGATCCGCGAGACCTTCGAGCGCTTGCGCGAGGGCAGCACCATGACCTCGTCGCCGGGGCGGACCACGCCCGCCGCGAGGCTGCCGCTGAAGCCGCGGAAGTCGAGGTTGGGCCGATTCACCCACTGCACCGGGAGTCGAAGGTCCCGCAGGTTGCGGTCCGCCGCGACCGGCACCTTCTCGAGATGCTCGATCAGCGTGGGACCGTCGTACCAGTCCATCCGCTCGCCGCGATTGACGACGTTGGCGCCCTTGAGTGCGGACATGGGAATGAAGGTCGTGTCCCGCTCGGGCAGGCGCGAGGCGAACTTCAGGTAGTCGTCGCGGATGCGGCTGAACACCGCCTCGTCCCAGTCCACCAGGTCCATCTTGTTGATGGCCACGACCGCGTGGCGGATGCCCAGCAGCGAAGTGATGAAGCTGTGGCGACGGGTCTGCGTCATGATCCCATGGCGGGCGTCGATCAGCAGCACCGCGACGTCCGCGGTGGAGGCGCCGGTCGCCATGTTGCGGGTGTACTGCTCGTGGCCCGGGGTGTCGGCGATGATGAACTTGCGGATGGGGGTCGTGAAGTAGCGGTAGGCGACGTCGATCGTGATGCCCTGCTCGCGCTCGGCGCGGAGGCCGTCGGTCAGGAGAGCGGGATCGAAGTCGTCGCCGGTGGTGCCGAACCGCGCCGAGTCCTTCTTCACCGCGGCGAGCTGGTCCTCGAAGATCATCTTCGAGTCGTACAGCAGGCGCCCGATCAGCGTGCTCTTGCCGTCGTCCACGGAACCGCAGGTGATGAACCGAAGCAGCTCCTTGTGCTCGTGCTGCTTGAGGTAGCCGACGATGTCGACGGCGGGATCGATGGGAGTCGTGGTCATGGTCGGGTTCGCTCGGTCTCGGGCGGCGGGGCGGAGTCGTGGGAATCGGGCGGGGTCGGGGCGGCCGCGTGGGCCGGCGGGATCAGTAGTACCCCTGGACCTTCTTCTCCTCCATCGAGGCGCCGGGATCGGCGTCGATGACGCGGCCCTCTCGTTCGCTGCGGGTCGCGAGGAGCATCTCCTGGATGATGTGGGGCAGCTCGGTCGCACGACTCTCGGTGGCGCCGGTCAGCGGATAGCAGCCGAGCGTGCGGAACCGCACCCACTTCATCTCGGCGGTGTCGGCGAGCTCCTTCGGCATGCGGTCGTCGTCGACGAGGATCAGCTGGCCCTCGTGACGCACCACCGGACGTTCGGCGGCGCGATAGACGTCGACGAGCGGGATCTTCTCGAGATGGATGTACTGCCAGATGTCCAGCTCGGTCCAGTTGGAGATCGGGAAGACCCGGATCTGCTCGCCCTTGTCGACCTCGGTGTTGTAGAGGTTCCAGAGTTCGGGCCGCTGGTTCTTGGGATCCCAGCGATGGTTCTGGTCGCGGAAGGAGAACACCCGCTCCTTGGCTCGGGACTTCTCCTCGTCGCGTCGCCCGCCGCCGAAGGCCGCGTCGAAGCGGTACTTGTCGAGGGCCTGCTTGAGGGCCCCGAGGTTCATGATGTCGGTGTACTTCTTGGATCCGTGGGTGAACGGGCCGATGCCCTCCCGGATGCCCTGCTCGTTGATGTGCACGATGACGTCGAGGCCCAGCTCCTTGACGATGTACTCGTCTCGGAACTCGTACATCGACTTGAAGTTCCAGGTCGTGTCGACGTGCAGCAGCGGGAAGGGCGGCTTGCCCGGGGCGAACGCCTTGCGGGCAAGATGCAGCATCACGCAGGAGTCCTTCCCCACCGAGAAGAGCATCACGGGGTTGGAGAAGGTCGCGGCCACCTCGCGAATGATGTGGATGCTCTCGGCCTCGAGGGCCTGAAGATGGGTCAGGTCGATGTCGCTCATGGTGTTCCCTGTCGGGCGGTGGACGCGGGCGGCGGATCTGCCCGGCTGCATCCGGAACTTCATCGGCGGAGATCGAGGTGGGCTGCACGCTTTCGCGCGTCCGTCGCGCGAAGACGGCCTCGATCCCTCGGATTGCCGACGCCGCCGACCGCGGATCGCCGAAGAACCGCCGGGCGGACCGTGTCGATCCGCCCTCAGGAGACGATAGCGCCGATGTCCGAGACCGACCGCCCTCGAGAGGCCGCCTCCCCCGACGTGGTCTGGGATGCGGGGACATGTCCGAGAACCGAGCGGGAGCGTCTGCTCGGACAACGGGCCGCGACCCTGTGGATGACCGGCATCTCCGGCAGCGGCAAGAGCACCGTCGCCGCAGCGCTCGAGCGGCGCCTCGTCGAAGGCGGCCGCCTGGTCTACCGACTCGATGGCGACAACCTCCGGCACGGCCTGAATGCGGATCTCGGGTTCTCCGCCGAGGATCGCGCCGAGAACGTCCGCCGGGCCGGCGAGGTCTGCCGGCTGCTTGCGGACACCGGCGCCATCGTGGTCGCGACCTTCATCAGTCCGTTCACGAAGGATCGCCTCGCCTGCCGGCGCGTCCACGAGGCCGCGGGCATCCCGTTCCTCGAGGCCCACGTCCACTGTCCGTTGGAGGTCGCGGAGTCTCGGGATCCGAAGGGCCTCTACAAGAAGGCCCGCGGCGGCGGAATCGCGCACTTCACCGGCATCGGTCAGGAGTACGAGCCGCCGACCGACGCGGAGATCGATCTCGACACCTCGCGATCGTCCATCGACGAGTCGGTCGATCGTCTGATCGCCGCACTTCGGACTCGGGAACTGATCGACGGCTGAGCGCCGATCGGACGGCGCCGCGCCTCGCTCAATCCTCGTCGTCCTTGTGACTGAACGAGGCGACGAGCTGCTGCTGGACATTCGGCGGCGCGGCGGCATCGTGGCTGTAGTCCATCACGAAGGACGCCTGTCCCGCGGTCATGCTCTTCAGCTGACTCGAGTAGGTCCCCATCTCGGCCAGTGGCACCTCGGCTCGGATCGTGCAGAGGTCGCCGGGCAGCATCTCGGTGTCCAGCACGTGTCCGCGACGGCCGGAGAAGTCCGAGGTCAGGTCGCCCATGCAGCTCGCCGGGGCCGTCACCTCGACCTCGACGATCGGTTCGAGCAGGACCGGCTTGGCCTTCAACACCGCGTCGATGAAGGCCCGCTTGCCCGCGGTCACGAAGGCGACCTCCTTGCTGTCCACCGGGTGGTGCTTGCCGTCGAAGACCTCGACCCGCACGCCGCCGAGAGGGAAGCCCGCGATGGCTCCGCCGTGCAGCACCTGCCGCACACCCTTCTCGATCGCGGGCAGGAACTGGCGTGGCACCGAGCCGCCGACGGTGGCGTCCACGAACTCGAAGGCGGTGTCGTCTTCGCCCTCGAGCGGCACCACCCTCAGGTGGACCTCGCCGAACTGCCCGGCGCCGCCGGTCTGCTTCTTGTGGCGGTGATGGCCCTCGGCGGTGCCGGAGATCGACTCCTTGTAGGCGACCTTCGGGGGACTGGTGTCGAGTTCGAGCTTGAAGCGGTTCCTGAGTCGCTCGAGCACCACCCGCATGTGGAGCTCGCCCATGGCCCGGGCCACGGTCTCGTGGGTCGCGGCGACCCGATCGACCTTGAAGGTGGGGTCCTCCTCGCACAGCTTCGAGAGGCTCGTGCTGACCTTGGCCTCGTCGCTGCGGCTCTTGGCCTCGATGGCGAGGCCGTACATGGGCCGTGGCATCTCGATCGACTTGAACCGGATCGACTCGGTCTCGCCGCCGGCGTGGATCACGTCGTTGAAGTGCAGTTCGTCGACCTTGGCGATCGCGACGATGTCGCCGGGAACCGCCTCGGCGACCTCGTGATGGTCCTTCCCGTGGACCTCGTGCAGGTGGGCGATGCGGACCGGCTTGGCGCCGTCGTTGATCCGCACGCCCTCGCCGGCCTTCAACGTCCCCTGATGCACCCGAACGAGGCACATCTTGCCGACGAAGGGATCGGTGGTGACCTTGAAGACGTGCCCGACGAGCGGCTTGGAGGCGTCGGGCACGGGTTCGTAGGCCTGTGCCGCGTCGCCTTCGCCGGTGACGAACGGACGAGGGTTGCCGCCTAGTGGGCTGGGGCACAGATCCTCGAAGATCGAGAGCAGTTCGGGGATTCCGACGCCGGTCTTCGCCGAGACGAAGCACACCGGGACGAGGTGGGCCTCTCGCAACGCGGTCTGGAAGGCGGTCCGCAGCGCTTCGGGCGCCACGCTGCCCTCCTCGAGATAGGTCGCCATCAGCTCCTCGTCGACCTCGACGACCTGGTCGACGAGCTGCTGGTGGGCGTCGGCGACCGAACTGAAGGCGACGTCCCCGGTCTCGGAGGTCCAGAGGTCGACCACGCCGCTGCCATCCGGGGTCGGAAGGTTGATGGGAAGCAGTTCGCTTCCGAAGGTCTCCCGCATCCGCTCGAGCAGCGCCTCGCACGCGCCCACGTGCTCGTCGATGCGGTTGACGACGATCATGCGGGGCAGGCGGCGCTGGCTCGCCACGGCGAGGATGCGCCGGGTCGTGGTCTGCACGCCCTTGTCCGCATCGACGACGACCGCGACGGTCTCGGTGGCGGGCAGGATCGACAGCGTCTGGCCGAGGAAATCGGGAAATCCCGGCGTATCGATCAGATGCACGAAGGTGCCGCCGTGTCGAACGGTGGCCACGGCGGGATAGAGGCTGTGACGGTGGGTCTTCTCCTCCGCCTCGAAGTCGCACACCGTGGTGCCGTGCTCGACGTCGCCGGCCTTGGACAGTCCGCCCGCCGCGACCAGCAGCGCTTCGACCAGCGTGGTCTTCCCGGCGCCGCTGTGGCCGGTCAGGGCGATGTTCCGAATCGAGTCGGTGCCGTGATCGCGGGCCTGGGCCTTGGTGTTCGCCATGGACGTGGAACCTCCTTCGGGTCGATGCGAGTCGAGGGTTCCGGGACGGGGCCGCAGTCCACTTCGTCGGCGTCGTCCCGGATCGGGATGACGACGGGCCCGCGGGGCTCCAACCCCAACGGAGGCGTCCTTGCCATTCGGGTTCCCCGTCACCGATGCGCATGCATCCGGTGTTGAAAGTGTAAAGCGAGCACCGGCGTCGCCCAGCGGATCCTGGGGATTCCGCTGCCGATCGCGTTCGGTACGAGTCTCGGCCTTGCCGGTTCCGCCCACGATTCCCGCTGGAAACGCCGATAGGACCCCCCATGCAGAATGCCGCCACGGAATCGGATCTCGCCCTTCGCCGCCGCCATGCCGAAGACGCCGTCGCCGCCGCGATGCTCGCGACCCGCTCGGTGCACGACCTGCCGGGAGAGATCCGGGGCCTGCTGAAGGACGATCGGAGCCCGGTGACGGTCGCCGACTTCGCCGCGCAGGCGGTCGTGGTCATGAGTCTTCGGGAATCCGCCGGTGGTTCGATTCGCCTTGTCGGCGAGGAGCACCCCGACGCCCTGCGAGGCGAGGAGGGCCGGCCGCTTCTCGAGGCGGTGGTCGCCGCGGTGCGGACGGCGCGCCCGGAGGCCGACGCCGACATCGTGCTCGACGCGGTCGCCGCCGGCACCGCCGAGCCGGGCCCCGAGGGGTTCTGGACGCTCGATCCGGTCGATGGCACCAAGGGCTTCCTGCGCCGGCAGCAGTACGCGATCGCACTCGGCTGGATCGAGGACGGCGTGCCGCAGGCGGGAGCGGTGGGGTGTCCGCACCTTCCGGAAGGCCACTCCGGCGACGTCTCGGTCGCGGACCCGGTCGGTTGCCTCGCTTCGGCCCACGCCGGCGGCGGGGCGACGATGCGGACCCCCGATGGCGAGGCCGCTTCGATTCACGCCGAGGCGTGGCGCGAAGGCGATCCGATCCGATGTTGCGAGAGCGTCGAGAGCGGTCACAGCAAGCAGGATCGCACCGCGGCGGTGCTCGAGGCCTGCGGCGGCCGGGGCGAGCCGGTGCGCCTGGACAGCCAGTGCAAGTACGTCGTCGTCGCCCGCGGGCAGGCCCACGCCTATCTGCGGATGCCGACCCGTGCCGACTACGTCGAGAGGATCTGGGACCACGCGGCGGGTTCGCTGGTCGCGACCGAGGCCGGCGCCGTCGTCACCGACATCGACGGGCGTCCGCTCGACTTTCGTCACGGCCGCGGTCTCGAGCGCAATCGCGGCATCGTCTGTGCGAGCGCTGCGCTGCATCCCAGGCTGATCGCGGCGATCGCCAACGTGTGATTCGAGGTGAGGGCCCGCTCGCTCGAAGATCGCCCGATCCGACGAGCCGGCGTCTCCGTGGTCGGTGCGGTGGTTCCCTCCGGGGACGGCGATCGACGATCCGAATGGTCGGCGCGGATCGTCCTAGGTGGATCCGGCTCGAAGCCCGCCATCCGACGGCAATCTCGTACCCTTAGGGCCTCGCGGCCCTTTCAGGAAAGTGGCCGCAGGCCGACCCGTCGCCGACGTCGATGCGATCGGCCGGTCCATCGCGTCCCCTGCTCGAGGCCATCGCCGTGACCGACCTGCCTGCCGCTCTGCTCGCCCGTCTCGAGCGTCTCGAGATCGAGTTGCCCTCGTGGGGGTTCGCAGACACCGGCACCCGCTTCGGCAAGTTCCTGCAGGACGCCGCGGCGCTCTCGCTCGAGGACAAGCTCGACGACGCCGCCGAGGTGCATCGGGTGACCGGGGCCTGCCCGAAGCTCGCGGTCCATGTGCTGTGGGACGTCCCCGAGGGCGGTGCTCGAGCACTCTCGGAGGCGGCGGCCGCACGAGGCCTGCGGATCGGATCGATCAACCCGAACGTGTTCGAGGATCAGCAGTACCGCTTCGGTTCGGTCGTCAACGAGGATCCCGCGATCCGCCGTCGCGCGATCGATCATCTGCTCGACTCCGTCCGTCTCGGCGCGGCCGTCGAATCGGACGTGCTGACGCTCTGGTTCGCGGACGGGACGAACTATCCCGGACAAGGCGACGTGATCGAACGCAAGCATCGCATGCAGTCGGCGCTGCGAGAGGTGCACGACGCGATGCCGGCGTCGATGCGGATGCTCGTCGAGTACAAGCCGTTCGAGCCGGCGTTCTATCACACCGACATCGCCGACTGGGGCATGGCGGCCGCGTTCGCGCGGCACGCCGGTTCCAACGCCCGGGTGCTCGTGGACACGGGTCACCATCTTCCGGGGCAGAACATCGAACACGTGGTCGCCTTCCTCGCCGACGAGGGACTGCTCGGGGGATTCCACTTCAACGACTTCCACTACGCCGACGACGATCTGACCTCCGGATCGATCGATCCCTACCGGCTGTTCCGGATCCTGCTCGCGATCGTCGAGGCGGAGGCGCGTCGCGGCGGCGATCTCGGTCTCGAGTTCATGGTGGACCAGTCCCACAATCTGAAGCCGAAGATCGAGGCGATGATCCAGACCGTGACCACGGTGCAGGAGCTCTTCGCCAAGGCGCTGCTGGTCGATCTCGATGCGCTTGCCGACGCCCGACGACGCTGCAACGTCGTCGATGCGGAGAACCGCCTTCGCGACGCGTTCGCGACGGACGTACGGGACGGTCTCGCGGCATGGCGGCAGGCTCGGGGCCTGCCCGGCGATCCGCTGACGGCCCATCGGGACGGCGGCTACGCCGCGAGGGCCTCCGAGGATCGCCGTGGTCGGAAGCCCGCGTCGGGAGGTTCCTACGCGTGACCGCCCGGCGGCATCTGGCCATCGATCTCGGCGCGTCGAGCGGGCGGGTGATCGAGGTTCGCGTCGATCCCTCCGCGACCGATGCGGTCGTCGCGGTCGAACGGCATCGCTTCGCCAATGGTCCGGTCCAGCGCGTCGGCGAGGACGGATCCCGCTTCGAATGGCCGTGGTCGCGCATCGTGTCCGAGGTCGGCGAGGGACTCGCGGCGGCCGCGACCGCGGCGGACGGCCTCGTCGACTCGATCGCCATCGACTCCTGGGCGGTGGACTACGGCCTGCTCGACGAGCATGGCGAACTCGTCGCGCCGGTGGCCGCCTACCGCGACCCCCGCACCCGCGAGGCGTTCGAGCGGGTGCGTTCGGAACTCGGCGACGAGACGCTCTTCGAAGCGACCGGCATCCAGTTCCAGCCCTTCAACACGATCTACCAACTCGCCGCCGATGCGGCGGATCCGGCGCGCGGTCTCGATCGGGCCCGACGACTGCTGATGGTCCCGGATCTGCTGGCGCACGACCTCTGCGGCAGCACCGTCGGCGAACGCACCAATGCGAGCTCGACCCAGATGCTCGACGGCGAAGGCCGGTGGATCGACCGATTCGTTCGGGCGATCGGCATCGATCCGTCGATCCTGCCGACGCTCGTCGAGCCTGGATGCCCCGAGCCTCTGGGCCGGCTCCGATCCGAGGTCGCCCAAGCCACGGGACTGTCGTCCGGCACACCATTGCTCGCCACGGCGACGCACGACACCGCCAGCGCCGTCGCGGCCGCTCCGATCGATGACGCCACGGACGTCTACATCTCGAGCGGGACCTGGTCGCTGATCGGCATCGAAGGCGACGTCGCGGTGTCCGGCGAAGATGCCCGAACGGCCAATCTCACCAACGAGCACGGCGCCTTTGGAAGCGTTCGAACGCTGTTCAACATGGCCGGACTCTGGCTGCTGGAGGAGAGCCGCCGGGCGATCGCCGAGTCTGGCCGTCCGAGCGATCTTGCGACGCTGCTCGCCGCCGCCGAGGACGCGCCGCCGTGGAGTTGCGTCTTCGATCCCGACGACGCCCGCTTCGCGACGCCGGGCGACATGCCCGCCCGTGTTCGCGAGATCTGCCTCGAGCACGGCGAGACGCCGCCGTCGGACGACGCCGGACTGGTTCGCTCGATTCTGGAGAGCCTCGCGCTGGCGACGGCTCGGGCGATCGATCGCCTCGCGAGGCTGTCGGGGCGCCGGCTGCAGCGCGTGGTGGTCGTCGGCGGCGGCAGCCGGAACGAACGTCTGAACCGCTGGATCGCCGATGCGTCGGGTCTGCCGGTCGAGACCGGCCCGGTCGAGGCGACGGCGATCGGCAACGGATTGCTGCAGTTCGCGTCACTGGAGGGGATCTCCGACCTTGCGACGCTGCGGGAACTCGTGCGACGATCGTGCCGACCTCGTCGCTTCGAACCCTCGACGTCGTCCGCGGCGATCGACGATGCCCGCGCCCGCTTCGCCGCGCTCGCCGACCGGTCGTTCTGACGCCCACCGCTCCGTGTTCCATCGAGAGGACTCCCGCCCCCCATGTCCGCCGCAACCACCTTCGTCCGACGCACCTGGAACGACGCCGATGCCGCAGGGCTCGATCCCGTCGCGCACCTGGTCTATCGATCCAACCGACTCGGCGACGACCAGCGCATCACCAACACCGGCGGCGGCAACACCTCGAGCAAGGTCGACGCCGTCGACCCGCTCACCGGCCGTGCCGAGCGGGTGCTGTGGGTCAAGGGATCGGGCGGCGATCTTCGCACGTCGAGCCGAGCGAACTTCGCCTCGCTGAGTCTCGAGAAGCTGGAGGCGCTGAAGGCCGTCTACGCGGCGAGGGCCGATCGCGGCCTGAAGTCGCCCGCCGAGGACGACATGGTGGGGATGTATCGCCACTGCACGTGGAACCTCAATCCCCGGGCGAGCTCGATCGACACGCCGCTGCACGCGTTCGTGCCGCGGGACCACGTCGACCACACCCACCCGGTCGCGGCGATCGCGATCGCCGCATGCGCCCGCGGCGAGGAGGTGATGCGCGAGATCTACGGCGGCCGGGTCCGGTGGCTGCCGTGGATGCGGCCGGGCTTCGAGCTCGGGCTCGCCCTCGAGGAGCTCTGCCGAACGCACCCCGACGCCGAGGGGGCGATCATGGGCCAGCACGGCCTGATCAACTGGCACGACGACTCGAAGGGGTGCTACGAGCTCAGTCTCGAGCTGATCGAGCGGGCCGCGGCGCATCTCGCCGAGCACGATCGTGGCGAGCAGACCTTCGGAGGGCGCCGTGTCGACGCCATCGACGAGGACCGGAGACGGACTCTGCTGGTCGAGTACCTGCCGTTCCTGCGGGGACGCGTCTCTGCGCAACGCCGCATGATCGGCACGGTGCAGCACGACGAGGCGACGCTCGAGTTCGTGTCGAGCGTCGACGCGCCGCGCCTCGCGGAGATCGGCACGAGCTGCCCCGATCACTTCCTGCGGACCAAGATCAAGCCGCTCTTCGTCGAGTTCGATCCCGCCCGCGAGGAGATCGGCGTGCTGCGGGAGCGCACCGTCGCCGCGATCGAGGCGTACGAGCGCGACTACGAGGCCTACTACGCCGAGTGCCGGCACGAGGACAGCCCCGCGATGCGGCCGCCGCAGCCCACGGTGGTGCTGGTGCCGGGCCTGGGCATGATCGCCTGGGGAACGTCGAAGTCGGAGAGCCGCACGACCGCGGAGTTCTATCGAGGTGCGATCGAAGTGATGCGAGGGGCCGAGTCGATCGGCGGATACCGCGGACTGCCGCGGCAGGAGGCGTTCGACATCGAGTACTGGCTGCTGGAGGAGGCGAAGCTCCAGCGCATGCCCGCGCCCCGGCCACTGGCGGGACATGTCTCCATGGTCGTCGGCGCCGGTTCGGGCATCGGGCGCACCACGGCCCATCGCCTGCTGGCGGACGATGCGGCGATCGTCTGTGCGGACCTCGATGCGGCCGGGGCGGAGGCGACGGCGGTCGAGCTTCGCGCCCGCGCTGGAGAGGGGATCGGTGTCGCGGGCAGCGGCCTCTCCGGATGCGGCCCGGCGATCTCTCTCTCCTTCGATGCGACGCATCGCGCCGCGGTGGTCGAGGCGATCGAGGAGACGACGCTCGCCTACGGCGGGCTCGACGAACTGGTCGTGACCGCGGGCCTGTTTCCGACGCCGGGCGCGGACGGCCGCATCGACGACGAGGCGTTCCGGCGCACCCTCGCGGTCAACGTGCTGGCGCCGGCGGTGCTCGTCGAGGAGTTCGGCGGGCTGGCGATGCGGCAGGGCCTTCCCGCCAGCGCCGTCGTGACCACGAGCGTCAACGCCGTGGTCGCCAAGAAGGGCTCCGCGGCCTACGACGCGTCCAAGGCGGCGGCGAACCACCTCGTGCGCAGTCTCGCGGTGACCCTCGCCCCGACGGTTCGGGTCAACGCGGTGGCGCCGGCGACGGTGATCGAGGGCAGCACCATGTTTCCCCGCGACCGCGTGATCGCGAGTCTCCGCAAGTACTCGATCGAGTTCGACGAGGCGATGTCCGACGCCGAGCTGGTGTCGCGCCTGGGGAACTTCTACGCCGAACGGACCCTGCTCAAGGCGACGATCTCCCCACGCGACCAGGCCGAGGCGATCCGGTTCCTGGCCGGTCCCGAAAGCGCCCGCACCACCGGACAGGTCCTGCATGTCGATGGCGGGCTCGCCGACGCGTTCGTGCGTTGAACGAACTCGCCCGACGCCTTCTCGCCCCTTCCGAGAGACTCCCGCCATGCCCGAGCCGACTCCACATCCCGCGTCCGCCCGCCGACGCGTCTGCTTTCTGCTGAAGGTGAAGGCGGATCGACTCGAGGAGTACCGTCGGCGCCATCGCGAGGTGTGGCCGGAGATGCTCGAGGCCCTCTCCCGGCACGGGTGGCACAACTACTCGCTGTTCCTTCGCGAGGACGGACTGCTGGTGGGCTACTGCGAGACGCCGGACTTCGAGCGGGCCGTCGCGGGCATGCAGGACGAGGAGGTCAACGGCCGTTGGCAGCGGGAGATGTCGGCGTTCTTCGAGGATCTGCCTGGCGGCGCCGCGGACACCTCGATGGCGCCGCTCGAAGAGGTGTTTCATCTGGATTGACCGATCGGTCTCGATCGACCGGTTCGGTCAGGCCGCGGACCAGCGATCGACGACGGCACGCAGATCCCGTTCCTCGGGAACGCGATCCCCCGACTCCGGACCGAACCACGTTCGTTCGAGGCGATCGATCTCGGCTCGCAGGGATCGGCTTCGCTCGTCCCCGAGGCTGGCGCCCCGTTCGGACTCGAGACGCCGCAGGCTGGTGACCACGCCGAGCGGGGTCAGCCGCGCCGGTGCCCAGGTCCGGCCGGCGTCGTCGGTCGCCGCGGGCCGCCGACGCAGGATCGCCATCGCCACGCCGGCGACGAATCCCGCGAGCACGATCGCCAGCACCAGGCGCACCGGCGACCAGAAGCCGACGGTCAACGGAACCCGATCGCCCTCGACCGGCATGATGTCGAGGTCGTCGTAGAACCGACTGACGACGGCGCCGTCGAACTCTCCCGACAGCGTGGGCATGGTGAACGCGTCTCCGACGGGGGCGCCCGTCGGGCGATAGACGATTCGCACGGTCTGTTCGATGGGAAGACGGTAGACGCCGTTCTCGTCGGGTTCGGGATAGCCGCCCGCAGGAGCCACCGGACCGCCCATCCGCATCGTCATCGGCGTCGTCGCCCCGCTGCCGTCGCTGACGACGATCGGCGGGTCGATCTCGATGCCGTCCTCCGCGATCTCGAAGCCCGCCAGCGATGTGTCGAGGCCGCGCAGCGCCTCGCGCACGTCCGGCAGGACGCCTTCGCCGCGGAGGCGCAACTCGAGGGTCACCGGTTCGCCGTCGCCCTCGACGAGGCCGCGGACGTCGACGACCTGATCGATCTCCAGGTTGCGGCAGGGACGGGTGGTGCGATCCTCGCCGCCGGCGATCAACGGCGTGTTGCTGGCGATGCCGAGGGTGACCGGGCCGGTCTGATCGGTGAACTGCATGTCCATCGCGACCTCGGGAACGGTGTCGATCGCGGCGTCGCGACGCCGCAGCACCAGATAGGCCAGCGGCTTCTCCATCCAGCCCTCCTGGTTCTCCTCGACCACGCCGCGAGCGGGCATGAAGGCGTCGAAGAAGCCGATCGCGTCGATCTCGAACCGGTCTCCGAAGGCGTCGCGGATGGTCTTCTCCAGATCGTCGCGGTAGTTGACCACCCGGAACTGGTTGCCGACCCGCGCGTAGACCCCGTTCTGCAGGTACTTCCCGAAGCCGCCGGTCTCGCGGTCGACCGCGTGGGTGAACCGCAGCGAGAGCATCGCTCCGAAGGGTTCGTCCACGCCGACGCGATCGTCGCCGTCGATGGCGAGTCGAAGCTTGATCTCGTCCCTGACGAGATCCCGGTAGAGCTCCTGCATCGCCCGAAGACTCGCTCCGGCGGGGTGGTCGCCGATGATTCGAAGCGCGTGACGGACGAGGCGAGGCTTCACTTCGGGCGTGGCCCGGCCGACGGCCTGCTGCACGTCGTTGGCGAAGGCCGTCTTGTGGCGATCGCGAGCCTCGGGCTCGAACGCGTCGAAGGCGTTGCGGATGAGATCGATCTGGTCGTCCTGAAGGGTGCCCTCGCGGGGCAGGTCGTCGGGCCGCAGGAAGTTGAGCTCGGCGGTGCCCATGGCGGCGCCGAACCAGCGCCGCAGCACCGACGGGTCGTCGCGGGTCTCGCCGCGTTCGAGCGACTCGCGATACCGGCGGGCCGCATCGGCGAACGCCGAGAAGGCGTCGCGTCGGTAGGCGTCGAAGGTCTCCGGATCGGGGCCGCCGGAGATCGATTCCTGGAACTGGAGGCGGTCGTAGGTCAGCGCCGCGGCGAGCACGGCGAGATTCCAGGCGTCGGGACGCTGGGCCAGGGCCGCGTCCATGAGTTCGATGGCGACGCCGTACCCCCGGTCGACGAGTTGCGCGATCTCGTCGTCGCTGCGGCGATTGCCACCGGCCCGCTGGGCCTCTCGATTGCGCCAGTCGCCGTTGAGACTGGCCGCCATCGACGCCGCAAGGCGCGCCGCCGTCGGCGCCGGGATCTCCGCGATCGGGCCGAACACCCGCTCGAGATCGGCGCGGTCGTAGACCTCGGTGCGGGCGTGGCAGCCCTGGAACGCCGGCACGATCGCGGGCAGTCCGCGGGGATCGACGCCGCTCGCGGCGAGGGTCTCCATGACCATGTCGAGGCGATCGAGGTTGCGTCGCTGCCGGCCTCGGGTGAGCGGCGCCGTCGGCATGGCGTCGCGGTAGAACGCGTAGAAGCTCGCGGTCTGGGCGTCGAGGTTCGAGTTGGGCGCGAGGCGGCGGATCCACGACGAGAGGAAGTGGTCCCCGTATCCCGCGGCGCCGAAGCGATCCGCCGCGATCGAGTCCTCGAGCAGTTCGATCGCGCGATCGGTCTCGTCGCAGGTCATGGCGATCGAGATCGCGGCCTTGCGGGCCCGGGTCGCGAGGCTCGGTTCGAGCGAGGAGAGCCAGCGTTCGCTGGGGATGGCGTTGAACAGCGAGGTGGCGCCGGCGCCGACGAACTGTCGGCTGCCCTGCTTCTCGGCGGCCTGCTCCATCTCCGCGACGAGCGCCGTCGTCACCATGCGCAGGGGCACCCTCAGAGCGCCGGCGGCGAGTTCGGCGGCGACCTCGTCGCGACTCAGCAGCAGATCGATGGCCTCCTTGAGGTTGAGCACGGCGCGAGCCCGCTCCGCCTCGTCGGTCTTGCGGTCGCCGATCGAGGCCGCGGCGAGCGCCAACTGCTCGAGGGCCGCAGGGCCGAGGCCGGAGTCGGCGAAGACCAGTTCGAGCCAAGGTTCGGTACGGGCCCGCGGGGTGGAGTCGACCAGTTCGATCGCCCGGGCGAGCGCCTGCCGACGCTCGTCGGTGTCTCCACCTTCGAGCAGGGCGGCTTCGGCGAGGATGTCGAACGCCTCGAGGCGCAACCCGTCGGCGCGGGGGCCCTCGCCCGCCTGCTCGGCGAGATCGAGACGATTGCGGGCGTGCACGATCATGAGCGCCACGTCCTGCTCGAGGCGAGCCTGTTCGAGCGGCGGCAGGAAGAGCGCCGCTTCGGCGACGAGGCCCGCCCCGGCGAGGAAGTCGATCGTTCGGCGTCGGCGCTCGGGATCGCTCGTGCCGAAGTAGCGGGTCTCGCCGCGCAGCGCGGCAAGAAGCAGGCTGGTGCCGTTGCGAGCCGCCGAGGTCTCGAGCATGCCCACGAGCGCCTTCATCTGCCAGTCCTTGAAGTCCGACGGAGCGCTCTCGGCGAGGGCCAGGATCTCCTCCGGGAGCAGGCCCGCATCGCCGCGGTTGATCGACTGCAGCACCGCGGCGTAGACCGGCTCGGCCTCGGCCTCGGGACGGCTTGCGAGAAATCGGCCGAGCAGTTCCCACTCGCCGGCCATGGTGTGCAGATGCACCCACTCGGCGATCTCGTCCTCCTCGGCGGCGTCGGCGTCCGGGAAGGGCCGCCCTCCGAAGCCCAGCGTCGACCGAGCCGACAGCACCGCCTCGGGGGTGCGGGTGAACTTCAGGTTGCGCATCGCCCGAACGATCTGCTGGCCGCGCCGGGTGCTTGCAGAGCGTTCCGCGGCGAGACCGAGGGCGTCCTCGAGCTCGACCTCGAAGTCCTTGTAGTACGCCCGCATCGAGGCCTGCCCATCGGGATCGAGGACGAGATAGATCGCCTTCAGCTCGACGATCTCCTCGGGCGAGAAGGGCGGCGCCTTCGAGCCGGCCTGCGACGCGTCCGCCGGTGCATCCGGCGCCGAGTCGGGGCGACCGTCGTCGCCGGCTCCGGTGTTCGGCGGCGCAACGTTCGAAGGCGCGGCGACCTTCGTCTCGGCGGCCGGTGCCGTTCTCGCGGGGGTTGCCGGGCGAATCGGCACGACCGGCTGCGCCGGGACGAGACGTTGTGCGGGCACGGCGGCGCCGCCCGAGGCCTGGGGATCGGCCGATGCCGTCGCGGCAAGGGTCGTCGCCACGACCATCGGAACGAGTCCCGCCGCCGATCTTGATCGTCGGCGGTCGGGACGCTTGGAAGAAGTCTCGGTCGTGGCGTGGATCAGACGTCGGATCGCGGGGACGTTCATGCGAGGCTCCACGGGGAAGTCGAGTCGATGCGGCCGGATCGAGTGGGGACTCGACCGGCGGGGGCGACGGATCGTGCGGGTCGGCTCACCAGCCCGCTCCGATCTCGCCGTTCATGCCGGCGCCGCGGGCGGGTTGCTCGCCCTGGTTGCGGCCGCGGCGTCCGGGACGGAGTTCCTGTCCGAGACCCTGCCCGGTGCCGGTGGGCGACTGTCGGGGTCTGGGAAGGAAGGCGAGTTCCTCGCGGGAACTCTGCTCGAGGTTCAGGACCAGTTCGGTGTTGCGCTGGTGGTCTGCCAGACGCTGCGCATCGCCGTCGGCGGAGGCGGCGTGTTCGGCGAGGTAGCGGAAGTTCTGCCGCGCCAGCGAGGCGATCGGACGCCATTCGGGCCCGGCCTTGCCGCCAAGGCGCATGAGTCTTGCGCCGTAGTAGTACGCGGTGGCGAGCTCCTCGCGGGCCGCGATCGCCAGGGGCGAGGTCGCTTCGCCGGCGTCGCCGAGATCGAGCAGCAGGTCCTCGAGTTCGTTCGCGCCTCGGCCGATCTCGCCCGAGCGGACCAGCGCTCGCGAGCGGGCGAGGCGTACTCGTTGGGCGATCTCTCGAGTGGTGGTGCCGGGCATCGTTCCACCCGCGGGAGGCTCGAGCACGGACACGGCCTCCTCCAGCAGCGCCGCGGTGCGCGACCACGCGGCCTCGGCCACCGTCGCGGCGGCGTCTTCACGCTCGCCGGCGGTCGACGCGGCGGCGCGACGCACGGGGTCTTCGACGGCGAACGCCGCGGCCCGGGCCTCGATCGCCTCCAGATGCGCCTCGTAGGCCAGGTCCTGCAGTTCGATCGCCTCGCGCTCGGCGTTGACGGCGAGGGCGACGATCGCGGCGGCCCGATCCCGCCTCAGGGCCGCCTGACCGGGGCCGAAGTGGAACGCGAGCACCGCGATGGGCACCAGCGCCCACGCCGTCCACGCGGCGCGTCGAAGGAGCGGCGGACTCACGAGGAGCCTCCCGAGGCGATCGCCACGCTCGGTACGCTCGGTACGCTCGGTACGGCGGCGGCGGCGTTGGCAGCGGCGTTCTGGGCGGATCGACGCAACGCCCTCGGCGTGCCGAACCGGACGAGCAGCGGACCGACGAGGCCGAGCATCGACGCGCCGATCGCGAAGGCGAACAGGCCGAGCTCGCGCATGCCGATGGCGTCGGCGACCCGCGGCGCGATCATGGTCAGTCCGTCGAGGATCTCGCGGGGCAGGTGCCGGGTGTTGCCCTGGTGGTAGATGCCGCCGAGCCTCGCAGCGAGCGACTTCAGGGTCCACTGATCCTGTCGCGAGGCGTGGCCGGAGATGGTGGTGGCGCGGTTCGGATCGCCCACGCCGATCACGATGGCATCCGCGATCGAGGCCGGACGCGGCCCGGGCGACACCGGCGTCGACAGGTCGCCGTCGGTGATCACCACCAGCGTCGTCGAGCGCCGCGGCCAGGGCATCGCCATCTCGTACGCGGCGTCGAGACCCGCCTGCAGATCGGTCTCGCCCGGGGTGAAGGCGGTGTAGAGCGGCAGGCCGTCCATGAGGTTCGCGATCAGTTCCTTGTCGGTGGAGTCGCGCAGCATCGGCACCGCCTTCGTGTAGCAGGCGATCATCCCGACGCGGGTGTCCTGCATGTCGAGACGGTCGAGGATGCCGCGCAGGACCCTGCCCGCCCAGACGCCGCGCATCGTCTTCTCCTCGCCGGGACCGGCGTCGGCGAGGTTCATGCTCGGGCTGACGTCGAGCACGACGAGGAGTTGCCGCGAAGCGCGGGGATTCGGCTCGGTGTCGACCTCGATCGGATCGAAGCGAAGCAGGACCACGGCGCCGAAGGTCGCCAGCCCCATGCCGGCCACGCGGGCCGCCGGCGCCAGCCTCGCCCATGCCGCAGGACGACCTCCCGGGCCGAAGGCGAGCCTCGCCACTCGCGAGACGCGTCGGGCATGCCGCCACTCCGCCGCCGCCACGACCAGCGCGGCGAGGGCGCCGGCGAGGATCGCGACGAGGAGATCGGGCGTCGCCTCGGTCACCATGGCGTGTACCTCGCGAAGCAGAGACCGATCCCGTGCAGGCCGAGCAGGACGAGCCCCGCGATCGCGAACGGACCGAACTCGTCGAGCGGCACGGTGCCTGCGGGTTCGAAGCGGGCGGGCTTCATGCGATCGATGTGGCGAAAGATCGCGTCGAGGCGCGAGGAGTCGCTCGCGGCGAACGCCTCGCCGCCGGTGGTTTCGACGAGATCCTCGACGTCGGCGGGCACGCCGGTTTCGGCGATGTGGACGTGGTAGACGACGATGCCGTCGTCGGCGAGCTCCTCGCCGATCGCGAACGCCTCGCCGCCACCGAGATCGGCGCTGAATCCGTCGGAGACGAGCACGATCATGCGATCGCCCGAGTCGGTCTCGGCGAGCATGTTGCGGCGGCAGAAGCGCAACGCCGAGCCGATCATCGTGCCGCCCATGTGCGAGGGCTGGTTGCGCGGATCGGCGAACGGCAAGGCGTCGCGGATCGCCTGAAGGTCCTTGGTCAGCGGCATCCAGCGGATCTGCTCGACGCCGAAGAGGGTCAGTCCGAACGCGTCGCCCTCGCGGGCGCGGGTGAAGTCCTCGATGGCCTGCGCGGCCAGTTCGTAGTTGCGGCCGGTCATGCTGCCGGAGACGTCGAGGCAGATCTGGATGTTGGTGAGCGACCGTTCGCGACGCGGCTGCTGCAGCGTCTGCGGGCCCGCAAGCACCACGATCGCCGTGGCGAGCAGCATCAGCGGAACCATGTCGAAGACCCCCAGCGTCGCCTGCAGCGCCCGGCGAGGCGGCGGGTCGGGGCCATGGTCGAAGGGCACCACGACGCCGGGGCGTCGAGAGATCGCGGTCCACGCAAGCAGCACCGGAATCGCGAGCAGCAGCAGGACCCAGGGATGCAGGAACGTCACGGCCGGGTCTCCGTGCGCACGGCGCCGGTGACGCGATCGAGCGCCTCGTCGCGACGGCGCTCGCCGTCGGCGACGTGAAGCCACCGCTCGACCGCCCGAACGACCGAGGCGGAGGCGGGCTCCCTTCTGAGCCGGGCGGTCGCTTCGGCGAGATCGCCCGCGCCGGGAGCCGCGTCGCGCAGGGCCTGAAGGAGCAGCAGTTCGAACCGACCCCGCTCCGCGACGTCGAGCGGTCGTGCCTTCGCCTCCTCGAGCAGGGTTCGCACCCGCTCGAGCGGCGAGGGCGGCGGCGGCTCCGGCGCGGGGGCCGGGGGCGGTCGGCGAAGCAGTCTTCGCGAGATCGCGACGACCGGCACCGCGAGCCAGACGAGGCCCAAGACCCACAGTGCGGCTCGGTAGCGACCCTCGAATCCAAGCGTCGGTTCGGGCAGGCCGTAGAGATCGGTCGTGGGGTTCGGCGGCAGCTGCGTGTAGATCTCGACCGGCATCGGCGGCAGGCCTTCCGGCGGTCGCCCGTCGGCCTGCTCGAGCAGTGGAAGCAGATCGAACTCGCCCTCGACGACCCCGAGATACTCCACGCGATGCCGGTGGCGAGGCCCGCCGAGCGGCGCGACGCGAACGAGGATCGGCGCGTTGCCGTCGCGGAGCGCCTTGGCACGAAGCGGCCCTGCAGGATGCTCGACCTCGATGGTGGCGATCGTGCCGCGGGGGACTCTCGTCGCCTGCGTGGCCGATGGCGTGGTCTGCGCACCGGTCGCCGGCGGCGAAGGCGCGCAGGCGATCGCAAGCAGCAGCGTCGCAGCGAGGACTCGCGGCGTCATCCGCGCCCCCTTCGACTGGCGCCGCGGGCGGCGAGGAACCGGCGCAATGGGGGAATGAACGGGCGATCGACGACGAGGCGCAGCACGTCGGCGCCGGAACGCAGCAGGTCGCCGCGGGTGCGTTCGAGGTCGACGAGGGCACGGCGTCCCGAGGCGATGAACGTCCGACCGGTCTCGGCCTCGCGGGCCCGCAGCACGCCCGCTCGCAGCGGGGCGTGTTCGGCGGGATCGACCAGATGCACCACCGCGCAGTCGTGGCCGCGACTGGTTCGGCGAATCGCCGCGAGCGCCGCGGGATCGTGCAGGTCGCTGATCACCATGAAGACGCCCGACCGTTCGGCACGGGTCGTCGCGAGGTCGAGCTGCTCCGCGAGCGAGGTCCGCTCGTCGAAGGCCTTCGCCCGCAGCGGTTCGAGCGCGGCGTGCAGGTCGCTGCGGGAGAGGCTCGGCAGGGAGGGCACTCGTCGTTCGCCGGCTCCCACCACCGCCACCGGGCTGAGGCGTCGAAGGGCGACCAGACCGACCGCGGCGGCGATCCAGACCGCCAGATCGTGCTTGGTGCGGGCGGTCGATCCGACCGCCATCGAGGCGCTGGTGTCGACGACCAGATGCACCGCGGTCCGCTTGAGGGCCTCGTACTCGCGAACGTGGGCCACGCCGGTGCGGGCGGTGCGCCGCCAGTCGAGTTGCCGCACCGGATCGCCGGGTTCGTAGACGCGGCTTCCCGCGTACTCGAGACCGCTGCCGAGAAGCCGCGACGCGTCGCTGCCGAAGGCGAGATCGTCGGCGAGGCGCCGGATCACCATCTCGAAGTCGCCTCTGGCCAGTTGCTCGGGCGGCGGCAGACCGAGATCCGTGGCGCCGGTCGTGGCGGCGGCAGCGGTCGTCGAGCGTTCGGTGAACGAGAGGGGCACGGCGTTCAGGCGAGGGTCGACAGCAGATCCGAAAGCACGGCCTCCGAGGTCCTGCCTTCGGCGAGGGCCTCGTAGGAGAGGCGCATGCGGTGGAGCATCACGTCCTCGGCGAGTGCGAAGAGGTCCTCGGGAATGGCGTAGTCGCGGCCGTGGATGAACGCCCGCGCCCTCGAGGCGTGCACGAGGGCGATCGCGGCGCGAGGACTGCAGCCGAGCTCGATCTCGCCGTGGGTTCGGGTCAGGTTCACCAGTTCCACGCAGTCCCGGACGAAGACGTCGCTGACGTGCACCGCCTGCACCGCGGACATCGCCTCGGTGAGATCGCCGAGGTGCAGGCGCTGCGAATCGTCGATCGCGTCGAAGGCCGACATCGGCACGGCGCCCTCGCCTTGTCGCTTCAGCTTGAGGGCGAGGCTGCGACGGACCACTTCGGTCTCGTCCTCGGGCGTGGGATAGGTCAAGCGGTGCCGAAGCAGGAAGCGGTCGAGCTGGGCTTCGGGAAGTTCGAAGGTGCCCGCCTGCTCGACGGGGTTCTGGGTGGCGATCACCAGGAACGGCGCCGGCAGATCGTGGGTGGTGTCGCCGATCGAGACGCGGCGTTCCTGCATCGCCTCGAGGAGGGCCGACTGCACCTTCGGCGAGGCGCGGTTGATCTCGTCGGCAAGCAGCAGGTTGGTGAAGATCGGTCCCTTGTGGATGCGGAAGGTGCCGGTCGACTGCTCGAGGATCTCGCTGCCCACGATGTCGCTGGGGAGCAGGTCGATGGTGAACTGCACTCGGGCGAACGCGAGGTCGATCGACTTCGCGACCGACTGCACGAGCAGGGTCTTCGCGATGCCGGGCACACCCTCGAGAAGCAGGTGTCCGCCGGTGAGCAGCGCGATCAGGACCCGCTCGACGACCGTCTCCTGACCGACCACGGTGCGGGCGACTTCGCGGCGAATGTGGCGGACGAACGGCGCCTCCGGCGTGTCGGCCTCGACGGCCCGTCCAGTCCCTTCGGTGGTGGCGTTGGAGTCGGCTGGAGTCACTGGGCGGCCTCCGCGAGCAGGGTCTCGACGAGTTCCGACAACTTGCCGCTGCGAACGCCGGCGCCGCGAACTCGGCCGTTGCGATCGACGATCACGGTCACGGGCAGGTACTCGACGCCGAAGGCCTGCATGGTGCGGCCGCGGCGGGGGCGGTCGTCGGCTTCGCCGTCGCTCTCGGGAAGAGCGTCGTGGGCAAGCGGAAGCGGCGTGGCCGCCGTCGCCCCGGGATCCTGCTCGGCGCGGGCCTTCGTGAGGGCGCCTGCCGCCGACCGGGCCGCCGCCTGCATCGCCGCGAAGTCGGCGTTGGCGTCGCAGACGCCGAGGACGACGACACCCTCCGGGCCGAACCGTTCACGCAGCTCCGTGATCGCCGCCAACTCCTCGGTCACGAGACGCCCGCCGGGGCGGGTGAAGTGCAGCACCACCGGCATCCCCCCGAACGCCTCGGCGTCCATCGGATCTCCGGACCATGCCTGCGCCGCGAGGGCCGGCATCGCCTTGCCTTCGGCACGCTTGAGCGAGGCGGGACGATCGCCGCCCCCGAGGAAGAACGCCTCGGCCAGCCCTCCGCCGGCCGCGCCCGCGGGCGCGGCTTCGGCAAGCAGCATCTCGACCACGCCCTTGACGTGTTGCGGCATCAGACCCGCGGCCCGGACCATGCCTTCGCGATCGATCACCACGTAGGTCGGCCAGAACTGCAGCTTGTAGTTCTTGGCGCTGGTGCCGCCGGTCTTGTCGCGGGTGACGGGGTAGTTGATCTTCTTGTCGCGCACGACGTCGGCGGCGCGGTCCCAACCGTTGTTGGCGTCGTGCACCCCGATGAAGACGAGGTCGCCGCCCGCCTCCGGTCCGTGCTTCTCGACGAGCTCGACGTTCTCCGGAATCGCCCGCATGCAGGGGCCGCACCAGGTCGCCCAGAAGTCGACCACGACCACCTTGCCCTTGGCCGCGGCGAGATCGACCTCCTCGCCGATCCAGGAATCGGTCGCCAGGGCGGGTGCGGGCTTGCCTTCGAGGCCCTTGAGGGCGGCGGGGCGATCCTTGCCCGAGTAGAACCACTCGTCGGGGATCGGCGGGGCGGCCCCAGCGGTCGAGATCAGCGCGGTCGAGGCCAGTGAGGCCGAGACCAGTGAGGCCGAGACCATGAGAGAGAGGATGTTCATGTCGTCATTGAACCACAGCCGGGCCGGGACGGTTGCCGGAATCGGCCGACCGTTGCAGAGTTGTCCGGATCCAGGCCGATCCGGATCGGCGTCGGTGTGAGAACGCCTTCGTCGCGAACATGCGAGGAGTCGGTTCATGTCCGTTTCACGCATTCACCACCCGGCACGCGACCCGGCCCCCGACGCGGACGGCCGGCTCTGGCGTCGCGGGGTGGTGTTGGCGGGGTTCTTCGCGGCGAGTTGGACGGTGGGCACGCTGGCGTTGGGCGTGGCGATCGTCCTCGTGTCCCTTCTCGACAAGTCCGCGCAGCCGTGGCACGGGGAGTCCACCGCGATGCCCGTGGGCGCCGTGGCGGGACTCGAGTGGATCGTGGACTCTTCGCTGCTGGTGGTCGAGACGCCGGTCCTGTTCTTCGTCGTGACCACCATGGCGGTCCTGCAGACGATGCTGCTGGTCCCGCTGGTCGGTCCGCTGCGGATTCGTCCCAACGGGTGGCCCCTGCGGGTCAGCGTGGTCGGGGCCGCCGGCATCGCGGGGCTTTCGACGGCGATGATCGTCTACGGCGTCATCGAGTTCACGGACGAGTTCTTCAAGACCTCCGTCGCCAGACAGGATGCGTGGGAGTGGTTCGCCGTGCTGCTCGCGGTCTGGACGATCGCGGGGGGGATCTGGTGCTGGCTGCTGCGCCGAGCCGGTCGGTCCCGGGATCCGCGGGGCCTCGACCGGCTGGTGCGCCTGGTGTTCGCGGCCACCGTCGTCGAGTCGATCCTGATGGTTCCGCTCTACGTGATGCTTCGCAAGCGGTTGGACTGCTTCTGTGGAGCCGCCACGTTCATGGGTCTTTGCGGCGGAGTCGCGATGCTCCTCTGGATGTGCGGACCGTGGGCGCTGCTGCTGCTGACCCGGCGCCGTCGCGAGGCCTGGTCGGTCGGCGCCTGCGCCGGCTGCGGCTACTCCCGTCTGGGCGGTGGCGATCGGTGTCCGGAGTGCGGTGCGGCGTACCCGAGCGCCGTCGCCGACGCTACGCCCGATTGAGCCACCAGAAGGCCGCGTTCAGCACCGTCGCGAAGCAGACCCACGCGAGGTAGGGCGTCAGCAGCCATGCGGCGAGGCGGTCGTGGTGGTGGAAGCGGACGATCGTCGCGAGGATCAGGGCCGCCAGCAGCACGATCTCGACGAGGGCGATGCCCGGCGCGTGCAGGCCGAAGAAGAGCCCCGTCCAGGCGAGGTTCAGGGTCCATTGGGCCAGGAAGAGTCCGAGCGCCGTGCGATCGCGCCGAAGGCCGCCGGTTCGCCACACTCGCCAGAGCGACACCCCGATCAGGACGTAGAGCGTGGTCCACACCGGTCCGAACAGCCAACCGGGTGGCGTCCACGACGGTCTCTCGATCTGGAAGTACCACGCGTCCGGGGGCCAGAACGCGCCGGACGTCGCCGCCGCCATCGAGAACACGATGCACGCCGGGAGCACCAGCGCCTGCGTCAACGCATTTGGGCGTGTGCGGACGTCGTTCATGCGATCGTCGCTCCGAGACCACGACGCACCGCGAGGACGAGATCGCGCGGCAGCGTGTGCACGTCTCCGAGCGGTGCCGCCGCGAAGTCGTAGGCCTCGAAGGGGCCGAGGCGGCGTTGGGATGGATCCTCGTCCGCGAACCGGGGGATCGCGTGACCGTGGAGTTCGGGTGCCTGGTTGCAGAGGACGAGGTAGTTGATCCGCTCGGCGCCGGTCGCGGCCAGAAGGGCGTCGCCGATCCGAAGCAGGTCGCTCGAGAACGCGGCGCGTCCGACTTCGTCGAGGTCGTTGATCGAGGCGACCACCGGGTCCGGCACGAGCATCGCGCAGACTCGGAGGGGAGAGGGCTGCCGTTCGTTCAGCACCGCCCAGCCCGACGCCATGCGGGCCAGGAGCCGTGGGTGGTCGCCGACTCGCAGCGCCGCGGCAAGGTCGGCGACGACGCCGGAGGGGCGGGGTGGATCGGCATTCGTCGGCATCGGTTCAGGCGTGGGGATGGGTCGAAGTCCGCCAAACGGTACCGCCCCGGCCGATCCCGGAGGCCCTCCGGCGGCCGGGCGGCCGGGAGTCGAAACATGCCGCGCCGCCGCCATTCGCCTTTTGATGCCGACCTCGCTACTGTTCCGCACCCCGCCGGTGACCTCAGCTCGGGCAAGACGTGCCCGACGAACCTCTGGGACCACGCCGGCAACGCGGGCTTCGCATCGGAAGCGGCCGCCCGCGTGCCATCTGGCGATCCCCGACCCGCTCGGCAGGCCCACGGCCTTCCCCATGCGGCCCCGGCGACCCCGCCCTCGATCCTCCACGGCCGCGACGCCCAGGCGTTCGCCGTCGTCGGATCGATTCAAGCGACTGCGGCACCCGATCCCTGCCGCCGTCGGAAGGCCCATCGACCACGTGAAGACCCTCGATCCCGCGCCCCAAGGCGCCCCCGTCGTCGCCGACGCCTCGGCGTTCGCTTCGCTCTCGCTTCATCCCACGCTCGTCCGGACCCTCGCCGAGGAGGGCTACAGGACACCGACGCCCATTCAGGCCAAGGCGATCCCGCCGGCTCGCGAAGGCCACGATCTCCTCGGCATCGCCCAGACCGGCACCGGCAAGACGGCGGCGTTCGCCCTCCCGATCCTGCATCGCCTCGTCGCCAACGCCATGCCCAACGCCCGTCCGCCGAAGGGCCGACGCCCTCGGGTGCTGGTGCTGTCGCCCACGCGCGAACTCGCCGCCCAGATCGGCGAGAGCTTCGCCACCTACGGTCGCAGCCTTCCCGTGCGGGGCACCGTGATCTTCGGCGGCGTCGGGCAGCACCCGCAGGTCGCCGCGATCAAGCGAGGTCTCGACATCCTCGTCGCGACGCCGGGACGACTCATCGACCTGCTCGGGCAGGGCCTCATCGACCTCGGCGGCGTCGACACCTTCGTCCTCGACGAGGCCGACCGCATGCTCGACATGGGCTTCATCGAACCGATCCGTCGAATCGCCGGAGCCCTGCCGCGGCGCCGCCAGACGCTGCTCTTCTCGGCGACGATGCCGACGGAGATCGAATCGCTGGCCGGGCAGCTTCTGCACGACCCCGTGCGGGTCGAGGTGACGCCGGTCGCGACCACCGTCGACCGCATCGCCCAGCGGGTCTACGGCGTCGCGAAGCGACACAAGACCACGTTGCTGCTGCAGCTCTTCGAGGAGGAGCCGGTCGATCTGGCCCTCGTCTTCACACGGACCAAGCACGGCGCCGACAAGGTCGTCCGCCAGCTTCGCGCCGCCGGCGTCTCCGCCGGCGCGATCCACGGCAACCGCAGTCAGAACCAGCGGACCCAGGCCCTCGATGCGTTCAAGAGCGGTCGGTCGCCGGTGCTCGTTGCGACCGACATCGCGGCGCGCGGCCTCGACGTCGACGGCGTCACCCACGTCTTCAACTACGACCTGCCGATGGAACCGGAGGCGTACGTCCACCGCATCGGGCGCACCGCCCGCGCCGGCGCGTCGGGGATCGCCATCTCCTTCTGCGACGCGCAGGAGCGGGGACTGCTGAAGGCGATCGAGCGACTCGTCAAGCTCTCGATTCCCCGGGCCGAGCTGCCCGCGGCGATGCCGGAGGACGCTCGTCCGACGGACGGTCCCGCCGAGGCGGCCCCGCCCTCGCGGTCGGGGGGACGGGGCGGGAGCCGCGGCCGAGGCGGGCACGCGGGACACGGCGGCCGGGCGCGTCGGTCCGGTGGATCGAGTCGCGCCGGTGCTGCCGGTCGTTCGTCCGGTTCGGGGCGCGGCAAGCGTTCGGACGCTCCCACGTCGTCTGCCGACGGGCGTCGCGAAGGCATGGGCCGAGCGGGTCGCAGCCGAAAGAACACGCGAGCCGGCAAGGCCTTCGCGGGACGCCGCTGAGCGGAGGCCTCGTCGGTCGTTCGATCAGTCGACCAGCACGATGCGGTGCTCGTACCAGCCGTCGCCGAGAGGCGTCGAGGTCATCTCGCCGCGGGCCCCGATGAAGCGGCCGGTGCCGCCGACGATCGCCCGCAGGATGGCGACGTCCGACTCCACGGCGCCGGCGGCGTAGGGATGTCCGCCGAGAATCACCATCGAGTCCGGCGACTCGTGCCAGCCGAACTCGACGGACGTCGCGCGGTGATCGCGAGCGCCGTCTTCACCGGGCAGGGCCGGCTGGCCGACCCGCACCCTCGTCATGGTGCCGATGGCGAGTCCCACTTCGGTCGAGAGATCGCCCCGGGATGTGGTCAGCGGGGCGTGCCAGACCACGGTGTCTCCGGCACTCGCGCCGGGAAAGCCCACGTCGAGCACGTCGATCATCGGCGGTGCGTTGAAGAGGACCATGGTGGTCCGGGCGTTCGTGTTCTGCGGGGAGACGTCGTAGTGCCTGGGCGCGTTGCAGGCGGTGGCCAGCGAGACGAACGCCACGACGGCGACGGAGACGATGGTGCGGGTCGGAGACATCGAGCGTCCTTGAAGTGTGCAGCGGAAGGCTGCCGGGGAGGTGGCGTCGAAGCACGCCGGGCGGTGCGCCCTCGATCGGTTGGCGGTCTCGACGTCGGAGAACGAGGTCAGAGATCCACCCGTCGACC
>JAFMML010000127.1 GCA_017859745.1 Planctomycetota bacterium
ACCCGCTCGAAGTTCGATGGCGGAAGATGCGGATTCGGTCGAGCGGCGCCGCTGGCCCCTGACCCGAGGGACCGCGTTCGTGGCGAGAGGCCCCGCCCGAGCCCGACTCAGGGCGTGCACACGCCCCAGTTGGCGAGCAGCAACGGCAGATCGGCGCCGTCGGTGGTGCCGTCGTTGTTGAGATCGGCCGTGCTCGACTGCCCCCACCATCCCAGCATCGCGGACAGATCGGAAGGCCCGACCTCGCCATCGAGATCGATGTCGCCCACGCACGGAGCCGCGCTTGCCCGAAGCGCCTCGAGTTCCTTCCGAAGTCGCAGGTACGCCTCGAGCGCCTCCGGCTCGATCGGCGGCTGGCAGTTGGGACGCATCTTGTTGCAGCCCGCCAGGCCGTCGTTGTCGATCCCGCGGCCGAACAGCTCGTCGGCGAACGGGCAGTCCGGCAGGTCGTACAACTCGAACTCGCAGTCGGATTCGTCGCACGCCTCGAGGTCGTTCTGCACCAGCTTCCATCGCCCGTCGGTGATCGTGCGCTGGCTGGCGAACAGGATCTTCGAGATGGCCACGCCCTCGTCCTTGAGGTCGCAGCAGGTGGCGGGACAGTCCTCGCCCGAGCAGTAGTCGCCGCCAGGCCCGTACCACACCCCTCCTTGCGCCTCGCAGAGCTCCTTGCTGGAGAGGATCGTGTCGGTGCAGATCTGGGTTCCGCCCTTCCCGTCTCCGCCGGCGGAGATCACGCACGGGTAGCAGATCGTGTCGAGCTCCGGTTCGAGGTACTCCGAGAAGTTGTGCTCGCGCGACGGAACCGCCGAGGCATCGTTCAGATAGGGCAGCACCGGCGCCGAGTCGAGGATCCGCGCGGGCGGCACCTCGGCGCGGACGTCGATCCCGGCAAGCTCGCCCCACAGCTCGAACAGGTCCACGCAGTTGACCATCTCGCCGACGGTGCGACCCGGCAGCATCGTCGGGCCGCCCGCCACGATCATCGGCGCGAGCACCCCGGTCTGCCAGCAGGTGGCCTTCGCGCGAAGCGGATTGAAGGGGAGTCGAACGGTGTTCAGGAAGGAACCGTTGTCGCCGACGACGACGATGGCGGTGTCCGGCGCCGTGACGACGAGCTCTCCCTTCTCCAGCGTCGCGAGGCCGGTCTGGAGCAACAGGTTGCGGACCTGGAAGTCCATCGACTCGATGATGAGATTGGACAGGATGCGCTGCGCGTCGAGATCCTCGCAGTCCATCGCCACCCCCTCCGGCCATCCCGACCCTTCCGGCAGCAGCTCCGCGGGCGGCATCTGCCAAGGGTCGTGGTCGCCCGTGAAGGACAGCGTGCACATCCACGGCACGCCGTCGGCGCGGGCGTCGAGGATGAACTCGGTCGCCAACGTCGCCTGCTGCCCATCGCAGTAGATTCGATCGGGGGTCGAGACTCCGTCGCCGCAGGAACCCGAGGTGGGCGGGAAGACCTTGCCGTCGATGTTGACGGTGCGCGGCCACGCGTAGTACGCGTTCTTGTTGCACCAGTCGATCGAACCGGGATCGAAGCCGTCGCAATCGGTCACCACCGAGCCGTCGGGCGACACCAGCGGGACGCCACCCATCGCCAGGCAGTCGACCGCGTCGAGTCCCGCGACGCAGTCTCCGTTCTCGAAGCCGCAGGCTCCCGTGGTCGTGCCACCGTCGGGAAGCGTGGGATAGCCGCAGCTGTAGGTGCCTTCGGCGACCTGACCGAAGACCGTCGTGTCGATGAACGGCGGCCCGCCCAGCATGGTCCCGTCGAAGTGGTCGAATCCCAGCGACGCAGGGGCCCCGAAGCCGGCCGGGTTGTTCTCGTTCTGTGCCAGATGGAACTTGCCGAAGAGCGCGGTTCGATAGCCTGCGGGCTCGAGGATCCTCGGCGTGGTCACCTCGAACGGCGAGCACTGCGACTGGGCCAGCGTCGCCGGGGTGAGCGGCGATCCGACGTTGGTCCGCATCGGGTACCGGCCCGTGAAGAAGCAGGTGCGGCTCGGGGAGCACTCCGGCATCGTCCAGAAGTTGGTGAAGGTCACGCCCTGATCCGCGATGGCGTCGCACGTCGGTGTGGACGCCAATCCGGCACCAATGGGGTTGGTCAGGCGAAACTGATCGGCCCCGACGTCGTCGAGGATGACGAAGAGGATGTTGTAGCGCGTCGTCTCGCCACTCGAGGAGGCCGGCGAGGCCGAGGCCTCGGCGTCGGGAAGCGAGTGAATGCCGGCGACCAAGACGACGCCCCCGACCAGTGCGGCAAGGCCCCGGGAGGCAAGGCTCAGTGAGGCGAGGCGAGTCGCCGCCGAAGCGATCCACCCGACATGGGGATGCCGCGCTCCGACGCGGCACGACGGGACGGGATTCCTTCTCGACACGATGTTGCTCCTGACTGCGTCCGCCTCAAGGCGTCCGACTGGAGACGTCTGGCTGGAAACGTCCGGCTGGAAACGTCCGGCTGGATGCGATTGTCTGAACGAGTCCACATCAGGGCGTGTCGCCGAGTCGCCGAGTCGCCGATTCGCCGATTCGCAAAGTACCGATCGGGCACGCCACGGTCACCATTCCGATGTGTTCAGGCGGGCCCTCGGAGGCTAGCTCAGGAACTCGAAGAAGCGAGCGCCGAACCGAAACAGTTTGCCCTCGCCTCCAGGCCGATGCGGCGAACGCCGTCCGGTCGACGGTGGACGTCCGCCCGGGCTCGAATCGTTGCGGGATCCCCCCGGGGCCCGATGAGGGCCCGGTCGGACTCCCAAGACCGGCGGCCGCCAACGGATTCTCCGACCCCATTCACGCGCGCACGGGCCCACCAGCTCTGCTCACCAGGTCCAACCGCGAGGTCTACCCACCAGGCCTGCCCACCGGATCTCCCGATCGGTTCTCGCAACCGGCTCTCGCGACCAGCTGGCGCTATCAGGTCTCGCTAACAGTTCTCGCTACCAGGTTTCGCTTTCCAGGTTTCGCTACCAGGTCTCCCGCATCGCGTACCAGTGGCCCGAGACCCGCCGCCACGACATGTCGAAACCGCGGAGTTCGGCGGGGCCGTCCTCGATCCACCCCCAGAATCCTGCGTCGAGGAAACCACTGTCCTCGATCGCGAACCGGATCGACTCGACGACCCGCTGACCCTTGGACAGCATCGAGCCGGGTCGCACCAGGGCCGACGGATCCTCGACGGCCGCACGGACCCGAGCCGCGAGGTCGGGATCGGCCGAGAGTTCCGACTCGTCGATCACGTTGACGATGGCCATGCGTTCTCGGCCGTCGCTGAACACTTGCGACTCGATGATCAGGAACGAACGCGTGCCCTTGCCGATCTCGTACCAGCCCGCGGTGGCCGGCGGCGCGAGCGTCCCCGCACCGAACTCCTCGCGAATCCGTTCGAGATCGCGTTGAGCGAGTGCGAACCCGACCCGCACCGGCACCGGCGTGGACACCATCGCAAGTCCAAGAGCGATCACCGTCGGCCCAACCAGCCACCACCACTCCCGC
>JAFMML010000128.1 GCA_017859745.1 Planctomycetota bacterium
GAGGGGCGACGCCGCCGCGGCGCTGCGCGAGGGCGTGGTCGCCTGCACGGTGTGAGCGTCCCCCTCAACCCGCCTCGGCACCCACCTCGAACCGCGACACCGCGTCGCACAGGGTCTTGAGGGCCGCCTGCAGCTCGCCGGCGGCGGCGCTGAACTCGACCGCGGAGTCGCGGGCCTGCTGGGCCCCGACCGCGAGGCTCGAGATCGAGTCGTTGATCTGAACCGCGCCCTGCGACTGGCTCTCCATGCCGTCCCGCACCTGGCCGACCTCGTCGCTGCCCTGCCGGACCCGATCGATCATCCGCCCCATCTCGCTGGCGAGGCGCGACGCCTCGGCCACGCCGTCCTGCACCCGCCGATCGAAGCGGCCCATCTCGGCGACGCCGTCGGCGACGGCCTCCTGCATCTGCCGAACCATGCGTTCGATGTCGAGGGTCGCTTCGGCGGTCTGGTCGGCGAGGCGCCGGATCTCCCGTGCGACCACCATGAAGCCGACGCCGAACTCGCCCGCCTTCTCCGCCTCGAGCGCCGCGTTCACCGACAGCAGGTTGGTCTGCTCGGCGACCTTGTTGATGGCGACCACGACCTCGCCGATCGCATCGGCCTTCTCGTCGATCGCGGAAAGCCGCGTGCCCACCGACCGCGTGCCCTCCTCGAGCGATCCCATCGACCGCTGCATCCGCTCGAGATCGTCCCGTCCCGACGAGGCTCGCTCGGCGGTGTCCGAGGCGGCCTCGTCGACCCGTTCCATGGATCCCCGAAGCTCCTCGGCGGTCGCGGCGATCTCGCGGCTCGCGGCGGCGATCTGCGACACGCTGGCGCCGAACGTCGACGCGGTCTCGGATTGGCTGCGGCTGCCCGCAGCGACCTCGTCGGCGGTGGATTCGAGGCGCAGCGCTGCGCCCTGGATCTCGCCGAGCATCGCACGCAGGCCGTCGCGCATGCGTCCGACGCCGCGGCAGAGATCGCCGGTCTCGTCGCGGGCGTTGGTCTGCGGCACCTCGGCGCCGAGATCGCCGCCGGCGATCCGTTCGAGCGCCTCGAGCGACATTCCGATGCGACGGCTCATGCGTCGGGCGATGGTCACAAGCAGTCCGACCACGATGGACAGGCCCGCCGCGGCGACGATCGCATTCCCGCCGGCCGCCGCGAGCACCGGGGCCAGCAACACCGATCGCGGGAGGCGAACCACCAGGGTCCAGTCGCCCGTCGGCACGGTCGCCACCGCATAGAAGCACATCTCGCCGAGCACCGGGTCCATCGCCTCGGCGACGAATCGAGTCCGGCGGTCCGCGACCAACCGCTTGTAGAGATCGGCATAGGGCGAGTCCGCGACTCGAGTGGTCTGCAGGCGGTCCCGGGCCCGAGTGGCCTTCGGGAGCGCGGCGTCGGTGGTCGCCGCGACGAAGAGGCCCCGCGTCAGCAGGAACGCGTCGCCTTGGAGACCGTCGACCGCGGACTCGACGGCCCGGCCGATTCGTTCGAGGCTGCGATCGACGCCGACCACGCCCTTGAACTCGCCGTCGACGACGATCGCGTTCATCTGTTCGATCAGGTCGATGCCCGAGTACTCGTAGGGCATGGTGATGACCGGTTCGATCCGACCCTCGGCGGCGAGTCGCTTCGGCTCGGCGTACCAGAAGGTCGCGGGGTCGTCGATGTCGATCAGGTTCTCGACGAGGAGGCCCTCTGGCGAGGACGGGTCTCGCTTGACGTAGGGGATGAAGCGACCGTGCTCGTCGATCGCGCCGGCCAACGCGGGGTCGCCGACCGATGCGGCGTCGAGACCGTCCGCGTCCGTTTCGTAGCCGAAGCAGATGCCCACGATCTCGGGGTTGCGACGCAGCACTTCCTTCAGGAAGGCGATCGACTCGGGACGTCGGCCCAGCAGCGAGGCGCCGGCGGCGTCGGCGACGGTGCGCCCGATCGAGACCAGCGCGAGGTTCTGCGCGTCGATCGTCATCGCGGCGCTCTCGGCGGACTCGAGCAGAATCTCGACGCGATCGCGCTTCAGCGAGTCGAAGGAGCGCCAGCCCGCGATCACCAGCACCACGACGAAGGTCGCCGCGGCGGGCACGATGCCACCGAGGACCATGCGGCCGAGCAGGCTGTGGATGAAGGGGCGTCGCGGTCCCATCGATCGCGGGGGAGAACGGAGTACGTGTGGCGGAGCGAGTTGGGCGAGGTCGAGTCGGATCGATCGCGTTCACGTCGACCCTCTCCGGGCGGACGCGCACCGGTTCGTTATCGGTCGAGGTGGTGAACCCGCTCCAACGCTGCCAACAGACTCGGAACAACGGGGGCCGGAACGCAAGGCGGTGAAGAAGCGGGCGCGAAGACGTGCGTGCGGGCAGCGATCCGCGATGCCGACCCCATCGTCGGCAGGGCGAACCGCACCTGCTCCCCGAGCGATCCCCGAGCGACCCCCGAGCGAACCGCGAGCGACAAGAGCCCCTTTCCGGGAGGCGAGCCGGTCGGCCTGTGCGGGATGTCCGGGTCGAGGATGGCGAGGTGTGCTCGCCCGAGGCCCGACAGCCTCGGATCCGCTTGCCGCCCGGTTCGCCGGGGGTATACTCCGCGGTCCGCCACGGCGGAAAGAGGTCGGTTCCGACCGCCCTCGAACGCGGGTGTAGCTCAGTGGTAGAGCGTCACGTTGCCAACGTGAATGTCGTGAGTTCGAATCTCATCACCCGCTTGGTCGCATCGCCTCGCACCCCTTCGCCAACTCCCGCATGGGACACGGGTTGGGAACGCGAGGCGATCGTCGTTCAGGGGCCGGGGTCCGGCACGGGGTCGCACCCGTTCGCCCCTCCTCGTGCCTGAGGACATGACAGAATCCTGTACACCCCGGGGACGGATCCGAGCACGCCGAACTGCTCGCCGAGGTCAGCGAGCGTCATCCCGGCGTAGTGCCGGTCGGTCGTCGCGATCGAGGCGTGCCGCATGATCCGCTTGAGGTGGAGGACGTTCATCCCGGCGTTGGCGAGCATCGTCCCGAGGGTCATCCGGAACGCGTGGAAGTCGACCACCTCGCCCGCCGCGTTCGGCACCGCCCGACGCCCGTCGCAGGCCTGGATGCCGGCCCCGTCGAGATCGCGATAGAGCTGGTGCACCGAAGGGACCTCCTCGAACACCCGCCCTCCAGATCCCGTCTTCCGGCCCGGCAGGCGAGCGAGGGTCTCGGCAGCGATCCGGTGAAGGGGAATGACGTCCGCACGCTTGGCCTTGGTCGTCCCCGCCCGAAGTCGCAGGCACGGGGTCGTCTCGTCGAGACGGACATCCCGCCACTGGAGTTGCTCGAGCTCCGATCGCCGCAGTCCGGTCAGCAGGGCGACCCGGTAGACCGCTCCCCTGCCGTGCTCGTCGGCGTAGGCGAACAGGCGTTCGACCTCTTCGGGCGTCATGGCCCGCCGCGATCGCCTGGGGTCGCCACCGGGCCTCATCCTCCGCACCCGCTTGCCGGGGCACGGGTGGTAGGCGAGACGCT